>NZ_JAXUAK010000001.1:0-499238 GCF_046535855.1 Puerhibacterium sp. TATVAM-FAB25 | reverse complement strand
ACCGGGAGCCGAGCCGGGCACCAGGGCCGTCCACCAGGGCCGTCCGCCAGGGCCGTCCACCAGGGCCGTCCGCCAGGGCCGTCCGCCAGGGTCGGGCCGGGTGTCAGGCGGCGCGGTCGACCGCGGCGCGGGCGAGCCCGAGCAGCACGCCGCGCCCCGGCTCCTGCAGCCCGGCCGACTCCAGCGCCGTCGTCGCGCTGCCGGCGAGCTCGTCGATGAGGCGCTCGACACCGGCGAGGGCGCCGGAGTCGACCACCACCGCGCGCAGGGCGGCGACCGCGGCGTCGTCGAGGTCGGGGTCGCCCAGCCGCTCGGACAGCAGGCGGCGCTGGGCGTCGTCGGCCCCCGCCATCGCGCGGGCCATGAGCACGGTGCGCTTGCCCTCGCGCAGGTCGTCGCCCGCCGGCTTGCCGGTGACGCCCGGGTCGCCGAACACGCCGAGCACGTCGTCGCGCAGCTGGAAGGCCTCCCCGAGCGGCAGCCCGGCGGCGCGGACGGCCCGCACCTGCTCGGGCGTGGCGCCGGCCAGGAGCGCACCGACGACGAGCGGCTTCTGCACCGAGTAGCTGGCCGACTTGGCCCGCAGCACGGCCCGCGCGCGCTCCTCGTCGGCGGCCGGGTCCTTGCCCCACGGCTCGGCCTGGACCAGCACGTCGAGGTACTGGCCCACGATGACCTCGCTCTGCATGCGGTCGAACTCGGCGCGCGCGGCGGGCGCCACCTCGGGGCCGGTCAGCTCGAGCGCCTGCGACAGCTCGCGCTGGCAGGCCACGAGGCACAGGTCGCCCAGGAGGATCGCGGCGGAGACGCCGAAGTGTCCCGCGTCGCCGGACCAGGCGCCGTCCGCGTGGCGGGCCTCGAACGCCCGGTGCGCGGTCGGGTGGCCCCGGCGGGTGTCGGAGTTGTCCATGACGTCGTCGTGCAGCAGCGCGGCGGCCTGGAAGAGCTCCAGCGCCGCGCCGGCGCGCACGGCCGCGTCGCGCCGCGGCCCGTCGGCGGGGCCGCCGTGGGCGCGGAAGGACCAGTACGCGAACGCGGCGCGCAGGCGCTTGCCGCCCGACAGCAGCACGGCGGCCTGGTCGGTCAGCGCCCGGGCGGCGTCGCCGTGGCCGGAGATCTCCGCGGCGAGGCCGTCGAGGTGGCGTCGTACCGCGGCGTCGACGTCGGAGCGGAGGTTCTCGAGGTCGACCAGCGGTGCAGGCATGTCCGCAGCCTACGCGGAAGCGGCCGCGCGCTCCCGGCCGGGACGCGCGCTCAGCCCTCCGGGACCACCACCGAGCCGCTGACCGTCACCAGGCGCCGGTCGCCGTCGTCGAGCACGCCCACCAGCAGCGTCTCGACGAGCGGGTCGCCCTCGCCCTCGGCCTCCTGGGTGCGCCGGGTGAACGCGGTCTGGGCGGTCAGGCCCGTCGGCACGCCGGGGTCGGCGCGCGCGAAGCCCTGCGCGTCGAGTTGGTCCTCGAGCTGGCCCAGGACCTCGTCGGCCGGGCGGGTGGAGGCAAGGTTGAGCGTGACGTCGGTGAGCGGCGCGGTGCCCGGCGCCGCGGAGCTCGCCACGACCGTGGCGTCGTCGGGTGCCGACAGCAGGTCCCGCGGGAACCCCGGCGCGTAGCCGGCGACCGCCGTGGCCGGGTCGAAGGACGGCAGCGGCGCGAGCGGGCCCGGCTCGGCCGTGGGCAGGTCCTCGTCGGTCGCGGTGCCGAGGCGTCCCGAGGGTGCGGGCGTGCACGCGAACGCCAGCCCGCCGGCCACCAGGGCGGCCACCGCGCTCGCGGCCAGCGCTCGCAGGCGCGGTCGCGGGGGACGTTCGACGAGGTCCGGGGCGTGACGCACGGGCACACGGTAGCGGCAGCGCGCGGTCCCCCCTGCCGCCGCCGTGCCGCCGCCGTGCGGTCGCGACGCTGCGCACAGGCGGGCGTACGGCGCCTCCCCGCACAGGACCCCGGAGGAAGGCGCCGCCCGCCCCGCGCCCGGGCTGGGATCGACGCATGACCACCGCCACGATGCGGGTGCGCGGCGCCCGCGAGCTGCTGTCCGCCGTCCCCTACGCGCTCGGCTACCGGCCCACCGCGTGCGTCGTCGTGGTGTGCGTGCGCGACGACGGCGCCCTGGGCCTGGTCGCGCGGGCCGGCCTCGACGACCTCGCCGACGCCCCGCGCCGGGACGCCGTCGCCGACCTGCTCGCGCACCGGGCCCACGAGGACGGCGCCCGGGTCGCCTTCGTCGTGGGCTACGCCGCCGAGACCGGGCCCGGCAGCGACGTCGTCGCCGCGGTCGACGTCCTCGCCGCCGCGGTCGGCGCGCTGGTGCCGGGCTGCGAGCGCTGGGTGGTGGGGGAGCGGAAGTACCGCAGCCTGGACTGCGCCGACCCGGCGTGCTGCCCGCCCGGTGGCTCGCCGACCCAGGAGCTGGAGTCCACCGCGGTGCGCGCGCGGCTGGTCGTCGACGGGTGGTCGCCCGCGGCGTCCCGCGACGACCTGTACCGCCTCGGGCGGGCCCCCGAGGCCGCGCGGAGCCTCGCGGGCAAGGCCGCCCGCCGCTGGGAGCGTGCCGCGGCCGAGGACCGGGTCGGGTGGCGCGGCGCGTCGTACGACGCCTGGGTCGGCGCGGCCCGCACCGGCGCCGACGCGCTCGGGCCCGCGGCGCTCGGACGCCTGGCCGCGGCGCTCGCGGACGTGCCCGTGCGCGACGCCGTGCTGCTGTGGTGCGTGCCCGGGCACGAGGACGCCGCACGGCGCACCGCCCGCGGCGACGCCGGGCCGGGGCTCGAGGACGCCACGGCCGCCGCGATCGCCTCGGTGGTGGACGCCGGCCGGGCGGCCGCGCCCGACCCGGAGCGGACCGCGGCGGCGGTCGCCGTGCTCGAGGCCGTGGCCGCGCACGCCCCGCGGCGGCTGGCCGCGCCCGCCCTCACGCTGCTCGCGTTCCTCGCGTGGTGGTCGGGCGACGGCGGGCGGGCCGGGTACCGGCTGGACGCGGCGCTCGCCGCCGAGCCGGGGCACCGGCTCGCGCGGCTCCTCGACGCAGCCCTGCGGGCGGGCCTGCCGCCCGGCTGGCTGCGGCGGCGCACCTCCGGCGCGGGTGGAGGAGGCCCGCACCACGCCGGTGGCGGGCGGCGGCGGACCTTTGACCAGGGCGAGGAGGCCGACCTCCGGTAGCGTGCGGTCCATGACGGTCGTGGTCAGCCATCTGAGCAACCCTGAGGGCCGGCAGGCCCTGGCGACGGCGATCGGCGAGGCCCGCTCCCGCGGCACCGGGCTCGTGGTCGTCGAGCCCCCGGCGACGAGCGCCGCGGCCGCCGGCGCGCCGGCCGGCGCCGAGGGCGGCGAGACGCTCGCCGAGCGCCTGGCCGCGGCCGGCGTGGAGCACGAGGTCGTGGTCTCCGACGGCGACCTGCCGGAGTCGATCGTGCAGACGGCCGCCCGCGTCGGTGCCGAGCTCATCGTCATCGGCCTGCGCCGGCGCAGCCCCGTCGGGAAGCTCATCCTGGGCGCCGGTGCCCAGCGGATCCTGCTGGAGTCGCCCTGCCCCGTGCTCGCGGTGAAGCCATGACGACCTGACCCCGGCGGCGCGTCCGGCGCCGGGCCTGCGACGGTGCGGCCCGGCCCGGCCCGCTCGCGCCGCGCGTCGGGGCCGGGCGGGCGCCGTGCCCGGTGCGCGTCCCGTGGCGTCGGCCACGCCCGCACGAGCGGGTGATTCGTGGGAATCCTGCGGCGCCGTGGTGCGTTGACCCATCAGTACGGGAGCGAACCGGCACACGACGTGCCGGTCCAGCCAGTGCCGGAGCACCCCCGACGTGGCGTGCGACGGTACAATATCCAGGTCCGCCGGAGCGACGACGGTCCGATGAAGCAAGGCCCTCGGGCCCGCACACCTCACCCCGGCGGGACACCGCCCCCTCGATTGCCGAAAGGTCGGTTTGTGGCGTCCACCACCCAGTCCACCGCACCGCAGAACATCACGCTGCCCCGTGAGTTCGAGCACCCTGCGCTGAAGGAGCTGCTCGCGCAGGGCACCGCCACGGGCCGCGTGGACGCCGAGGCGTTCCGCACGGCCTGCGAGACCGCCGGCGTCGGCGACGCCAAGCGGCTCAAGGCCGTGCTCAAGGGGCTCTCCGTCGCCGGTGTGGAGGTGGGCCTGCCGACGGCGACCAAGGTCGCCGCCGCCTCGTCCGCCACGCGCACCCGCGCCACCGCCAAGGCCCCCGCCGCGACCAAGCCGAAGGCCGCGCCGGTGACGACCACCCGCACCGCCGCCGCCGACGCGGTGGACGGCGAGGCCGCCGAGGAGACCGCCAAGCCCGCCCGCAAGGCCGCGAAGCCCGCCGCCAAGAAGGCCGCCGCCAAGCCCGCCGCGAAGGCGACCAGGGCCAAGGCGTCGAAGGCCACCGCGTCCGACGACGAGGAGAACCTCGACGACGACGAGGTGGAGATCGACGACGTCGAGATCGAGGTGACCGACGAGGGCGACGTCGCGGGCGTCGCGAGCGCGGACGACGACGGCGCCGAGGAGGCGTCCGAGGAGGCCGCGGGCGACGAGGAGGAGACGGTCGAGGCCGCCCCCGCCGCTGCCGCCGCCAAGCCCGCCAAGTCGGACGACGAGGACACCGGCTTCGTCGTGTCCGACACCGACGAGGACGACCAGCCCGCGCAGCAGGTCGTCACCGCCGGCGCCACGGCCGACCCGGTCAAGGACTACCTCAAGCAGATCGGCAAGGTCGCGCTGCTGAACGCCGAGCAGGAGGTCGAGCTCGCCAAGCGCATCGAGGCCGGCCTGTTCGCCGAGGAGAAGCTGGCCAAGGAGTTCCCCGGCTACGACCGCACCAAGGCCGACGCCGACACCCGCCGCCTGGTGCGCGACCTGCAGTGGATCGCGCACGACGGCAAGCGGGCCAAGAACCACCTGCTCGAGGCCAACCTGCGCCTGGTCGTCTCCCTGGCCAAGCGCTACACCGGCCGCGGCATGCTCTTCCTGGACCTCATCCAGGAGGGCAACCTCGGTCTGATCCGTGCGGTCGAGAAGTTCGACTACACCAAGGGCTACAAGTTCTCGACCTACGCCACGTGGTGGATCCGCCAGGCCATCACGCGCGCCATGGCCGACCAGGCCCGCACCATCCGCATCCCGGTGCACATGGTCGAGGTCATCAACAAGCTCGCTCGCGTGCAGCGCCAGATGCTCCAGGACCTGGGCCGCGAGCCCACGCCGGAGGAGCTGGCCAAGGAGCTCGACATGACCCCGGAGAAGGTCGTCGAGGTCCAGAAGTACGGCCGCGAGCCGATCTCGCTGCACACCCCGCTCGGCGAGGACGGCGACAGCGAGTTCGGTGACCTCATCGAGGACTCCGAGGCCGTGGTGCCGGCCGACGCGGTGTCGTTCACGCTCCTGCAGGAGCAGCTCCACCAGGTGCTCGACACCCTGTCGGAGCGCGAGGCCGGCGTGGTCTCGATGCGGTTCGGCCTGCAGGACGGCCAGCCCAAGACGCTCGACGAGATCGGCAAGGTCTACGGGGTGACGCGCGAGCGCATCCGCCAGATCGAGTCCAAGACGATGTCGAAGCTGCGTCACCCGTCGCGCTCCCAGGTGCTGCGCGACTACCTCGACTGACGTCGACCGCCCGCGGCCACCGGCCGCGGCACGACGAAGGGCCCGACCCCCGCGCGGGGGCCGGGCCCTTCGTCGTGCCGGGGAGGCCGTCCTGCGCCGCTCCGGCAGGCGCTCGGCGACCGCAGCTCGACGACGGCAGGCAGTCCGACGACGGCAGGCACCCGCAGGACGCACGAAGGCCCGCTCCGCGGTGGCGGGAGCGGGCCTTCGGGAGGGTGGAGGTCGCCGGCGCACCGCGCCGGCGACTGCGCGCTCAGCGCGCGCCGTGCTCGGCCAGCAGGCGGTCGGTCTCGTCCTGGACGTGGGTGGCGACGTCGGAGTAGGCGGGGGCGTGCTCGCGTGCGTGGTGACCGCAGAAGAGCAGCTCTCCGGCGGGCAGGACCACGCGAACGTACGCCTGGGCGCCGCAGCGGTCGCAGCGGTCGGCGGCGGTGAGGGGTGCGGTCGTCGTAGTGGTCACGTGATAATCCAACCATCACGCACCGACAGAATTCCCCAGGGGCGGGGGTGGTTCGCTCCCGGCATAGTCGCGGGCGGGGCGGCGAGGGCGGCCGTACCGTGCCGCGGCGTCGTGCGGCCGGACCGTCCCGCCGCGTCGGTGCGGCCGTGTCGGTACCGTCGTCTACCCTCGTTGCGTGACCGCCACCGCCTCCCCGGAATCGAGCTACACCGCACGGCACCTCTCCGTCCTGGAGGGGCTCGAGGCGGTCCGCAAGCGGCCCGGCATGTACATCGGGTCCACCGACTCGCGCGGTCTGATGCACTGCCTGTGGGAGATCATCGACAACGCGGTCGACGAGGCCCTCGGCGGGTTCGCCACGAAGATCGGCATCGTCCTGCACGCCGACACCTCGGTCACCGTGAGCGACGACGGGCGCGGCATCCCGGTCGACGTCGAGCCCAAGACGGGGCTGTCCGGCGTCGAGGTGGTCTTCACCAAGCTGCACGCCGGCGGCAAGTTCGGCGGCGGCTCCTACACCGCCTCGGGCGGCCTGCACGGCGTGGGCGCCTCCGTGGTCAACGCGCTGTCGTCGCGCCTCGACGTCGAGGTCGACCGCGGCGGCAAGACGCACCGGATGACGTTCCACCGCGGCGAGCCCGGCACGTTCGCCGACCCGGCGTCGGGCCCGTCGCCCGAGGCCGCCTTCACCCCGTTCACCGACCACAGCGAGCTCGCGGTGGTCGGGAAGACGAAGCGCGGCGTCACCGGCACGCGCGTGCGCTACTGGGCCGACCGGCAGGTCTTCCCGAAGAGCGCGGTGTTCAGCTACGACGAGCTAGTCACGCGCGTGCGCCAGACGACGTTCCTGGTGCCGGGGCTCGAGGTCACCGTCCGCGACGAGCGCGGGCTGCCCGGCACGCCCGGCGAGGCGGGCCCGCACGAGGAGGTCTTCAAGCACGACGGCGGCGCCGTCGACTTCGTCGAGTTCCTCGCCCCGGACACGCCGGTCACCGCGACGTGGACGCTGCGCGGCCAGGGCTCGTTCACCGAGACCGTGCCGGTGCTCGACGAGCGCGGCCACATGAGCCCGCAGGAGGTGCAGCGCGACTGCGAGGTCGACGTCGCCCTGCGCTGGGGCGTCGGGTACGAGACCGAGGTGCGCTCCTTCGTCAACATCATCGCCACGCCCAAGGGCGGCTCCCACCTGACCGGCTTCGAGCAGGGCCTGCTCAAGGTCGTGCGCAAGCAGGTGGAGGCCAACGCCCGTCGGCTGAAGATCTCCGCGAAGGACGGCGGCGAGCGCATCGAGAAGGACGACGTCACGGCGGGGCTCACCGCCGTCGTGACGGTCCGGCTGGCCGAGCCGCAGTTCGAGGGCCAGACCAAGGAGGTGCTCGGCACCGCCCCCGTGCGCGGCATCGTGGCGCGCGTGGTGGAGAAGGAGCTCGGCGCGCTGCTGACCTCCACCAAGCGCGACGACAAGGCGCAGGCCGCGCTGCTGCTCGACAAGGTCGTGGCGGAGATGCGGGCCCGCGTCACCGCGCGCAAGCAGAAGGAGATCTCCCGGCGCAAGAACGCCCTGGAGACCTCCTCGCTGCCGGCCAAGCTCGCCGACTGCCGCAGCGACGACGTCGAGCGCTCCGAGCTGTTCATCGTGGAGGGCGACTCGGCCCTGGGCACCGCCAAGCTGGCGCGCTCGAGCGACTTCCAGGCGCTGCTGCCGATCCGCGGCAAGATCCTCAACGTCCAGAAGGCCTCGATCGGCGACATGCTCCGCAACGCCGAGTGCGCGGCGATCATCCAGGTGCTCGGCGCCGGCTCGGGCCGGTCGTTCGACCTGGACGCCGCGCGCTACGGCAAGGTCATCCTGATGACCGACGCGGACGTCGACGGCGCGCACATCCGCACGCTGCTGCTGACGCTGTTCTACCGCTACATGCGACCTCTCGTGGAGGCCGGCCGGGTCTACGCGGCGGTGCCCCCGCTGCACCGCGTCGAGGTGGTCGGCGGCCGCGGCAAGCCCAACGAGTACGTCTACACGTACTCCGAGGCGGAGCTGCAGGCCACGCTCAAGAAGCTCGACCGGGCCGGCAAGCGCTACAAGGAGGACATCCAGCGCTACAAGGGCCTCGGCGAGATGGACGCCGACCAGCTGGCGGAGACCACCATGGACCCCCGCCACCGGACCCTGCGCCGCGTCCGGGCGTCCGACGCCGAGGCCGCCGAGCGCGTCTTCGAGCTGCTCATGGGCTCCGACGTCGCGCCGCGCAAGGACTTCATCGTGGCCGGCGCGCACGCGTTCGACCGGTCGCAGATCGACGCCTGACCGGCGGTCCGCGGACGGGCGCGCGGTCCCACGGGCGGGGGAGCGGCGCCCTCCCTAGACTCGCAGCCGTGACCCGCTCCACGAACGCCCGCCGCCCCCTCGTCCGCCGTCTCGCGGCGCTGTCCGCCGCGGGCGTCCTCGCGGCGAGCCTCGCCGCCTGCTCCGCCGTCGGCGACGACGCGCCGTCCCAGGCGGAGACCGTGCCGTCGGACGTCGCGTCCATGCGGTCGGAGTCCGCCTCGCCGTCGGAGTCCGCCTCGGCGCCGGCCTCGGAGTCCGCCTCGCCGGACGCGAGCGCGGCGACCGAGCTCAGCTACCCCGGCGCGGACGGCAGGACCGCGCTCGACCTCCTGCTGGAGAACGACCCCGACGCCGAGGTGGAGGGCGAGGGCGAGCAGGCGATGGTCGTCGGCATCCAGGGCCGCAGGGCGGACGAGAACAAGGACGAGTTCTGGGCGCTGTACGTCGACGGCGAGCAGGCGCAGGTCGGCGCCGGCTCCCTGGAGACCAGCGACGGGCAGACCATCACCTGGAAGCTGGAGACCTACTGATGCCACGGCGGCGGCAGGGCGGGCGGCTCGACGCCCGCGACCTGCTGCACCGCTGGTGGCGCCCCGCGCTCGTCGTGCTCGCCGCGGCGCTCGCGGTCGTGTGGCGCCTGGTCAAGGACGACCTGGGCGCGCCGCCCAACCTCGAGCTGTCCACCGCGGCGGCGTTCCTGGCGGCCGGGCTGCTGCGCCACCGCGTCGCAGCGCTCGTGCCGCTGGCCGTCGTGGCGGCCAGCGACCTGCTGCTGGGCAACTCCGCCGTGCTGGCGTTCACGTGGAGCGCCTGGGCGGTGATCGGCGTGGCGTCGCTGGTGACGCCGCGCGCCGGCGCCGGCTGGCGGCGCTACGCCGCCGCCGTCGGCTTCGGCCTCGGTGGGACCCTGCTCTTCTACCTCTGGACGAACCTCGGCGTGTGGTGGCTGGGCCGCGGCACGTTCTACCCGGCCGGGCTCGACGGGCTCCTGGCGAGCTACGTGGCCGGGCTGCCGTTCCTGCGCCCCATGCTGCTGGGCAACCTCGTGCTGGTGCCGGCCGCGGCGGCCGTCGTCGGCCTCGTGGAGCGGCTTGAGCGGCGCGCCGCGCTGCCCGCGGCGGCACCCGCCCGCTGAGCGAGCCGGGCGCCCGACGGGACGGCGGTCCGAGGGCGCGGCAGGAGGGGGGGGACGGGTGATGCAGCAGGATCGCAGGCGGCCGCCGGCGGTGGCGACGAAGGTGGTCACGACGGTGGCCACGGCGGTGGCGACCGTCGCCGCGGGCCGGACGGTGCTCGTGGTGACCGCCCTGGTCGGGGCGGTGCTGGTGACCGGGCTGACCGCGGCCGGGGCGCAGGTGTACGAGGCGGTCGAGGAGGGGGACGGGATCGCCGGCCTGGACCGGCCCGTGCTGGACGAGGCGCTGGCGGTCCGCACGCCTGCCGCGGCGCGGCTCGTCACGGCCTTCACCCAGCTCGGCGGCCCGGTCGGCATGACCGTCATCGCGCTGGCCCTGACCTCCGTGCTGGTGTGGCGGCGACGGAGCCGGACGCCGCTGCTGCTGATGGTGCTCGCGGCCGCCGGCTCCCTGGTGTTCACCACAGTGGGGAAGGCGGTCGTCGGGCGGCCCCGGCCGCCGCTGAGCGATGCGGTGCCGCCGTACGAGCACGCCTTCTCCTTCCCCTCCGGGCACGCTCTGAACAGCACCGTCATCGCCGGCATGGTGGCGTACCTGGCGTTCCCGCTGCTGCGGCAGCGGTGGTCGCGGGTCCTGTCCGTGGCCACCGCCGTGGCCTGGGCGGTGGCGATGGGCCTGAGCCGGGTCTACCTCGGGCACCACTGGCTGACCGACGTGTGCTTCGCCTGGCTGCTCGGGCTGGCCTGGCTCGCGCTGCTGATCACCGCGCACCGGGTGTTCCTGCTCACCCACCGCGCCCACCCCGGCGGTCCACCGGGCTCGCGTCGCCGCCGGCGGACGCCCTAGGCCTCACACCGAGAAGTACTTCGCCTCCGGGTGGTGGAGGACGAACGCGTCCGTCGACTGCTCCGGGTGCAGCTGCAGCTCGTCCGACAGTGTCACCCCCACGCGCTCGGGTCGCAGCAGCTCCACGACCTTGCGCCGGTCCTCCATGTCCGGGCACGCGGGGTAGCCGAGCGAGAACCGCGCGCCGCGGTACTCCAGCTTGAACAACCCCTCGACGTCGCGGGGCTCCTCGTCCGCGAACCCCAGCTCGGCGCGCACCCGGGCGTGCCAGTACTCCGCCAGCGCCTCGGTGAGCTGCACCGACAGGCCGTGCAGCTCGAGGTACTCGCGGTACCGGTCGGCGGCGAACAGCCGGGCGGTGTGCTCGGCCACCGAGGCGCCCACGGTGACGAGCTGGACGGGCAGCACGTCGTACCGGCCGGTCTCCTCGACCCACGCCCGCGGCCGGACGAAGTCGGCCAGGCACAGGTGCCGGTCGCGCCGCTGGCGCGGGAAGGTGAACCGCAGGCGCTCCGTGCCGGGCTCGCCGCCCGACCCGCCGTCCGGGCCGTCGTGGTGGGCCACGACGACGTCGTCGCCCTCCGACCACACCGGGAAGTACCCGTAGACCACCGAGGGGTCGAGGATCCGCTCGGTGCGCACCCGCTCGAGCCACTCCGCGAGCCGCGGGCGCCCCTCGGTCTCGACGAGCTCCTCGTAGGTGGCCCCGGCGCCGGCGGGCGCGTCGGCACCCGCCCCGCCGCCGCGTCCGGGCTTGAGCCCCCACTGGCCCATGAACGTGGCGCGCTCGTCCAGGAAGGCCGCGTACTCGGCCAGCGGCACGCCCTTGACGGTCCGCGTGCCCCAGAAGGGCGGCTCCGGCACGGGGTTGTCGGCGGCGACGTCGGACCGCGCCGGCATCGCGTCGTCGGGCGTCTCGGCCACCGTGACCACGCCGTGGCGCCGCCGCCGCAGCGGCGGCAGGCCGACGTCGTCGGGCGACGCGCCGCGGGCGACGCGCACGAGCGGCTCCATGAGCCGCAGCCCCTCGAAGGCGTCGCGGGCGTACCGCACGACGCCGGGGAACGTCGAGGCGAGGTCGTCCTCGACGTAGGTGCGCGTGAGGGCGGCGCCGCCGAGCAGGACGGGCCAGCGCTTCTCCAGCCCGCGCGAGACCAGCTCGGCGAGGTTCTCCTTCATCACGGCCGTGGACTTCACGAGCAGCCCGGACATGCCGATGACGTCGGCGTCGTGCTCCTGGGCGGCGTCGATCATGGCCGAGACCGGCTGCTTGATCCCGAGGTTGACGACCCGGTAGCCGTTGTTGGTGAGGATGATGTCCACGAGGTTCTTGCCGATGTCGTGCACGTCGCCGCGCACGGTGGCCAGCACGATCGTGCCCTTGGTCGGCCCGCCCTCGACGCGCTCCATGTGCGGCTCGAGCAGCGCCACGGCCGCCTTCATCACCTCGGCGGACTGCAGCACGAACGGCAGCTGCATCTGCCCCGAGCCGAACAGCTCGCCCACGGTCTGCATCCCGGCCAGCAGGTGGTCGTTGACGATGTCGAGCGCCTTCATGCCCGCGCCCAGCGCCTCGGCGACGTCGTCCTCGAGCCCCTTGCGCGCCCCGTCGACCACGCGGCGCCCGAGCCGCTCGCCGACCGGCAGCGCGGCCATCTCGGCGGCCCGCGCGTCCTGAAGCGCGGCCGAGTCGACGCCGGAGAACAGGTCGAGCAGGTGGGCCAGCGGGTCGTGCACGAGCGCGCCGGACTCGTCGTACCGGCGCCGGTCCCACACGAGGTCCTCGGCGGCGGCCCACTGCTCGTCCGGCACGGCGGTGCGGGGCAGGATCTTTGCGGCGTGCACGATGGCGGAGTCCAGCCCGGCCTCGACCGCCTCGTGCAGGAACACCGAGTTCAGCACGGCGCGCGCCGCGGGCGACAGCCCGAAGGACACGTTGGACACGCCGAGGGTGGTGTGCACGCCGGGGTAGCGCCGGGTGATCTCGCGGATCGCCTCGATGGTCTCGATCGCGTCGCGCCGGGTCTCCTCCTGCCCGGTGGCGATCGGGAACGTCAGCATGTCCACGATCACGTCGTCGAGCCGCATGCCCCAGGTGCCGGTGAGGGTGTCGAGGAGCCGGGAGGCGACGGAGACCTTCGTCGCCGTCGTGCGCGCCTGGCCCTCCTCGTCGATGGTGAGCGCGACGACGGCGGCGCCGTGCTCCTTGACCAGCGGCATGACGCGGGCGAACCGGGACGTCGGCCCGTCGCCGTCCTCGAAGTTCACGGAGTTCACGACGGCGCGCCCGCCGACGAGCTCCAGGCCGGCCTGGATCACCGCCGGCTCGGTGGAGTCGATGACCAGCGGCAGGGTGGACGCCGACGCCAGCCGCGAGACCACCTCGCGCACGTCGGCGACGCCGTCGCGTCCCACGTAGTCGACGCACACGTCGAGCAGGTGCGCGCCGTCGCGGGTCTGGGCGCGGGCGATCTCGACGACGTCGTCCCACCGGGCCGCCAGCAGGGCGTCGCGGAAGGCCTTCGACCCGTTGGCGTTGGTGCGCTCGCCGATGGCCAGGTAGGAGGTCTCCTGCCGCAGCTCGGTGGGGGAGTACAGCGACGCGACCGCGTTCTCCCGGCGGGGCCGGCGCTCGGACAGCTCGGCGCCGCGCACGGCCTCGACGACCGCGCGCAGGTGCTCCGGCGTCGTGCCGCAGCAGCCGCCCACCAGCCCGACGCCGAACTCCCGGACGAACTGCCGGTGCGCCGCGGCGAGCTCGGCGGGCGTCAGCGGGTAGGTGGCGCCGTCCGGGCCGAGCTCCGGCAGCCCCGCGTTCGGCATGCAGGTCATCGGCACGGGGGAGTGCTGGGCGAGGTAGCGCAGGTGCTCGCTCATCCGGTCCGGGCCGGTGGCGCAGTTGAGGCCGATGGCGTCGACGTCGAGCGCCTGCAGCGTCGCCAGCGCGGCGCCGATCTCCGAGCCCATGAGCATGGTGCCGGTGGTCTCGACGGTCACGGACACGACGAGCGGCACCGTGCGACCGACCTCGGCCATCGCGCGGCGTGCCCCGGCCACGGCGGCCTTGGCCTGCAGCAGGTCCTGGCTCGTCTCCACGAGCACGGCGTCCGCGCCGCCCTCGAGCAGGCCGGCGACCTGCTCGGCGAACGTGGCGCGCAGGTGGGCGTACGTGACGTGCCCCAGGGAGGGCAGCTTGGTGCCGGGGCCCACCGAGCCGAGCACCCAGCGCGGCCGGTCGGGCGTGGCGTGGGCGTCGGCCCGCTCGCGCGCGATCGCCGCCCCGGCGCGGGCGAGCTCGCGGATCCGGTGCTCGATGCCGTAGTCGGCGAGGTTGGACCAGTTGGCGCCGAAGGTGTTCGTCTCGACGGCGTCGACGCCGACGGCGAGGAACGCGTCGTGCACGCCGGCGACCAGGTCCGGCCGGGTGACGTTGAGGATCTCGTTGCAGCCCTCGTGGCCGGCGAAGTCCTCGAGGGTCGGCCCCGCGGCCTGCAGCATCGTGCCCATGGCGCCGTCGGCGACGACGACGCGCGTGCGCACGGCGGTGCGCAGGGCGTCCGCGCGGGCGGAGGCGGCGTCGTCGTCCGGGATCAGGCCCACGGGGGCAGCCTAGGCGCCCGGCCCCGCGCGGGCGACGCCCGGGGCGCAATTGCGCGGCCGCGGGCCGCGGCTGCCCCTAGCGTGGCCGACATGCCTGCCACGCCCGACCCCGCGCCCGACCCCGCGCCGCACCTCGTGCCGCAGCCGGTGCCCCTCGCCGTCCGCGCCGCCGCCCCGGACGCGCTGCCCGTGCCCACCGCCGGCGGCCTGACCTACCGCGGGGCCGGCGCGGCGGATGCCGCGGCCGTCGCGGCGCTGCAGAACGCCGTGCTCGAGGCCGACGGCGCCCCGCACCGCACGTCGGAGGCGGAGGTCCGCGACGAGCTCACCGCCCCGTGGACCGACCCGGCGGCGGACTGGCTGCTCGGCGTCGACGCCGCGGGCGAGCCGCGCGCCTGGATGCACGCGTTCACCCCGCCCGGGGACGTGCGCCTCGCGCGCGGCCTCCTGCACGGCGGGGTGCACCCCGGGTGGCGCGGGCGCGGCGTCGGGCGCGAGGTCCTGGCGTGGGGGCTGGCCCGCGCGCGCCAGCTCCTCGCCGCCTCCGGCAAGGACCTGCCTGCGCGCCTGCAGACGTGGGCGGAGGACGACGCCCCGGCGGCCGAGCACCGCCTGCTCGAGCGGGCGGGGCTGGCGCCGGTGCGCTACTGGCACGAGCTGCGCCGCGACCTCGCCGAGCCCGTGACGGAGGTGACGCCGGCCGACGGCCTGCGGCTCGTGCCGTGGGCGCCCGACCTCGACGAGGCGACCCGGCTCGCCCACAACGACGCCTTCCGCGACCACTGGGGCAGCGAGCCGCAGACCGCAGAGCAGTGGCGGCGCGGGGCGACGCACCACGAGCCCGGCTGGTCGTTCCTCGTGCTCGACGAGCACCCCGACGTCGCGGCGCTGCTCGCGGACCCCGACACCGACGAGGCCACCGCCGCGGCGCTGCGCGCCGGCGAGCCGCTGGTCGTCGGCTACCACATGGCCAGCCGCTACCCGGACTCGATCGCCGCGCGCGGATACCCGTTCGGCTACTCCGACCTGCTCGGGGCCCGGCGGGCCTACCGCGGCCGCCGCGCGGCGGTGGCGGCGCTCGCCGCCGGCCTGCGGGCCATGGCCGCCGACGGCATGCGGGAGGCCAGCCTCGACGTGGACACCGCCAACCCGAGCGGGGCGACCGGCCTGTACGCGAGCCTCGGGTACGTCAAGGCGTCGGGCTCGCGGACGTACGCGCTCGACCTCTGACGCGCCGCGCCGGCGCGCACCTGTCGCCGCGGGCCGCGGGTGTGGGACGTGTCACACCTGCGCCGTAGGGTCTGCGGCATGGACATCGTGATGATCCCCGGGGCGTGGCTCGACGCCTCCGCGTGGGACGGCGTGCGCCCCGTCCTCGAGGCCGCCGGCCACACCGTGCACGCCCTCACCCTGCCCGGCAAGGAGTCGCGGGACGCCGACCGCGCGGGCATCGGGCTGGAGGACCACGTCGCCGCCGTCGTCGACGTGCTCGACCGGCTCACCGCGGAGGGGCGCACGGTGGTGCTCGTCGGGCACTCGGCCGGCGGCACGATCGCGTTCGCCGCCAGCGACCGCCGCCCGGACGCGGTCGCGCGGCTCGTGTACGTCGACGCCGGCCCGGCCGTCGAGGGCTCGGCGGTCAACGAGGAGGTACCCGTGGTCGGCGACGAGGTGCCGCTGCCCGCGTGGGACTTCTTCGAGGCGCCGGAGCTGGAGGGCCTGGACGACGCGCTGCGCGAGCAGTTCCGCGCGCGTGCGGTGCCGGAGCCGCGGGGCGTCTTCCTCGACCCGCTGCGCCT
The DNA here is from genome assembly GCF_046535855.1 of Puerhibacterium sp. TATVAM-FAB25. Lineage (NCBI taxonomy): Bacteria > Bacillati > Actinomycetota > Actinomycetes > Micrococcales > Promicromonosporaceae > Puerhibacterium > Puerhibacterium sp. TATVAM-FAB25. The sequence goes on along the minus strand of NZ_JAXUAK010000001.1, from coordinate 483,461 downwards.
CACCGACGAGCGGCGCCACGACGTGCCGACGACCGTCATCGCGTGCGAGCGCTGGGACGGGTTCGAGAGCGCGTCGGCGATGTACCGGTCGTTCCTCGACCAGGGCGTGCCCTGGATGGCGGAGCTGGCCGCCCTGCGCGACCACGAGCTGGTCGACCTGCCCACCGGGCACTGGCCGATGTTCAGCCGGCCCGACGACCTGGCGCAGCTCCTCCTGGCGGCCGTGGAGAAGGCCGCGGCCTGACCGCCCGCCACGACGGGTCCGGGGACGCCCCGGCCCGGGCCCGTCGTGCGGGGCGAGCCGCCTGGTCGCTCAGCCGATCGCCGCGACCGGGGCAAGCGCCGGCACGCCGGAGCCGTCGCGCCGCATGTCGTCGGCCGGCAGCTCGACGGGCTGGCCGCCCGTGCCGACCGCGCGGGCCGGTCCCTCGCCGACCCAGGCGAGCACGAGCTCGTCCTCGCCCTTGAGGAACCGGTGCGAGCGCACGCCGCCGGTGGCCCGGCCCTTGCCGGGGTACAGCTCATAGGGCGTCACCTTGACCGAGCCGCCCGCGACGCCCGGCAGCTGCCCCGACGAGCCCGCGACGGTGACGACCGTGTGCAGGTCCCGGGTGGCCGCGCGGGCCACGCCGAAGAACACCACCCGCGCGCCGGCCGCCAGCTTGATGCCGGCCATGCCGCCCGCGGCGCGCCCCTGCGGGCGCACCGCCGAGGCGGCGAAATGCAGCAGGCTCGCGTCGGACGAGACGAGCACCAGCTCGTCCTCGTCGCCCGCCGCCGCGGCGCCGACCACGCGGTCGCCGTCCTTGAGCGCGATCACGTCCCACCCGTCCTTGTTGGCCGGGACGTCGCCGCCGGCGACGCGCTTGACCACGCCCTGGGTGGTGCCCAGCGCGAGCGTCGGGGCGTCGGGCGCCAGCGACACCACGGCGAGCACCTCCTCGCCGGCCGGCAGGGCGAGCAGCTCGCTCACCGGGATGCCGCCGGACAGGGACGGCGCGCCGTCGGTCGGCGGCAGCGCGGGCAGGTCGAGCACGGAGACCTTGTGCAGGCGCCCGGCGGTGGTCACGAGGCCGACGTGGCCGCGGGTGGTCGCCGGGGCGTCGCCGCGCAGCGCGTCGTGCGCGTGCCGGCGCCCGGACCGCTCCACCGCCGCGGCGGCCTGCTCGCCCGAGGTCCGCGCGAGCAGGCCCGTGGCGGACAGCAGCACGCGGGTCGGGGCGTCGGCGATCTCCAGCGAGATCGGCGCGGCGCGGCGCCCGCGCCCGCCGGGGCTCACTGCCGCCGACGACGTCGCGGTGCCGCCGGCGGAGTCGAGCAGCACCGTGCGCCGCGGCGTGCCGTAGGTGCGCGCGACCTCGCCCATCTCCTCGGAGACGACCCCGTGCAGCACCTCCTGGGAGCCGAGGATCTCCTCGAGCTCGGCGATCTCGCGCTCGAGGTCGCTCTGCTCCTTCTCCAGCTCGAGGCGGGAGAACTTCGTCAGCCGGCGCAGCTGCAGGTCGAGGATGTAGTTCGCCTGCGGCTCCGACAGGTCGAAGACGCTGCGCAGGCGCTCGCGGGCGGCCGTGGCGTCGTCGGAGGACCGGATCACCTGGATGACCTCGTCGATGTCGACGATCGCCAGGAGCAGGCCCTCGACCAGGTGCAGGCGCTCCTTGCGCTTGCCCAGGCGGAACGCCGACCGGCGGCGCACCACGTCCGTGCGGTGGTCCACCCACACCCGCAGCAGCTCGAGCAGCCCCAGCGTGCGCGGCCGCCCCTCGACCAGCGCCACGTTGTTGATGCCGAACGACTCCTCGAGCGGCGTCGCCCGGTACAGCTGCTCCAGCACGGCGTCGGGGTCGAAGCCGGTCTTGACCTCCACGACCAGGCGCAGCCCGTGCTCGCGGTCGGTGAGGTCCTGGACGTTGGCGACGCCCTGGATCTTCTTGCTCTTGACGCCGTCGGCGATCTTCTCGACCACCTTCTCCGGGCCCACCGTGTACGGCAGCTCGGTGACGACGATGCCCTTGCGCCGCGGGGTGATGTTCTCCACCCGGGCGGTGGCGCGGGTGCGGAACGAGCCGCGGCCGGTGCGGTAGGCGTCCCGCACGCCCTCGAGGCCCACGATCTTGCCGCCGCTCGGCAGGTCCGGGCCGGGCACGAACCGCATGACGTCCTCGAGCGTGGCGTCGGGGTGCGCCAGCAGGTGCTGGGCCGCGGCGACCACCTCGACGAGGTTGTGCGGCGGCATGTTCGTGGCCATGCCGACGGCGATGCCCGAGGCGCCGTTGACCAGCAGGTTGGGGATCGCGGCCGGCAGCACGGACGGCTGCGTGAGCTTGTTGTCGTAGTTCGGCTCGTAGTCGACGACGTCCTCGTCCAGGCCGGCGGTCATCGCCATCGACGGCGGCGCCAGGCGCGCCTCGGTGTAGCGCGGGGCCGCGGGGCCGTCGTCCAGCGAGCCGAAGTTGCCGTGGCCGTCGACGAGCGGCAGGCGCAGGGAGAAGTCCTGGGCCAGGCGCACGAGCGCGTCGTAGATCGCCGCGTCGCCGTGCGGGTGCAGCTTGCCCATCACCTCGCCGACCACGCGCGAGGACTTCACGTGCGCGCGGTCCGGGCGCAGGCCCATGTCCGACATCATGTAGAGGATGCGCCGCTGGACCGGCTTGAGGCCGTCGCGGGCGTCGGGCAGCGCCCGCGCGTAGATGACGGAGTACGCGTACTCGAGGAACGACGTCTCCATCTCCGAGGCGACGTCGACGTCGACGATCTTCTCGTCGACCGGCTCGGGCGGGACGGCGGCGGTCTTGCGCGCCATGGGCGTTCGGGCTCCCGGAGGGTGGGGGACTGCAGGGACGTCGGCGTGGGAAGGCCCCGCCGGGGTACCCCACGGTACCGCGCAGCCACCGACATCCCGCGGAACCGCGGCACCCGGCCGCCACCGCCCGCGACTCCCGTCCGGCTCCCGGCCGGCTCCCGTCCGGCTCCTGTCCCGGCTCGCTCCCCGGCCCCGTCCGCGGCTGCCGGGCCGGCCGCTAACCTGGCCCCGTGGCAGCGGACGGCACGGCGGCGTACCCGGTGGGTTGGGAGGCGGACGTCGTCCTGCGCGACGGCAGCACGACGCACGTGCGGCCCATCCGCCCCGAGGACGCCGACGCCCTGCAGCGCTTCCAGCAGGGCCAGTCGGAGCGCTCGGCCTACCTGCGGTTCTTCGCCCCCGTCACGCGGCTGACCGAGCGGGAGCTGCGGCTGTTCACGCACGTGGACCACGTGGAGCGCGCCGCGCTGGTGGCGGTGCGCCCGGCCGAGGACGCGGGCGGCGTGGGCGCCGGCGAGGACATCATCGGCGTCGCCCGCTACGACGTCGTCGAGCCGGGCCTGGCCGAGGTCGCCTTCAACATCGCCGACTCCGTGCAGGGCAAGGGCCTGGGGTCGGTGCTGCTCGAGCACCTCGCCGCGGCCGCGCGCGAGCGCGGCGTGCGCCGCTTCACCGCCGACGTGCTGCCGCAGAACGGGTCGATGCTCGCCGTCTTCCGGGCCGCCGGGTACGGCGTGCACCAGCAGCTCGACGACGGCGTGGTCACGGTGTCGGTGGACCTCGACCCCACCGAGCGCTCCCGCGAGGTCATGGCCGACCGCGAGCACCGGGCCGAGGCGCGCAGCATGCAGGGCCTGCTCGCCGCGCGGCGGGTGCTGCTGGTCGGCCCGGGCGCCGACGCGGCGCCGAGCACGGTCGAGGCGCTCATGGCCCGCCGCGTGGTCGACGCCGCCCTGGCCGACCCCGGCGACACCGAGCTGGCCGTGCTCGGCGTGCCCGGCCCCGTCGAGGCGGCGCCCGGGGTCACGCCGCTCGCGTCGTGGGCCGAGGTGGCGCAGGTCGACCTCGCCGTGCTGGCCCTGCCGCCGCAGGAGGCCGTCGAGGCGGTGCGCCGCCTGGCGGGGCACGGGGCGCGCGGCGTCGTCGTGCTGTCCGCCGGCTACGCCGAGACCGGCCAGCGCGGGCTGGACCGTCAGCGCGCGCTCGTGCGGACCGCGCACGCCCACGGGATGCGCGTCGTCGGGCCGGCGTCCTACGGCCTGCTCACCACCACGCCGGGCGCCCGGCTGCACGCCAGCCTCGCGCCGCGCCCGCCCGCGCCGGGCGTCGTCGGGCTGTTCTGCCAGTCAGCGCCGGCCGCGGTGACCCTGTCGGCCACGCTCGAGCGCCGCGGCCTCGGCGTCTCCTCGCTCGTGTCCGCCGGGCACCGCGCCGACGTGTCCGGCAACGACCTCATGCAGTACTGGCTCCAGGACCCCGCCACCCAGGTGGTGTGCCTGTACCTGGAGTCGATCGGCAACCCGCGCAAGTTCTCGCGCATCGCCCGCCGGGTGGCGGCCGAGAAGCCGGTCGTCGTGGTGGTCGCCGGGCGCTCCGGCCAGGTGGTGCCGCCCGGGCACGCCGTGCGCGCCACCCGCGCGCCGCGGCGGATGCTCGACGAGCTGCTGCGCCAGGCCGGCGTCATCCGCGCCGAGAACGCCCACCAGCTCATGGACGTGGCGCAGGTGGTCGCCCACCAGCCGCTGCCGGGCGGGCGACGGGTGGGCATCCTGGCCAGCTCCGCGGCGCTCGCGGCGCTCGTGGCGGAGGCCGCGGCGGCCAACGACCTCGTCGTCGCCACCTCGAGCGACTTCCTGTCGGCCGACATGTCCGACGAGGACGTGGAGCGCACGGTGGAGGCGCTCTACGCCCCCGGCGCGTGCGACGTCGTCGTCGCGGTCGACGTGCCGGTCGTGATGCCGCGCAGCGGCACGGTGGCGCGGGCCGTCGCCCGGGCCGCGGCCCGCACCGGCCGTCCGACGGTGGCGTCGATGCTCGGCCTGCACGGCATGCCGGAGGAGCTCGTGGCGACGGCGCCCGACGGCCGCGAGGTCCGCGTGCCCGCGTTCTCCACCCCCGAGGACGCCGTCGCCGCCCTCGCCAAGGTGGTCGGCCACGCCGCCTGGCGCGACCGCGACCACGGCACGACGGCGCGCCCCGCGGGCGTGCAGCAGGCCCGGGCCCGGAGGCTGGTCGAGGCGCACCTGCGCCAGGCCGCCGCGGCGGGCGACGGCGAGGTGCACCTCGACGAGGACGCCGCCGCCGAGCTGCTCGCCTGCTACGGCCTGATGCTGCACCGCTCGCGGCGCGTGCGCACCGCCGCCGAGGCGGTCGCCGCGGCGGACGGCCTGGGCTGGCCCGTCGCGCTGAAGTCGACCGCGCGCACGCTGCGGCACCGCGCCGACCTCGGCGGGGTCCGGCTGGACCTCGCCGACGCCGAGGAGCTCGGCGAGGCCGTGGAGCGGATGCGGGCGGTCGCCGCCGCGTTCGCGCCCGACCGCGAGCCGGTGCTCGAGGTGCAGGCGATGGTCCCGTCGGGCGTGGCGTGCGTGGTGCGCTCGACGGAGGACCCGCTGTTCGGCCCGGTCGTGTCGTTCGGGCTGTCCGGCGACGCCACCGAGCTGCTCGACGACGTGGCCTACGGCATCGCGCCGCTGACCGACGTCGACGTGCACGAGCTCGTGCGCTCGGTGCGGGCCGCGCCGCGGCTCTTCGGCTACCAGGGCGCCCCGCCGGCCGACGTGGCGGCGCTGGAGGACGTGGTGGCGCGCGTGGCGGTGCTGGCCGACGACCTGCCGGAGGTGGCGCGCCTCGAGCTGTACCCCGTGGTCGTCGCGCAGGAGTGCGCGCGCGTGCTGCACGCCAGCGTGCGGCTCCGGCCGGCCGAGCAGCGCGCCGACGGGCTGCGGCGCGCGCTGCCCGCCTGACGGCGCCGCGCGCTGCCCGCCGACGGCGAGGCGGCCCGCCGGGGGCGTCCGCGCGGCGGCGTGCGCACGGGGGCCCGTGACCGCCTGCAGCGGGACGGTCCGCGGCGGTGGAACAATGTGCGGGTGCCGCACGCCGAGCCCTACACCGGACCGCTGACTGCCGACCTGCACGCCGACATCGTCCGTGCCGGCTACTACCCCCAGCTCGTCGAGGACGTGCTCGACGTCGCGCTGGCGGGGGAGGAGGTGGTCGCCCACCTCGTGCAGGCCGAGACCACCTTCGACAACGAGGTGCGCCGCCACCTCACCGTGCTGGTCCTGACGCCGAGCCGGCTGGTCGCCGCGCACGTCGACGACCACGAGGGCGACAAGGACGCGCCGGCGTCGGCCGCCGCGACCACCGAGGCGGTGCCGCTGGCCGAGATCCGGTCGGTCACCCTGACGCACGTGGTCGCCCGGCCCGCCGAGTACACCTCGGGGGGCGAGTCCGCGAGCGAGATCAACCTCGTCGTCGGCTGGGGCGCGGTCTCCCGGCTCGAGCTGGAGCCCGCCTCCTGCGGCGACCCGGGCTGCGACGCCGACCACGGCCTGACCGGCCAGCTGCTGCCGGACGACGTCGTCGTGCGCGTGTCGAGCACGGCCGAGGGCCGCCCGGCCGTGCGCCGGGCGGTGGCGTTCGCCCGCACCCTGTCCGCCGCCACCGCCGGCCGGGCCCGGTGAGCGCCGCCGCGGCCCTGCTGCCCGCCGGGCTCGTCGCGCCCACCTACGGGACCGACTCCCTCGCCGCCGTGCTGCCCGGCGCGGCCGGCGCCCTCGGCGTCGACCTCACCACCGCGACGGGGCTGACCTCGCGGGACTGCGCGGCCGCGCTGGGCCTGCCCGCCGTCGAGCGGGTCGTGGTCGTGCTGTGCGACGGGCTCGGCCACCTCAACCTCGCCGAGCGCGCCGGCCACGCGCCGTTCCTGCGCGGGCTGCTGCCCGGGACGCGCACGCTGACCACCACGTTCCCCTCCACCACGGCCGCGGCCGTGAGCACCTTCGGCACGGGCACGGCGCCGGGGTGCAGCGGCATGCTCGGCTACACCCAGCGCAACCCCGCCACCGGCGGCCTGGCCAACATGGTGTCCTGGACCGAGCAGCCCGACCCCTACCGGCCCGTGCCGGGGGCGGGCGCACTGCCGGTGCCGGCGCACGAGCTGCAGCGCGAGCCCACGGTGTTCGAGCGGCTGACGGCGGCCGGCGTCGCCGTGACGTCGGTCGGCCCGGCACGGTTCGCCGGGTCCGGCATGACCCTGGCGGCGCTGCGCGGCGGCGCGTACGTGGCGGCCGAGTCGCTCGAGGACCGCGTCGACGGCGTCGTGCGCGCGCTGCGGCCGGGCGGGCCGGCGCTCGTCTACCTGTACTGGGGCGACGTCGACAAGACCGGCCACCACCACGGCTGGCAGTCGTGGCAGTGGGGCGACGAGCTGGAGGCGTTCGACCGCGAGGTCGCGCGGCTCGTGCGCTCGGTGCCGCCGGGGACGCTCGTGCTCGTCACGGCCGACCACGGACAGGTCGAGGTGGACCGGGCGGCCCGGCTCGACGTCGCGGCCACCCCGGCGCTCGCCGAGGGCGTGGCCCTGGTCGGCGGCGAGCCGCGCGCGCTGCACCTGTACGTCGACGGCCCGGACGGCGTCGACGGCACCCACGGCGCGGACGGCACCCAGCGGGCGGCAGGTGCCGACGGCCGCGCCGCCGCCGTCGCCGAGCGCTGGCGGGACGTGCTGGGGGACGGCGCCGTCGTCGCCCTGCGCGAGGAGGCGACCGCCGCGGGCTGGTTCGGCCCCGTGACCGACCACGTGCTGCCGTGGGTCGGCGACGTGCTGGTGGCGCCGCGCGAGCGGCTGACCGTCGTCGACTCCCGCACCCAGACGCCGGCGTCGCTGGAGCTGGCCGGCGTGCACGGCTCGTTCACCCCGCACGAGATGACGGTGCCGCTGGTGGCGGCCGTCGCGGGGAAGGGCTGACCGTGGCCGAGCTGGTCTTCTTCACCGGCACCATGGACTCCGGCAAGTCGACGCTCGCGCTGCAGCTCGACTTCAACCACGCGGCACGCGGGCGCACCGGGGTGATCTTCACCCGGCACGACCGCGCCGGGGCCGCACGGGTCTCGTCCCGCCTGGGCCTGGAGGTCGCCGCGCGCGAGGTCGACGACGCCACCGACTTCTGGGAGGTCGTGGCGGCCGAGCAGCGCCAGGGGCGCTACGTCGACTACGTCGTGTGCGACGAGGCGCAGTTCTACTCCCCGCAGCAGGTCGAGCAGCTCGCGCGGCTCGTCGACGAGGTCGAGATCGACGTCTTCGCCTTCGGGATCACCACGGACTTCCGCACCTGCCTGTTCCCCGGGTCGGCGCGCCTGCTCGAGCTGGCCGACCGCACGGAGGTGCTGCAGGTGCAGTCCCTGTGCTGGTGCGGCCGCCGCGCCACGCACAACGCGCGCACGGTGGACGGGGTCATGGTGGTCGAGGGTCAGCAGGTCGTCGTCGGGGACACCGCGGCCGGCACGTTCGAGGTGGCCTACGAGGTGCTCTGCCGGCGCCACCACATGCGGCGCATGACGGCGGCCTCGGCCCGCCTGCTCGCCGAGGCCGGCGAGGGGATGCTCGACCTCGGCTGAGGCCGGCCCGGCCGGGACCAGCCTCGAGGCGGGTGCTGAGAAAGTGAGCCCCGGAGGGGTCAGCTCTCGGGGCGGGCCCCGAAGACGATCTCGTCCCAGCTCGGCACCTGCGGGCGGCCCTTGCGGCTGCGCCGCGTCGCCGGCACGCCGCGCGCCGACGTCGCGGGCCTCGCGCCGGCCGCCACCGGGGTCGCCCCGGTCGCCGGTGCGGCCGCGCCGCCCGGTGCGGCGCCCTCGTCGTCCCGCACCGCGGCCGCGGGCTCCACGGGACGCTCCGGTGCCGGTCGCTCGGGCACGGACCGCTCGGGCACGGATCGTTCGGGCACGGACCGCTCGGGCACGGATCGTTCGGGCACGCCGCGCTCCGCCGCAGGCTCGTCGGTCGCGTCCCGGTCCGCCGCACCCGGGTGCGCGGCGTCCGGCGAGCCGTCGACGGCGCGCTCCTCCGCGGCCCGCTCGGCCGCGGCGCGCACCGCGGGGTGGGCCGGGGGGAGCGCGGACGGGTGCGCCGACGGGTGCGCCGACGGGTGCGTGGAGCGGGCCTCCTGGCGGCGCCGGGGGTTCCAGCGGCCGAGGTCCACGACGCTCGCGCCGGGGTGGTCGGCCTCCGGGCCGTCGCCGGGCTCGGCGTCCGCGCCTCGCACCGTGCCGTCCGGCACGTCGTGCTCGCGGGGGTGCGCCGCCGCGCCGGCGTCGCCGCCGTCGGGCGCGCGGTCCGCCCGCGCGGCGGGCCCCGGTGCGGGCCGTCCGGCGTCGGCGTCGGACGCCGAGGGCGGGAACGGGCGCGCCGCGGGGCGCTGCCCACGGCGCCCGGCCAGGTCGTCGAGCAGCAGGGTGGTGTCGTCGTCCAGCGTCGCGGGGCCGCGGCGCGTGGACAGCGACGGCACGCCGCGCAGGTCGGGGGTCAGCGGGTCGTCGGGCTGGCCGAGCCAGCGGGCCTCGTCGTCCAGCGGCGTCACGACGCGGCCGCGCAGGTCGAAGGTCCAGCGGGCCGAGCGCTCGCGGTCGCCGGCGGCGAAGCGGACCTCCACCACCCACGGCGCGGTGCCCTCGCGGCGCGCGCTCCACGTCGCCTCGTCGGCCGGGACGCCGCGGGCGGCCAGGCGCGCGTCGGCGATCGTGCCCAGCTCCGACGCGCCGTCGAGACCCTGCACCTGGTGGGCGCGCACGAGCCCGACGACGTGGTCGCGCTCGGCGACCACGGGGTGCTCGAACCGGCGCACGTGCTCGACGTCGACGCCGGCCTCGGCGGCGAGCTCCTCGGCCGACGCCCCGGCCCGCATCCGCGCCTGCAGCACGCGCGGGCTCAGGCCCGACGTCGGGGGCTCGGGCGCGGGGGCGGCCGGGTCGCGCCGCCGGCGCGCGACGGCGGTGCGCAGGGCGTCGGTGACCGCGAGGACGTGCTCGGTGCCGTGGCCGTCGGCCAGCACGAGCTGCTCGCCGTCCTCGCGGACCCTCACGAGCTGGAGCTCCGCCATGCTTCCTCCCTCGGCAGGATCGTCGACCACCCTGCGCCCTGCTGACATGTCTCCCCGAGCGTGCCACCGCGGCGGCGCCCGGCGGCGCAACCGCGCCGGTGTGCCGCCGATCGGCGATGGGGCGAACAGGTGCTCGTCGGCCCGGCGGGCGCGTCCGTGGGCGTGCGGGCGGCGGGGCCGGTCGGCGGGGGAGGATGGCGCCGTGGACCTGCTGCACGACCTGCCCGTGAACGCCGCCATCGAGCTCGCCGCCGTCTTCGTGGCCGCCCTGTCCGGCGGCCTCGCGGCGGTGCGCAAGAACTTCGACGTCTTCGGCGTGCTCGTGCTCGGCTGGGCCACCGGGCTCGGCGGCGGGATCCTGCGCGACGTGCTCATCGGCGCCACGCCGCCGGTGGGGATCGCGCACTGGCCGCTGGTCGTCGCGGCCCTCGCCGCCGGCCTGGTGATCTTCTTCCTCCACCCGCGCCTGGAGCGCATGCGCCGGGCCGTCATCGTGCTCGACGCGGCCGCGCTGGCGCTCTTCGTGCTGCTGGGCACCACCAAGGGCCTGGAGTACGACGTCGGCCTGCTCGCGGCCGTCGTCGTCGGGGTGCTGACCGGCATCGGCGGCGGCATCGTGCGCGACCTGCTGGTCGGGGAGGTGCCGCTCGTGCTCGCCGACCGCCAGCTGTACGCGGTCCCGGCGCTGATCGGCGCGGGCGCGACGGCGGCGCTGTGGCACGCGGACGCGCTGAACGTCGTCACGCAGGCGCTGGTCGTCGTCGGCATCCTCGGCTTCCGGCTGCTGTCGCTGCGGCTCGGCTGGGTCGTGCCCGGCGCCGACTCCCGCTGGTCGGGGCGCTGGGGCAGCCGGGGGCAGGGCAGGATGGGCGCGTGAGCTCGCCCGCCCCGCGCCCGAACCCGTCCGACGTCGTCCCGCCGCTGCCCGCGGGCACCACCGTCGCCGGCCTGCGCGACCTCGCCGTGCGCCTGGCCACCGAGGCCGGCGAGCTCGTGCGCACCGGGCGGCCGGCCCGGGTCACGGTGGCCGCCACCAAGTCCTCCGACGTCGACCCCGTCACCGCGATGGACCGCGCCTCGGAGGCGCTGCTGCGCCGCCGCCTGGCGCAGGAGCGGCCCGAGGACGGCATCCTGGGCGAGGAGGGCGACGACGTCGTCGGCACGAGCGGGCTCACCTGGGTGCTCGACCCGGTCGACGGCACCGTGAACTACCTGTACGGCGTCGCCTCCTACGCCGTGTCCGTGGCCGTCGTGGCCGGGCCGCCCGAACCCGAGCGCTGGACGGCGCTGGCCGGCGCCGTGCACTCCGTGGTCGACGGGCGCACGTGGTCCGCCGGCCTCGGCGAGGGCGCCGCGCGCGACGGCGAGCCGCTGGCCGCCGGCGGCGCCGCCAGCCTCGCCACCTCCCTGGTGGGCACCGGGTTCGGCTACGCCGCCGAGCGCCGCGCCGCCCAGGCGCGGGTGCTCGCCACCGTGCTGCCGCGGGTGCGCGACATCCGGCGGCTGGGGTCGGCCGCGATCGACCTGTGCCTCGTCGCCGACGGCGCGCTCGACCTGTACTACGAGCGCGGGCTCAACCCGTGGGACATGGCCGCCGGGGCGCTCGTGGCCGCCGAGTCCGGCGCCGTCGTCACCGGGCTGCGCGGGCGCCGCGCCGGCACGGCCATGACCGTCGTCGGCGCCGCGCCGGTCGTCCACGACCTCGTGGCCCTCCTGGAGGAGGCGGACGCCGACGGCGCCGCGGAGGGGGCCTGACCCGGGCCCGACCTGGGGCCGACCTGAGCCAGGCCCGGGCGCGGCGGGGCCCGCCGGTTGCTGACACGCCGCCGCGGAGGATGCTCCGGGCGACCGTTCTGAGACGCGTCTCACACCGGTGTCGCCGCAGGTGAGGGGGGTGTGACGCACCACGCCGGACGGGGCCTCGCGTACGTGACGCGAATGGGGCACAATCCGTGCGCCGACCGGGAACAAAACCGGGTCGCCGAGCATTGACTGCGCGTACGGACACCGAGACACGGAGCGTGACCCCACAGATGGCAACCGACTACGACGCCCCCCGCAAGAACGACGAGGACGTGGAGCAGGACTCCATCCAGGAGCTCCAGGCCCGCCGTTCCGACAAGTCGTCGGGTGTCGTCGACGAGGACGAGACGGAGGCCGCGGAAGGCTTCGAGCTTCCCGGCGCCGACCTGTCCGGCGAGGAGCTCACCGTGCGCGTCCTGCCGCGACAGGCGGACGAGTTCACCTGCTCGAGCTGCTTCCTCGTCCACCACCGCAGCCAGCTGGCCTACGAGAAGAACGGCCAGATGATCTGCACCGAGTGCGCCGCCTGACGACACCCTGACCTGACCGGCCGCGACTGCCGGGTCGGGAGGCCGCCGCGCCCTGGGCGCGGCGGCCTCCTGCGTTCCCGGGCGGTCCTGCCGGCGGTCAGGCGGTCGGTCAGGCCGGCGCCGCGTCCCGCGCCGCGACGAGGGCCTCGGCCAGCCGCTCGGGGTGACGCGTCGAGACCAGCCAGTACGGCGTCGGGTCCGCGGGGTCCTCGAGCGTCACCCGCACCCCCGTGCGTGCCCACGAGCGCAGGCACACGTGGGCCCGGGCGTCCAGGAGCGGCCCGAGCTCGGCGCGCATCCGCTCGGCGGTCAGCGGCACGACGTCGCCCAGCAGCCGGGCGGGCACGTGCGCCCGCCCCGCGCGCAGCTCGCCCTCGCGCACCTCGACCACCGGCGAGCCGGCGACCAGCGCGGCGACGCCGGCGGCCGCGACCACGACGCCGACCACGACGGCGGCCGGCACGCCCAGCGGCACGGCGACGAGGCCGATGACCAGGCCGAGGCCGAGCGCGCCCCCGAGGGCGGCCGGGCCCGGGTGCAGGCGCTCGCGGTGGGCGGGGGCGGGGGCGTCGCTCATGGGCACGATCATCCCAGGCCGCGCGGCCGGAGCGCCGCGGCCCCGGGACGCGGCCCCGGGACGCGGCCCTAGGACGCGGACCGCGCGGTGCCGGGCGGCTAGGCTGCCCGCGTGCCGCAGACCGACCTGCCCGACGGGACCACCGTCGACGTCCTCATCCGCCTGCTCGACGACGCCGTCCCGGTGCCCGCGTACGCCCACCCGGGCGACGCCGGCGCCGACCTCGTGACCACCGTCGACGTGGAGATCCCGCCGCAGGGCCGCGTGGTGGTGCCCACCGGCGTCGCGATCGCGCTGCCCGACGGCTACGCCGCCTTCGTCCACCCGCGCTCCGGCCTCGCGGCCCGGCACGGGCTGACGATCGTCAACGCCCCCGGCACCGTGGACGCCGGCTACCGCGGCGAGATCAAGGTCACGCTGCTCAACACCGACGCCGCCGAGCCCGTGCGGCTGCAGCGCGGCGACCGCGTGGCCCAGCTCGTGGTGCAGAAGGTGGAGCGGGCCCGGTTCCTGCGCGCCGAGACCCTGCCGGGCTCGCACCGCGGCGAGGGCGGGTTCGGCTCCAGCGGCGGCTGGGCGGCGGCGCAGGCCTGAGCCTGCGCCCGAACCCGAGCTCGGACCCGGGCCCCGACCGGGCCCGAACCCGGGCCAGGGTCGGTCCAGGGTCGGTCCGGGCGGGGACGACCGGGGCCCCGGGTGGCGTTCAATCTCTGTCCTGACCCCGGGCTACTGTGGACACGTACGGCCTGCCGGGCGCGCGCCCGGCAGGGGTGAGAGAGCGAAGGAGGCCCTCCGTGGGTCTGTTCCGGCGCACCGCGTCGAAGGGGACGCCGCAGGCGTCCGAGCCCGCCGAGCCGCCGCAGGAGGCCGCGGCCGGCGGCGAGCCCGCCGAGGAGGCCGGCGGGCCGGCCGAGCCGACCCGCGGCCCGTTCGACGCCTCGCAGGTGTCGAGCATGGGCCCGCGAGTCGACCTCGGCGCGATCTGGCTGCCCGTGCTGCCCGGCCTCGAGCTGCGCATGGAGATCGACAAGCGCACCCAGAAGGTCACCGGCGTCTCGGCGACGCTCGGCGGCTCCGGCCTGCAGGTCCAGGCGTTCGCCGCGCCGCGCACCGCGGGCATCTGGGACGAGGTCCGCGAGGAGATCGCCGGGTCCGTGGCCAAGCAGGGCGGCACCGTCGACGACGTGCCCGGTCCCTTCGGCCGCGAGCTCATCGCCCGCATCCCCGCCACCACGTCCGACGGCCGGCAGGCCGTGCGGCCCGCGCGCTTCGTCGGCGTCGACGGCCCGCGCTGGTTCCTGCGCGGCGTGCTGACCGGCAAGGCCGCCGTCGACGCCGAGGCGGCCCGGGCGCTGGAGTCGGTGTTCGCGGGCGTCGTGGTGGTGCGCGACGGAGCGCCGCGCCCGCCCCGCGACCTGCTGACGCTCACGCTGCCCAACCAGGGCCGCAGGCCCGAGACGGCGACCGAGGGCACCGAGCCCCGCACGCCCACGTTCGACCCGCTCACCCGCGGGCCCGAGATCACCGAGATCCGCTGAGGAACCGAGCACACCGATGTCACTGCGCACCGCCGTCCAGCACGTGCTGGCGTCCGCCGACGACGTCGCGGCCGTCGAGGAGCGCGACGAGGCCGCGAAGCAGCTCGGCTGCAAGGCCGTGTCCGACCTGGCGCCCCGCGCCCGGGGCAAGGCGGCGGGCGTGCTGCGCTCCGTCGTCCTGCGTCCTCGCGAGGGCGTGCCCGCCGTGGAGGCGGAGCTCTACGACGGCTCCGGCTCGGTCGACCTCGTGTGGCTCGGCCGCCGCGCCATCGCCGGCATCGAGCCCGGCCGCCGGGTGAAGGTCGAGGGCATGGTCTGCGACGTCGAGGGGCGGCGCACCATGTTCAACCCCCGCTACGAGCTGCGGCCGCGGGCGGGCGAGTGAGCGACCAGCGGCCCCTCGTGCCCCCGTCCGTCCCGCAGGACCCGCCCGCCGCGGCGGGCGGCGGCGGGCTGCGCGCCGTGACGGCCGAGCACTTCTCGTTCGCCGACGCCGTCGGCGGCGTGCGCGGCGTCGTGGAGGCGGTGCTGCCGGGGCTGGTGTTCGTCGCCGTCTTCGTGGCGTCGTCGAACCTCGCGTGGTCCCTCGGCGCCGCGGTCGCCGCGGCCCTGGTGGCCGTCGTCGCGCGCCTGGTGCAGCGCGCCCCGGCGACGCAGGCGCTCGGCGGCCTGCTGGGCATCGGCGTCGGCGTGGTGTGGGCCTGGCGCTCGGGGGAGGCCGAGGACTTCTACGTCTGGGGCCTGGTGACCAACGCCGCCTACCTCGTGGCCGTGCTCGCCTCGATCCTGCTGCGCTGGCCCGTCGTGGGCTTCGTCGTGGAGGCGCTGCGGGCGGGCTTCGGCGCCGACCAGGCGCGCGCCCGCGCGGCCGAGGGCGGCAGCCCGCTCGCCGGGGCCACGGCCTGGCGCCGCGACCCGGAGCTGATGCGCCGGTACACGCTCGCCACGTGGTTCTGGGTGGGGCTGTTCGCCGTCCGCCTGGCGGTGAAGGTCCCGCTGTACCTCTCGGACGAGGTCGGCTGGCTCGGCACGGCGCACCTCGTGCTAGGCGTGCCCCTGTGGGGCCTGGTGCTGTGGCTCACCTGGGCGGTCGTGCGGCGGCCGCACCCCACCCCGACGGTCACGCCCGCCGCCGGCTGAGCACCGCGGCGTCGCCGCCGTCGTGCTCAGCGGGCGGCGTCGTCGCCGGGCTGCGCGGCCTGCGGCTGCAGCGCCACCCCGGCGTCCGCGGCGTCCTCCGGCCCGGCGGCCTCGGGGAGGACGTCCGTCCGGCCGCGCACGAGCAGCTCCTGCAGCGCCGCCTCGTCGGCCTCGCGGCCGGTGACGATGAGCAGCTCGTCGCCCGCCTCGAGGGTGTCGTCGACGGATGGCGCGATGGGGGAGGTGCCGCGCACGATCGCCGCGAGCACCGTGTCGGCCGGCCACTGCACGGCGCCCACGCGGGTGCCGACCAGGGGCGAGGTCTCCGGCAGCGTGAGCTCGAGGATGTCCGCGCCGGACTGGTGGAAGGTGAAGATCCGCACCAGGTCGCCGACGGCGACGGCCTCCTCGACCATCGCCGTCATGATCCGCGGCGTGGAGACGGCGACGTCCACGCCCCACGAGGCGTCGAACATCCACTCGTTCTTCGGGTTGTTCACGCGCGCCACCGTGCGCGGCACCCCGAACTCCGTCTTGCACAGCAGCGAGAAGACGAGGTTGGCCTTGTCGTCGCCGGTGGCGCCGACGACGACGTCGGCCTCGGCGACCTGCGCGGTCTCCAGCGTGGGCAGCTCGCACGCGTCGGCGAGCAGCCAGTCGGCGTCGGGCACCTGGGCCACGCGCATCGCGGCGGGCGACTTGTCGACGAGGACCACCTGGTGGTCGTGGGCGAGCAGCTCGCGGGCGATGGACCGGCCCACCGAGCCGGCGCCGGCGATGACGACGCGCATCAGTCCTCCCTCAGGTCCGGCGCGTGGGCGAGCAGCCGCTCGACCGTGGCGGCGTCCTCGTCCCGCATGAGCACGTGCAGCACGTCGCTCTCCTGGAGCACGGTGTCGCCGGTGACCAGCACGCCGTCGGTGTAGCGGGACAGGAAGGCGACCCGCGCGCCCGTCAGGGCCTCGATGCGGCGCACGCTGTGGCCCGTCCAGCCCGGGTGGTAGTCGACCTGGGCCAGGCGCACCTGCCCGGACGGGTCGCGGTACTCGTCGGTGACGCCCAGGGGCAGCATGCGGCGCAGCACCTGGTCCGCCGTCCAGCGCACGGTGGCCACGGTGGGGATGCCGAGGCGCTGGTAGATCTCGGCGCGCTGCGGGTCGTAGATCCGCGCCACGACCTTGTCGACGCCGAACGTCTCCCGGGCGACGCGGGCGGCCAGGACGTTGGAGTTGTCGCCGTCGGAGACGGCGGCGAACGCGTACGTGTCCTCGATGCCGGCCTGGCGCAGGGTGTCGCGGTCGAAGCCGACGCCGGTCACCTTCTGCCCCTCGAACTCGGCGGGCAGCCGGCGGAACGCGTCGGGGTTCTGGTCGATGATCGCCACCGAGTGGCCGCGGCCCTCGATGCCCTGCGCGAGCGAGGCGCCCACGCGGCCGCAGCCCATGATCACGAAGTGCACGGACGGAACGCTACAGCGCCTGCGGCCGGGCGCAGCGCGGGGCCCGGCGCGTGCCTACAGTTCTACTCGTGTCAGACATCGCGGACGTCGCCAAGCGGCTCCTCCTCGGGCGCCCGGTGCGCAGCGAGAAGCTCGGCCACACCCTCCTGCCGAAGCGCATCGCCCTGCCGGTCTTCGCGTCCGACGCGCTGTCGTCGGTCGCGTACGCGCCGGACGAGATCCTGCTGACGCTCGCCGTCGCCGGGCTCGCGGCCACGGCGATCTCGCCGTGGGTCGGCCTGGCCGTCGTGTTCGTGCTGCTGGTCGTCGTGGCCTCCTACCGCCAGAACGTGCACGCCTACCCGTCCGGCGGCGGCGACTACGAGGTCGCCACCGTCAACCTCGGCCCCGCGGCGGGGCTCGGCGTCGCCTCGGCGCTGCTGGTCGACTACGTGCTCACGGTCGCGGTGTCGATCTCCTCGGCCGCCCAGTACGCGGCGTCGGCCGTCCCGGCGCTGCGCGGCCACGAGGCGAGCGCGGCGGTGGTCGCCGTCGTCCTGCTGACGGTGATGAACCTGCGCGGCGTGCGCGAGTCCGGCACGTTCTTCGCCGTCCCTACGTACCTGTTCATGGCCCTCATCGGCATCATGGTGGTCACCGGGGCGGTGCGGTACCTGGCCGGCGACCTGCCCGCCGCGGAGTCGGCGCAGTTCGAGCTCGTGCCCACGGCCGCCTACGACCAGGGCCTCATCGGCCTGGCCGGCGCGTTCCTGCTGGCCCGCGCGTTCGCCTCCGGCTGTGCCGCGCTGACCGGCGTCGAGGCGATCAGCAACGGCGTGCCCGCCTTCCGCAAGCCCAAGTCGCGCAACGCCGCCACGACGCTGCTGCTGCTCGGCACCATCTCGGCCACGATGGTGGTCTCCATCCTCATGCTCGCCCAGGCCACGGGCGTGCACTACGCGGCCGACCCCCAGTCGCAGCTGCGGCTCGACGGCGGCCCCATCCCGGCCGACTACGAGCAGCACCCGACGATCGGCCAGCTCGCCGAGGCGATCTTCACCGGCTTCCCGCCGGCGTTCTACGCCGTCTCGGCCATCACGGGCCTCATCCTCGTGCTGGCGGCCAACACCGCGTTCAACGGCTTCCCGGTGCTCGGCTCGATCCTGGCCAAGGACGGCTTCCTGCCCCGCCAGCTGCACACCCGCGGCGACCGGCTCGCGTTCTCCAACGGCATCATCGCGCTGGCCGCCGCGGCGGTCGTGCTCATCGTCGCGTTCGACGCCGAGGTGACGCGGCTGATCGAGCTGTACATCGTGGGCGTCTTCGTCTCGTTCACCCTGAGCCAGCTCGGCATGATCCGGCACTGGACCCGCGAGCTGAAGCGCGAGCCGGACCCGCGCACCCGGTCGCGGATGAAGCGCTCGCGCGTCGTCAACGCCGTCGGCCTCGCCTGCACCGGCTCCGTGCTGGTCATCGTGCTGCTCACCAAGTTCACCCACGGGGCGTGGATCACCCTCCTCGCCATGGCCGTGCTCTTCGTCCTCATGCGCGGCATCCGGGCGCACTACGACCGGGTGCGCGACGAGCTGTCGCTCGACGACGTCGCCGCGGCGCGCGCCCTGCCGAGCCGCGTGCACGCCCTCGTGCTGGTGTCGAAGCTGCACAAGCCGACGATGCGGGCCGTGGCGTACGCCCGTGCCTCGCGCCCGTCGGTGCTCGAGGCCGTGACGGTGGGCGTCGACCCGGACGAGGTGGCCGACCTCACCCGCCAGTGGGAGTCGCTCGACCTGCCGGTGCCGCTGCGGGTGCTCGACTCGCCGTACCGCGAAATCGGCCGCCCGATCCTCAAGTACGTGCGCTCCATCCGGCGCGAGTCCCCCCGCGACCTCGTCGTCGTGTACATCCCCGAGTACGTCGTCGGCCACTGGTGGGAGCAGCTGCTGCACAACCAGTCGGCGCTGCGCCTCAAGGGCCGGCTGCTGTTCACGCCGGGCGTCGTGGTGGCATCCGTGCCGTGGCAGCTGGCCTCCTCGGCGGGGCACACCGGGCTCGAGGGCGAGGACTACGTGGAGGGCCGGCTGCGCCGGTACTGACGCGCCCGGCGTGCGGCCGGGCCCCTGCGGCGGGAGAGAATGGTGCGGTGCCCCGACCCCACCGCTCCGCGCCCCGCCCCCGCACCGCCGACCCCGAGGCGGGCCGCGAGCTCGACCTCGTCGTCGGCCCCGTCGCCCACGGCGGGCACTGCGTCGCCCGCCACGAGGGCCGCGTCGTGTTCGTGCGGCACGCGCTGCCGGGCGAGCGGGTCCGCGCCGTCGTCACCGAGGGCGGCACGCGGTTCTGGCGCGCCGACGCCGTGGAGGTGCTCGACGCGTCGCCGGAGCGGGTGACGCCCGCCTGGCCCGGTGCGGGTCCCGGCGGCGTGGGCGGCGGCGAGCTGTCCCACGTGGCGCTGCCCGCGCAGCGGCGCTGGAAGGCCGCCGTGCTGGCCGAGCAGCTCGCGCGGCTGGCGCGCCTGGAGCGCGAGGTGGTGGTGGAGGCCGCGCCCGGCGACGAGGAGCGCGGCGGCCTCGGCTATCGCACCCGCATCGACCTGGTCGCCGACGGTGAGGGTCGCGCCGGCATGCGCCGGTTCCGCTCGCACGACGTCGTGCCGCTGGACGGCATGCCGCTGGCGACCGAAGCGGTCGCCGCCCTGGCGGACGCCGAGGGCGTGTGGACGCGCCGCTGGCGCCCGGGCGCCGAGCTCGAGCTGGTCGCGCCCGCCGGCGGCGCCGACCCGGTGCTGCTGGTCGACGGCGCGCCGTGGCACCGCGGCCGTGCGGACACCCGCCCCAACGCCCGCCGCGCCGTCGCCGAGGCCGTCACGGTCACGGCCGGGGCCGTGGCCGGGCAGGAGTTCCGCTTCCGCGTGGCGGCCGACGGGTTCTGGCAGGTGCACCGCGCGGCGCCCGGCGTGCTCGCGGACGCGGTGCTCGCCGCGGTCGGCGACGTGAGCGGCGCCCGGATCCTCGACCTGTACTCCGGCGCGGGCCTGTTCACGCTGCCGCTCGCCGTCGCGGCGGGGGAGTCCGGCCGGGTCGTGGCCGTGGAGGGCGACGCGCGCGCCGTGAAGGACGCGCGCCGCAACGCCCACGCGCTGCCCCAGGTGACGCTGCACCTCGGCGCCGTGGACCGCGTGCTCGCGGGCACGGACGCGGCCGGGGCCGACGTCGGCGGGGCCGACGTCGTCGTCCTCGACCCGCCGCGGGCCGGCGCCGGGCGCGCCGTCGTCGCGACGATCGCCGACCGCGGCCCGCACACCGTCGTCTACGTGGCCTGCGACCCGGCCGCGCTGGCCCGGGACCTGGCGTACTTCGGCGACCACGGGTACGAGCTGCGCGACCTGCGCGGGTTCGACCTGTTCCCGCACACCCACCACGTGGAGGCCGTGGCGGTCCTGCGGCGGTGACGCCGCCGCGCGGCGGTGCGCGGTGGCGGGCGCGAGGACCGGGACCCGGTCAGGCGTAGTAGCGCGTGTCGAGCTGGCGCCGGCCGCCGTCGTCGTCGGTGACCTGGACGATGTACTGGTCGATCGGCGGGAGCCGGCCCTCGCGCCGCTCGCCGGCCAGGACGACCGCGGCGTCGTCGTCGCTGCCGGCGCGGAACGAGTGCACGTCGTCCGGGCCGTCCGTGCGCAGGGCCTCGACGCGGTAGGTAGCCATGACCCACCGTAGGCACGGACGCGCCGGGCTCGCCTCGGCGGACGCCGCCGTCAGATCCGCGCCAGCAGGGCCGCGATCGCGCCCGCGACGGCGTCGGGGTCCACGAGCATGTGCAGGTGGCCGCCGGCGAGCTCGTCGGTGGGCCAGCCCGCGGCGCGCGCCTGCTCCAGCTCCTCCGCGTACGTGCCGCCGAACGCCAGGTAGGCGTTGCGCCCGGACGCCCACCCGGCGGTCACCGGCAGCGTGGCGTCGAGATAGGTCGCCGGCAGCCGCCGCGCCTGGGCCTGGACGCGCTCGAGCGTCGCGTCGTCCGGCACCAGGGCCCGCACGTCGCCGCGCGGCCACCAGCCGGTCCACGGCGGCAGCAGGCCCGCGCCGTCGGCCCGGCCGCGCAGCTCGTCGCGCAGCGCGGGCGGCACCAGCGCCGCCTCCCCGGACGACGGCGGCAGCGCGGCGTCGACGAACACCGTGCCCGCCGGCGGCAGCACCGCCGCGATCGCCGGCACGTACAGCCCGGCGTTGGAGTGCGGCACGAGGACCGGCGGCTCGTCGTCCGGCAGGGCCTCCTCGAAGCCGTCGAGCACCTCGGCGGGCGCGGTGCCGCGCACGGGCGCCACCCGGGTGCGCCAGCCGTGCGACTGCAGGCGCTCGGCGACCGGCTCCCAGACCGCCGGGCCGAGGAACGGGCTCGGCAGGAACGTCACGGGCGGGCGCTGCACCGACGCCGCGGTCACGGGACCACCCGCCGGGTCGTGGAGGCGAAGCCGAGCCAGGTGTGCCGGTTGTTCCACCAGCACCAGCCCACCTTGGGCGCGCCGCGGCGCTCGCGGCCGTCGCGCCCCGTGCCGCCGGAGATCCACAGCGCCGGCGTGCGGGCGTCGTACCGCCCGCCGGCCCGGCGCAGGCGCGAGCCGATCGTCATGTAGCAGACGTTCCGGTCCAGCACCGCCGGTGCCTGCAGCGCCCAGTGCACGCCCTCGGCCAGGGTCAGCGGCGTGCGGCCGCGCGCGGCGAGCTCCGCCGCGGCCTCGGCGGGGGACCAGCCGCGCAGGTCGTCGCCGCGGTCGGGCGGCGCGACGGCGTACACGGGGGCGTCGGGCACCTCGGCGACCGGGCCGAAGGCGTCGACGTCGGTCATGTCGGCGACGACGAAGCCGGCGCGCTCGCCGGCCTGCCGCCCCGGCGCGGGCAGGCGCAGCAGCGGCGCGAGCCGCGACGGCGGCGCGACGGCGGGCGCGAGGACGAGCAGCGCGCCGGGCGGGGCCGTGGCGGCGAGCCGCGCGGCGGCCTCGCGCAGCGCCGCCGGGGCCAGCGGACCGTCGTCGGGCACCGCGCCGAGGGCGAGCAGGCGCTCGGCCTGGGCGGGCAGCGGGGCCAGCGGCGGCGGGGGAGCGGGTGTCGCCGCGGTCTCGGCGGTGGTGCTGGGCGCGGGCGGAGCGGTCGGGCGGAGCGCGGGCATCGGTGTCCTTCCGGTCGGCCGTCGGCGGCCATGGTGCAACGACCGGCGCGGCCGGAAGATTCCCGTGCGGGTGAGGGCACCCTCAGTATCTTGACGTCAAGATATGTGGGATATGCTGGACGCAGTGCCCGGCCCGGCCGGGTGAGCCCCGAAGCCAGCGTCGGTGTCCCGCGTGCGCGAGCGCACGGCCCGGCGCGCGTCAGCCCCGTTGGAGGAGCCGTAGTGAGCAGCGTGGACACGTTCGGATCGAAGGGAACGCTGGAGGTCGGCGGCAAGGCCTACGAGATCTTCCGCCTCGCGGCGGTCGAGGGCCTGGAGCGGCTGCCCTACTCCCTGAAGATCCTCGCCGAGAACCTCCTGCGGACCGAGGACGGCGCGAACATCACCGCCGACCACGTGCGCGCCCTCGCGTCGTGGGACCCGGACGCCCAGCCCGACACCGAGATCCAGTTCACGCCGGCCCGCGTGATCATGCAGGACTTCACCGGCGTGCCCTGCGTCGTGGACCTGGCCACCATGCGCGAGGCCGTCGCGGCCCTCGGCGGCGACCCGGCCCGCATCAACCCGCTGGCCCCGGCCGAGATGGTCATCGACCACTCGGTGCAGATCGACGTCGCCGGCCGCGCCGACGCGTTCCAGCGCAACGTCGAGCTGGAGTACCAGCGCAACCACGAGCGCTACCAGTTCCTGCGCTGGGGCCAGACGGCGTTCGACGACTTCAAGGTGGTGCCCCCGGGCACCGGCATCGTGCACCAGGTCAACATCGAGTACCTGGCCCGCACGGTCATGACCCGCGAGGTGGACGGTGCGCTGCGCGCCTACCCCGACACCTGCGTGGGCACCGACTCGCACACCACGATGGTCAACGGCCTGGGCGTGCTGGGCTGGGGCGTCGGCGGCATCGAGGCCGAGGCCGCCATGCTGGGCCAGCCGGTGTCGATGCTCATCCCGCGCGTCGTCGGCTTCAGGCTGTCGGGCTCCATCCCGGCCGGCGTGACCGCCACCGACGTCGTGCTCACCATCACCCAGATGCTGCGCCAGCACGGCGTGGTGGGGAAGTTCGTCGAGTTCTACGGCGAGGGCGTCGCCCAGGTGCCGCTGGCCAACCGCGCCACCATCGGCAACATGTCGCCGGAGTTCGGCTCCACGGCCGCCATCTTCCCGATCGACTCGGTCACCGTCGACTACCTGCGCCTGACCGGCCGCAGCGACGAGCAGCTCGCGCTCGTCGAGGCGTACGCCAAGGAGCAGGGCCTGTGGCTCGACCCGAGCGCCGAGGGCTACACCGAGCCGGTGTTCTCCGAGTACCTCGAGCTCGACCTGTCCACCGTCGTGCCGTCGATCGCCGGCCCGAAGCGCCCGCAGGACCGCATCGAGCTGTCCGAGGCCAAGGAGTCGTTCGCCTCGGCGATCCTCGACTACGTCAGCGCCGACGAGGCCGCGCCGTTCACCGGCCTGGACGAGTCGGTCGACGAGACCTTCCCGGCCTCGGACCCGATCGCCGCCTCGGCCCACGACAACCCGTCGGACCAGCCGGTCGCGCCCGGCCACGGCGACTCCGCCGCGCGCCCGCACAAGGTCGTCGACGTCACGCTCGCCGACGGCACGACGACGCAGCTCGACCACGGCCACGTCGTGATCGCCTCGATCACCTCGTGCACCAACACCTCGAACCCGTCGGTCATGCTCGCCGCCGCGCTGCTGGCCAAGAACGCCGTCGACAAGGGCCTGGCCTCCAAGCCGTGGGTCAAGACGTCGATGGCCCCGGGCTCGCAGGTCGTCACCGACTACTACGAGAAGGCCGGCCTGTGGCCGTACCTCGAGAAGCTCGGCTTCCACCTGGTCGGCTACGGCTGCGCCACCTGCATCGGCAACTCCGGCCCGCTGTCGGACGAGATCTCGGCGTCGGTCAACGAGCACGACCTGTCGGTCGTCTCGGTGCTGTCCGGCAACCGCAACTTCGAGGGCCGGATCAACCCGGACGTCAAGATGAACTACCTGGCGTCGCCGCCGCTGGTCATCGCCTACGCCCTGGCCGGCACGATGGACTTCGACTTCGACGGCCAGCCGCTCGGCACCGACACCGAGGGCAACCCGGTGTTCCTCCGGGACATCTGGCCGTCCCCGGAGGAGGTCCAGGCGACGATCGACGCGTCGATCGACCGCGACATGTTCACCAAGGACTACGCGGACGTCTTCGCCGGCGACGAGCGGTGGCGCGCGCTGGAGACCCCCGAGGGCGACACCTTCGCCTGGGACGCGGAGTCGACCTACGTGCGCAAGCCCCCGTACTTCGAGGGCATGGGCGCGACGCCGGAGCCGGTCGCCGACATCTCCGGCGCCCGCGTGCTGGCCAAGCTGGGCGACTCGGTCACCACCGACCACATCTCGCCCGCCGGCGCCATCAAGCCGGACAGCCCGGCCGGCCGCTACCTGGCCGAGCACGGCGTCGAGCGTCGCGACTTCAACTCCTACGGCTCGCGCCGCGGCAACCACGAGGTGATGATCCGCGGCACGTTCGCGAACATCCGCCTGAAGAACCAGCTCCTGGACGGCGTCGAGGGTGGCTTCACCTTCAACTTCGTCAAGGGCGCCCAGGACACGATCTACGACGCGGCGCAGGACTACGCGGCGCAGGGCACCCCGCTGGTCGTGCTGGGCGGCAAGGAGTACGGCTCGGGCTCGTCGCGCGACTGGGCCGCCAAGGGCACCGCGCTGCTGGGCGTCAAGGCCGTCATCACCGAGTCGTTCGAGCGCATCCACCGCTCCAACCTCATCGGCATGGGCGTGCTGCCGCTGCAGTTCCCGGCCGGCGAGAGCGCCGCGTCGCTCGGCCTGGACGGCACCGAGACGTTCGACATCGCCGGCATCACGGCGCTCAACGAGGGCACCACGCCCTCCACGGTGCACGTGACCGCCACGAAGGAGGACGGCTCGACGGTCGAGTTCGACGCGGTCGTCCGCATCGACACGCCCGGCGAGGCCGACTACTACCGCAACGGCGGCATCCTGCAGTACGTGCTGCGCTCGCTGGTGGGCTGAGCCCCCGGCCTCACGCACGACGACGGCGCCCCGTCGCTCCAGGTGGAGCGGCGGGGCGCCGTCGTGCTGCCGGACGCTGGACCTGAGCCGCGCCGAGCGTCGCGCTCTCCCGGCTTCCGAGGCCCGGAAGCCGGGGAACGACGACGCTCGACGGCAGGCGGGTGACCGCGGACGCCTCAGCCGGCGGCGCCGTCGCGGGCGCGCTGCCCGAACGTGCTCGCCGTGACCGTGGCGTACGAGCGCCGCACCACGTCCTCGAGCACCTCGAGGTCCACCGCGCCGAGGTCCTTGAGGTACAGGCAGCCGACGCCGGTGGTGTGCGGGCCGAGCCGCTCCAGCGCCGGGGCGTGCGCGTCGACGCCGTCGGGCAGGTACACCGTCGTCGCGGCCTTGCGCGGGGAGAACGCGGCGGCGGGCGCGTCGCCCTCGTGGCCGCTCGCGTACCGGTAGTGGTACTCGCCGAACCCGATCATCGAGGCGCCGAACATCCGCGGCTCCTGCCCGGTGGCCCGGGCCATCAGCCCGAGCAGCGTCTCGGCGTCCCGCCGGCGGACCGGGTGCGCGACGGCGGCGACGTGCTCCCGCGGGTCGGAGTCCGTCCAGGTCGTGGTGGGCTTCTTCGCCATGGTCCCAGTCTGCGACATCGGCCCGCCGCGCGAGGAGGACGCGCGCTACGGTCCGGGCCGGCGGCGCACCCGGGCCGTCGAGACGACGTTGACGAGGGAGCGCGACGTGCCGAAGACCGTCATCCACCTGTTCCACGACGACCCCGACTCGCTGGCGACCGGCAGCCGCGTGGCGCAGCGCGTGCTGGAGGCCGCCGGCGACCACGGCGTCGACGTGGAGGTGTTCTGCTTCGGCCCGGCGCAGCGGCGGCTGGGCGCGGGCGCCTCGGAGGCCGAGCGCACGTTCGACCGGCAGCTCGACGAGCTGGTCGCCGCCGGGGTCCGTGTCGGGGCGTGCGTGAACGCGGCCCGCGCCGAGGGCACCGAGGGCGCGCTGCTGGCCCGCGGCTTCCAGCTGCACGTGGCCCGGGACGAGCTGCTCCGCTTCACGCTCGAGGGCGCGACGGTCGTCACCTTCTGAAGGCTTCTGACCACTTCTGGGGCCGGGGCACCCGGCCGGGACGCCCCGACCACTCCTCGGTCACGCCTCGGCGGCCAGCTCGCGCAGCGCGTGCTCGCCGATCGGCACGAGGCGCGGGTGCTCGTCCGGGTGGGCGACCATGCTCGCCGCGTACAGCGCGGCCCAGCCGCCGGCCCGCGCCCACGTCGCGGCGTCCCAGCCGCGCCCGCCGTCCGCGCGGGCGTCGACGACCGCCCGGCACCGGGCCCGGCCCGCGGCGTCGAACGCGAGCCACAGCCCGCCGAGGTCCGAGGCGGGGTCGCCGGCGGTGACGTCGCCGAAGTCGACGGCGGCGACCAGCCGGTCCGGCGCGCCGCCGGCCGTGCCGCGCCCGCCCGGTGCCACGACGAGGTTGGCCGGGTGCGGGTCGCCGTGCAGCCACACCGGCGGGCCGGCGTGCGGCGGGGCCGCGAGGGCCGTGCGCCACGCGCGCAGGGCGCCGGCGCGCCACCGGGCCGGCACCGCCGCGAGCCGCTCGGCCAGCCGGTGCGGGTCGCGCGCCTCCGGCCGCTCGGCCAGCGCGACCCCGCGGAACGGGTTGGCCGGGGCGCCGGCGGCGCCGTCGGGCACGTGCAGCGCGGCCAGGAACGCCCCGAGGGCCGGCGCCCACGCCGTGCGAGCGGCCACCGGCGTGGCCTCGGCGGCGACGCCGTCGAGCCACGGGACCACGCTCCAGGCCCACGGGTAGCCGAGCGCCGCGCTGGGCCGCCCCACCCGCACGGGCGCGGGCACGGCGACGCCGGTGGGCGCCAGGCGTGCGGCCAGGGCGGGCAGCGCCCGCTGCTCGTGCTCCACGAGGTGCGCGGCGGCGGCGCGGCGCGGCAGGCGCAGGGCCAGGTGCTCGCCGAGCCGCAGCATCACGTTGTCCCACCCGTGCGCGGCGACGCTCAGCCCGCCGCGCTCCAGCAGGTCGGGGTGCTGCTCGGCCAGCAGCGCACGGCCCAGCCCCACGGTGACGTCGAGGTCGGCGGTGACCATCAGCGCCGCCCCGCTGCCGCGCGACCGGCGGCGGCGGACGTCGCGCTCACGGGATCTCGAGCTCGCGGGCGGCGTCCCACGGCTCGGTCCAGCCCAGGTGCTCGAACAGCGAGTCGAGGATCCCGGCGGTGAACCCCCACACCAGGCGCTCGGCGCCGTCGGCCTCCACGACGAACGCCGGGCCGCGCCAGGTGCGCCCGCCGCGGTGCAGCACCGAGGTGTACCGGCGGGCGGGGTCCAGGAGGTCGGCCACGGGGACGCGGAACACCGCCGCGGACTCCGCGACGTCGACGACGCCCACCGGCGTGGGCCGGGCCCACCAGCCGAGCACCGGGGTCACCCGGTGGTTGCTGCCCGGCATCGGGATCTCGGGCAGCACGCCGAGCACCTCGACGCCGGCCGGGTCGAGGCCGGTCTCCTCGACGGCCTCGCGCAGCGCGGCCGCGACGGTGCCCTCGCCCGGGTCCAGGCGCCCGCCGGGGAACGCGACCTGCCCGGCGTGCGAGCGCAGCGTCGCCGCGCGGGCCAGCAGCAGCACGTCCAGGTCGGCCGCGACGGCCTCCGCCTGGGCCTCGTGGTCGGCGGGCAGCCCGTCGAGCACGCCGAACAGCACCAGCACGGCGGCGGCCCGCGCGGCGGCGGGGTCGGCCAGCGCGCCGCGCGCGTGCGGCCACGGCCCGGGGAACGCCGGGTCGTGGGCGAGCGCGAGGAGCTGGGCGCGGGCGGAGCCGGCCTCGACGGTGGTCACCCGTCGAGGCTAGCCCGCCCGCGCGCCGTCACGGCGCGGGCGGCGACGCGCGGGGCGCCGCCGGGAGCGGGCTCACCAGCTCGTCGGCAGCGGCATGCCCTCCTGGTAGCCGGCGGCCGACTGGATGCCGACCAGGGCCCGCTCGTGGAACTCCGCCAGGGTGCGCGCCCCGGCGTAGGTGCACGAGGAGCGCAGGCCCGAGGTGATCTCGTCGAGGAGGTCCTCGACGCCGGGCCGCTGCGGGTCGAGGTACATCTTCCCGGTGGAGATGCCCTCCTCGTACAGGGCCTTGCGGGCGCGGTCGAACGCCGTGCCGGCGCCGGCCGTCCGGGCCGCGACGGCGCGGGCGGAGGCCATGCCGAAGCTCTCCTTGTAGAGCCGGCCGGTGCCGTCGTCGTGCAGGTCGCCGGGCGACTCGTACGTGCCGGCGAACCAGGAGCCGATCATGACCTGCGACGCGCCGGCCGCCAGGGCCAGGGCCACGTCGCGCGGGTGGCGCACGCCGCCGTCGGCCCACACGTGCTTGCCGAGCCCGCGGGCGGCCTCGGCGCACTCGAGCACGGCGGAGAACTGCGGGCGCCCGACGGCGGTCTGCATGCGGGTGGTGCACATCGCGCCCGGGCCGACGCCCACCTTGAGGATGTCGGCGCCCGCGGCGACGAGGTCGCGCACGCCGGCGGCGGTCACCACGTTGCCGGCCACGACCGGCACGTCCGGAGCGACCGAGCGCACGGCCTCCAGCGCCTGCAGCATCTTGGTCTGGTGCCCGTGGGCGGTGTCGACGACGAGGACGTCGACGCCCGCGGCGAGCAGGTCCTTGGCCTTCGCCGCGACGTCGCCGTTGATGCCCACGGCCGCGCCGACCCGCAGCCGGCCGTCGGCGTCGAGGGCCGGCCGGTACACGTGCGAGCGCACGACGCCCTTGCGGGTGAGCACGCCCGCGAGCACGCCGTCGCGCACCACCGGCGCCAGGTGCACCTTGGCGGCGTGCAGGCGCTCGTACGTGGCCTCGAGGCCCTCGCGCTCGACGTCGGCGGCGTCCAGGGCGAACAGCTCGCCCGACATCACGCGGCCCACCTGCGCGAACCGGTCGACGCCGGCGCAGTCGGCCTCGGTGACGACGCCGACGGGGCGGCCGTCCTCGACCACCACGGCGGCGCCGTGGGCGCGCTTGCCGAGCAGGGTCAGCACGGTGGCGACGGTCTCGGTGGGCGCGACCACGACCGGCGTCTCGACGACGGGGTCCTTGGCCTTGACGCCCGCGACGACGTCGGCGACCACGTCGGCCGGGATGTCCTGGGGGATGACGGCGATGCCGCCGCGGCGGGCGACCGTCTCGGCCATCCGGCGGCCGGAGACCGCGGTCATGTTCGCCACGACGACCGGGATGGTGGCCCCGGTGCCGTCGGCGGCGGAGAGGTCGACGTCGAAGCGGCTGGTCACGTCCGAGCGGGACGGGACGAGGAAGACGTCGCCGTAGGTGAGGTCGGTGGTGGGCTGCTGCCCGTCGAGGAAGCGCACTGGTGGTCCCCAGAGGTCTCGGCGCGGCCGGCCTCGGCCGCGCTCGCGTGCCGACGGTGTGGTTTTCCCGTCGGCACCTTGAAACGTACCGCCTCGGCGCGCCGGGCGGTGTGTCGGGGCGCACAGGGCCCCGGCCGGGCGGTGTGGGCGGCGTGCAGATCGCGTGAGCGGCGCCGTCGCGGCCCGCTCCCCGTGCGGGTGGAGGGCCCCGAGCGCCTACAGTGGTACGGCCACGATCGAAGGAGTGTTCATGGGTCTGCTGGCCGGCATCCGGTCGCCCGAGGACGTGCGACGGCTCACCGCCGCGGAGACCACCGCGCTGGCGGCCGAGATCCGCCGCTTCCTCGTCCAGGAGGTCTCCCGCACCGGCGGGCACCTCGGGCCGAACCTCGGCGTCGTCGAGCTGACCATCGCGCTGCACCGGGTCTTCGCCTCGCCGCGCGACGCGATCGTCTTCGACACCGGCCACCAGTCGTACGTGCACAAGCTGCTCACCGGCCGCCAGGACTTCTCGGCGCTGCGCAAGCGCGGCGGGCTGTCCGGCTACCCGTCGCGTGCCGAGTCCGAGCACGACGTCGTCGAGAACTCGCACGCGTCCACGGCGCTGTCCTGGGCCGACGGCATCGCCAAGGCCAACCGCGTCAAGGGCGAGACGGACCGCACGGCCGTGGCCGTGATCGGCGACGGCGCCCTCACCGGCGGCATGGCGTGGGAGGCCCTGAACAACATCGCGGCCTCCGACCGCCGCCTGGTCATCGTGGTCAACGACAACGGGCGGTCCTACTCGCCGACCATCGGCGGCCTGGCCAACCACCTCGACACACTGCGCACCACCCGCGGGTACGAGCAGTTCCTCGAGTGGGGCAAGCGCGCGCTGTACCGCACCGGCGCCCCGGGCCGCTTCGCGTACGACTGGCTGCACGGGCTCAAGAAGGGCCTCAAGGACGTCGTCGCGCCGCAGGGCATGTTCGAGGACCTCGGCATCAAGTACATCGGCCCGGTCGACGGGCACGACGTCGTGGCGATGGAGCACGCGCTGCGCCGGGCCAAGGCCTACGGCGCGCCCGTCATCGTGCACGCCATCACCGAGAAGGGCCGCGGCTACACGCCCGCCGAGCAGGACGTCGCCGACCGCTTCCACGCCGTCGGGCAGATCCACCCGGAGACCGGCCTGCCGGTCGCGCCGAGCCGGTTCGGCTGGACCAGCGTGTTCGCCGACGAGATCGTCGCGATCGGCCGCCGCCGGCCTGACGTCGTGGCGGTCACCGCCGCGATGCTGCACCCCGTGGGGCTCGCGCCGTTCGCCGCGGAGTTCCCGGAGCGCACCTTCGACGTCGGCATCGCCGAGCAGCACGCCGCGACGTCCGCCGCCGGCATGGCGTTCGCCGGCCTGCACCCCGTCGTCGCCGTGTACGCCACGTTCCTCAACCGCGCCTTCGACCAGGTGCTCATGGACGTGGCGCTGCACAAGGCCGGCGTGACGTTCGTGCTCGACCGCGCCGGAATCACCGGCGACGACGGCGCGAGCCACAACGGCATGTGGGACATGGCGATGCTGCGCATCGTGCCCGGGCTGCGGCTCGCGGCCCCGCGCGACGAGGCGACGCTGCGCGGCGCGCTGCGCCAGGCCGTGGACGTCGACGACGCGCCCACCGTGGTGCGCTACCCGAAGGGCGCGCTGGTCGACCCGATCCCCGCGGTCGAGGAGCTGGACGGCGTCGACGTCGTCGCGCGGCACGCCGCCGCCGGCGACGTGGCCGCAGGGGCCGGGCGCCGCGTGCTCGTCGTCGGCGTCGGCTCGCTGGCCGGCACGGCCCTGACCACGGGCGAGGCGCTCGCGGCCCACGGCCTCGAGGTGACCGTGGCCTCGCCCACCTGGGTGCTGCCCGTGCCGGAGGCGCTCGTGAAGCTCGCCGGCGAGCACGACCTGGTGGTCACGCTCGAGGACGGCGTGGTCGACGGCGGCGTGGGCGCGATGCTCGCGCAGCGGGCGGGCGAGCAGGGGATCGTCACGCCGTACGTCCACGTTGGCCTGCCCGTGGGCTTCCTCGACCACGCCAGCCGCGACCAGGTGGTGGCCGCGCAGCGGATGACCGCCGCCGACGCGACCCGGGACGCGCTCACGGCGCTCGCGCTGCTCTGACGTCGGCGTCGCTGGCGGCGCGGGGCGTCAGGCGAGGAAGGCGTCCGCGGCGCGGAGCGCGACCGCCCCGAGCTCGCCCCCGGCCTCGACGGCCCAGGCCCGCTGCCGGGCCGCGCCGGAGCCCGTGGACCACAGCCGCCCCAGCATCTCCGTCACCGCGTCGAGGTCGCCGGCGTCCACCAGCGCGTCGCGCACGTGGTCGACCAGCACGCCGACGACGTCGTGCGCCCCGACCGGCCGGCCGCTGCGCGGGTCCAGCAGGTCGCCGTCGAGGCCCGAGCGGCCAGCCCGCCAGTGCGCGGTGCGCAGGATCTCCGGCGGGGTGTCCGGCAGCGGCGCGCCGGCGTCGGCCTCGCGGGCGGCCGTCTCCACGAGCCCGCGGGCGAGCGCGGCCAGGAGCGCGGCGGTCGAGGAGTCGAGGCACACGTCCCCGACGCGGATCTCGACGGTCGGGTACTTGGACGACAGGCGGGCGTCGAAGTAGACCATGTTCTCGTCGAGGATCGTGCCGGTGGCCACGAGCGCCTTGACGGCGGCGTGGTACGCGTCCGGGGTGCGGAACGCCCGGGTGGGCCCGGCGGTGGGCCAGCGCGCCCACACCTGCGAGCGGAAGCTGTGGTACCCGGAGTCCTGGCCCTGCCAGAAGGGCGAGTTCACGGAGATCGCGAGCAACGGGGCGAGCCACGGGCCGATGCGGTCGAGCACCTCGACGCCCTCGGCGTCGTCCGTCACCGAGACGTGCACGTGGCAGCCGCTGGTGAGCTGCTCGCGCGCGGTGAGGCCGAACTGCTCGCGGGCGCGCAGGTAGCGCAGCTTGCCCACGGTGGTGCCGGTGAAGGGGACGGGGGAGGTGGCCAGGGCCGCGACGCGCGCGCCCTGCCGCTCGGCGGCGTCCTGGGCGCCGCGGCGCCCGGCGTGCAGGGCCTCGGCGAGCTCGGTGAGGGAGAACGACGGCGGCGTGGCCGTCTCGATCTGCTCCTCCATGAACTCGTTCTCGAGCGGGCCGTCACCCGCCTCGGCGGTCTCCAGCACGTCCTGGGCCTTGGCGAACGGCGACCCGTCCTCCGTCACCAGGAGCAGCTCTTCCTCGACCCCGAACGAGCGCAGCGTTGTCACGTCGGGAAGCATGGCAGAGGCCGTCGGACGCCGCGCGGCCGACGACGGACGTCACACCTCGCCGTCAGCCGGCCGCTCCGGGTGCGGCGGGTCGTCCGGGTCGGCAGGGCCGTCGGGGCCGTCGGGGTCGTCCGGGGCGGCCGAGACGCTGCCGTACGCCTCGGCGATCGCCGCCCAGCGCCCGAGGCCCGCCTCGACGCGGTCGCGGGCCGGCGAGGGCGGGCGCGCGACGAGCTCGGCCGCCAGCTCCGTCGCCAGCAGCTCCAGCTCCGCGCGCGACAGGTGCGCCAGCCACGGCAGCCTCGCCGACATGGCACGAGTGTGCCCGCCCGGGCGTCCTGGGCACCAGCGCCCCGGGCGTGCGCCACGGGTGACGTTCCCGGACGGCACGACGGCGGCCGGCCCCGTGGGGACCGGCCGCCGTCGGGCCGAGGCCATGCGGTCGCGCGGTCGCGCGGTTGTGCGGTTGCGCGGTTGTGCGACCGCGCGGCGCGTCAGCCGCGCGGCACGTTCGCCACGCCGTCGGGCAGCAGCCGCCGCCCGAGCACCCGCTCGCTGTACCCGGTGCGGTCGAGGTACGGCGTGATGCCGCCGGTGTGGAAGCCCCACCCGGCGCCGAGGATCATGCACAGGTCGATCTGCTGCGGCGTGGCCACGACGCCCTCCTCGAGCATGCGGCCGACCTCCGCAGCCAGCCCGGTCAGCACGGCGTCCAGCACGCCCGGCCCGTCGAGCACGCCCGGCTCGCCCGGGCGGGCGGGGCCGAACACCTCCTGCACGGCCGGATCGACCGGCTTGGGCAGCCCGGGCGCCGGCGGGTCGAGGACCACCCGAACGCCGTCGGCGACGATCTTCTCCAGCCCTGGCGAGGCGGGGAACCGCTCGGGCCCGAGGTCCTCGCGCAGCGAGGTGAGCACGTGGAGCCCGACGGCGGGCCCCACGAGGTCGAGCAGCTCGAAGGTCGGCATGGGGAAGCCGAGCGGGGCGAGCGCCGCGTCGGCGACCTCGACCGGCGTGCCGTCCTCGATCGCGCCGATCACCTGGCCCATGACCAGCAGCAGGAGCCGGTTGACGACGAATCCGGGGCGGTCGGCGACCAGCACCGCCGTCTTGCGCAGCTTCTTGGTCACGGCGAACGCCGTGGCGAGAGCCTCGTCGCCGGTCCGCTCGGCCCGCACCACCTCCACCAGCGGCATCTGCGCCACCGGGTTGAAGAAGTGGATGCCCACCACGCGCTCGGGGTGGCGCAGGTCCGCGGCCATCTCCGTCACCGACAGGGCCGAGGTGTTGGTGGCCAGCACCGTCTCGGGGCCCACCACCTGCTCGAGCTCGGCGAACACCTTCTGCTTGAGCGACAGGATCTCGGTGACCGCCTCGACCACGACGTCGCAGCCGGCGAGGTCGTGCAGGTCGGTGGTGCCGTGGACGGAGGCGACGACGCGGGCCGCGGCGTCGGGCGACATGCGGCCGCGGGCGACGAGCTTGTCGACCGTGGCCCGCACGAAGCCCAGGCCCTTCTCGACGCGCTCGGTGTCGAGGTCGCGCATGACCACCGGCACCTGCAGCCGCTGGGCGACCAGCAGGGCGATCTGCGCCGCCATGAGCCCGGCACCGACGATGCCGACGCGCGCGACGGGCCGGGCCAGGGCCGGGTCGGGCGCGCCCTGGGGCTTCTTGCCGCCCGAGACGAGCTGGAAGGCGTAGACGCCGGCGCGCATCTCGTCGGTCATGAGCAGGTCGGCCAGGGCCTCGTCCTCGGCGGCGAACGCCGCGGCGCGGTCGTAGCCGGGCGCGGGCGCCGCGGCGGCGGCCAGCAGGTCCAGCGCCCGGTAGGGCGCCGGGCGCGACCCCGCGACGACGGCGTCGAGGTAGCGGCGGGTGCCGGCGACGACCGCCTCGACCACGGGCGCGGGGTCGGGCTCCCGGCGCGGCACGGTGACCTCGCCGCGGACCACGCGGGCGGCCCAGGTGATCGACTGCTCGAGGAAGTCGGCGGCGTCGAACAGCGCGTCGACCAGGCCGAGCTCCAGCGCCTCGGCGGGCTTGTACGGCTTGTTGGCGGCCGGGCGGCGCAGCACGACGTCGACGGCCTTCTCGATGCCGACCAGCCGCGGCACCAGGTACGCCCCGCCCCACCCGGGCACCAGGCCGAGGCCGGTCTCCGGCAGGCCGAGCCCGCCGGCGTCCGCGGCGACGGTGCGGTAGTCGCAGTTGAGGGCCGCCTCGAAGCCGCCCCCGAGGGCGAGCCCGTTGACGAACGCGAACGTCGGCACGCCCGCCTCGTGCAGCAGCTCGTAGGCGCGGTGGCCCCGGCGGCCGAGCTCGAGCGCCTCCTCGCGGGTGGTGACGGCGCCCACGCCGAGCAGGTCGGCGCCCGCGGCCAGGACGTACGGCTTGCCGGTGATGCCGACGGCGGCGATCTCGCCGCGGGCGGCGCGCCCGCGCAGCTCGGTGAGGCGCTCGGCGAGCTCGGCCATGCCCTGCGGGCCGAGGGTGTTCGGCTTGGTGTGGTCGAGGCCGTTGTCGAGGGTGACGAGGGCCATCGTCCCGGCGCCGCCGGGCATCCGGACGTCGCGCACCAGCGCGTGGGTGACGCGCTCCGCGCGGGCCGTGGTGGGGGAGTCGGTCATCGCGTCAGTCCTCCTGCTCGGCGGTGTGCTCGGCGGTGTGCTCGCTGGTGTGGCCCGAGTAGTCGGGGTGGTGCGGGTTCTCCCAGATCACGCTGCCGCCCTGGCCGAGGCCGACGCACAGCGTGGTGAGGCCGTAGCGCACCTCCGGGTGCTGCGCGAGCTGCCGGGCCAGCTGCGTCATGAGCCGCACGCCGGAGCCGGCCAGCGGGTGGCCCATCGCGATGGCGCCGCCGTACGGGTTGACCCGCGGGTCGTCGTCGGCGATCCCGAAGTGGTCGAGGAACGCCAGGACCTGGACGGCGAACGCCTCGTTGATCTCGATCAGGCCGATGTCGTCGATGGTCAGGCCGGCCTGCGCGAGCGCCTTCTCGGTGGCGGGCACCGGGCCCAGGCCCATCACGGCGGGGTCGACGCCGGCGTAGGCGGAGGCGACCAGCCGCATGCCCACGGGCAGGCCGAGCTCGCCCGCCACGTCGCCCGCCGCCAGCAGCGCCGCCGTGGCGCCGTCGGTGAGCGGCGAGCTGGTGGCGGCCGTGACCCGGCCGCCGGGGCGGAACGGCGTCCGCAGGTCGCGGATGCCCTCGAGCGTGGTGCCGGGGCGCGGCAGCTCGTCCTCGGTGGCCAGGCCCCAGCCGCGCTCCGCCGAGCGGACGGCGACCGGCACGAGCTCCGGGCCCACGTCGCCGTTCGCGAGGGCCTTGGCGTACTTGGCCTGGCTCGCGACGGCGTAGGCGTCCGCGCGCTCCTTGGTCAGGTGCGGCAGGCGATCGTGCAGGTTCTCCGCGGTGACGCCCATGTTGAGCGCCTCGGCGTCGACCAGCCGCTCGGCGACGAACCGCGGGTTGGGGTCGGCGTCGAAGCCCATGGGGTGGCGGCCCATGTGCTCCACGCCGCCGGCCACGACGACGTCCTGGGCCCCGACGGCGATGCCGTTGGCCGTGGTCGTCACCGCGGTCATGGCGCCGGCGCACATCCGGTCGATCGCGTAGCCCGGCACGGTGCGTGGCAGGCCCGCGAGCACCGCGACCGTGCGGCCGAGCGTCAGGCCCTGGTCGCCCTGCTGCGTCGTGGCGGCGATCGCCACCTCGTCGACGCGCTCGGGCGGCAGCTCGGGGTGGCGGCGCAGCAGCTCGCGCACGGCCTTGACGATGAGGTCGTCGGCGCGCGTCTCGGCGTACAGCCCGTCGGGCCGCGCCTTGCCGAAGGGGGTGCGCACGCCCTCGACGAAGACGACGTCGCGCAGGCGGCGCTCGCGCGCGACGCCGGGGCGGGCGGTCCGCGGGGCCTCAGTGGCTGCGGTCATGGCAGCTCCATCCGTGGGTCGGGACGACGGCGTCCGGGCAGAGCGACGCCGCTCGGCGAGCCTGTCCGACGCACGTCGTGGGCCAGGCCACAGCAGTGCACGCTACCGCGAGTACCGGGAAATGCCCAGCGCCGGATGAGACCGCGTCTCAGGCGGTGCGCCCCCGCGTCGCGCGGCCGGCCGGGCGGCTCACGCCGCGGCGTCGAACGCGGCGGCGAGCCGTCCCGCGAGGAGCTCGACCTGCCACGGGCGGGCGCCCCGGCCGCGCAGGAACTCGCCGACCGCCTCGGTCGTCACCGGCTCCGGCGGCGCCCAGCACACCCGGCGCAGCGCGTCCGGCTGCAGCAGGTTCTCGACCGGCACGGCGAGCTCCTCCGACAGCGCGGCGACGATCTCGCGCGCGGCGGTCAGGCGCCTCGCCGCGACCGGGTCGCGGTCGGCCCAGGCGCGGGGCTGCGGCGGCCCGTCGGTGCGCGGCCCGCGCAACGACGGCAGGCGGTCGGCCGGCAGCGCCAGCGCCTCGTCGACCGCCCGCTGCCAGACCGCCGCGCGCCGCCGGGTCGCCTTGCCGGCGAACTCGGGCAGCGCCACGAGCTGGCCGACGTTCCGGGGCATGGCGGCGGCCGCGGCGACGATCGCGCGGTCGGGCAGCACGCGGCCGGGCGCGACGTCGCGGGCGCGCGCGGAGGTGTCCCGGGCGTGCCAGAGCGAGCGCACGACCGCGAGCTGGCGGCGGTCGCGCAGCCCGTGGGTGCCCGACGTGCGGCGCCACGGCTCGGGCCGGGGCGCCGGCGGCTCGGCGGTGCGCACGGCCTCGAACTCCTGCGCTGCCCACTCGGCCTTGCCGGCCTCCTCGAGCCGGGCCCCGAGCCGCTCGCGCAGCTCGACCAGCACCTCGACGTCGAGCGCGGCGTAGCGCAGCCAGTCGACCGGCAGCGGGCGGGTCGACCAGTCCACCGCGGAGTGCTCCTTGGCCAGGCCCAGCCCCAGCACCTCCGCGACCACGGCGGCCAGGCCCACACGCTCCATCCCCAGCAGGCGGGCGGCGAGCTCGGTGTCGAAGACGCGCGCCGGGCGCAGGCCGTGCTCCGCGAGGCCGGGCAGGTCCTGCGAGGCCGCGTGCAGCACCCACTCGGCGTCGCCGACGGCCGCGCCGAGCGCCGACAGGTCGGGCAGGGCGACCGGGTCGACCAGCGCCGTGCCGGCGCCCGCGCGGCGCAGCTGGACCAGGTAGGTGCGCTGCCCGTACCGGTAGCCCGACGCCCGCTCGGCGTCCGCGGCGACGGGGCCGGTGCCCGCGGCGAACGCCTCGACCACGCGGCGCAGGCCCGCCTCGGTGGCGACGACCTCGCCCACGCCGTCCGCCGGCTCGGTCAGCGGCACGACCGCTGCCGCGGTCTCCGGGGGAAGGGCGGCGCTCATGCGGCGGCCGCCACGGGCCGGCACGCGGGAGAGGACTGCGGTGCGATCACGGTCCTACGGTATGCCGCCGCGAGGCCAGGGCCGTGACGCCCTCGGGCAGCGGCGGCAGGCCGCCCGCCGTGGTCATGAGGTCGGCCCAGAGCGCGAGGTGCTCGCCGAGGGCGGTGTCGGCGGGCGTCCACGACGCGCGGATCTCGAGGTCGACCGCGTCCGGCGTGCCGTCCAGCGCCCCGAAGCTGCTCGACAGCACGCGGGTCACCGTGCCGCCCACCGCGCGCACGTCGACCTCCGCCGCCGCGAGGGCCTCGGTGACCCACGTCCAGGCGACCTCCGCGAGCATCGGGTCGGCCGCCATCTCCGGCTCGAGGGTGGCGCGCACGAGCGTCACGACGCGGAAGTCGCCCTGCCAGGTGTCCTGCCCGGCGGGGTCGTGCAGGACGACGAACCGGCCGGTGGCGACCTCGTCCCCGCCGGCGAACACCTCGCCCTCGAGGGCCGCCGTCCACGGCGCGACGCGGGTGGGGCCGGGCACCTCGACGAGGTGCACCTCGGGCCTCAGCCGCGGGTGGCGCAGCGAGGCCAGCGCGGCGGCGAACCGGGAGGGGACGTCCCTCGGGGCGGAGCTCACGGTGCCACGCTAGGGCCTGGGCGCACCGCCGTGCCGCAGGCGCGGCCGGGCCGCGTGGCCCGCGACCGGATCGTCCCGGTTCGCCGGGCTCGGTCCGCGCCGTCCCCTAGGCTGGTGCGGGTGCCCCGACCGGTGCGCGGACGGCGGGTGCGGCCCGACGAGCAACGGGGGACGATCGCCTCGCGATCGAGACCGAACGAAGGAGCAGGCACGATGAGCGACACGACCACGGGCGCCCCGCAGGCGCAGATCGGCGTCACGGGGCTCGCGGTCATGGGCCGCAACCTGGCCCGCAACCTCGCGCGGCACGGGTACGCCGTGGCGCTGCACAACCGCTCGTACTCCCGCACGGAGTCCCTGGTGGCCGAGCACGGCGACGAGGGCACGTTCGTGCCGTCGGAGTCGATGGCGGACTTCGTGGCCTCGCTCGAGCGGCCGCGCAAGGTGATCGTCATGGTCAAGGCGGGCGGCCCGACCGACGCGGTGATCGACGAGCTGGTGCCGCTGCTGGAGGAGGGCGACATCGTCATCGACGCCGGCAACGCCCACTTCCCCGACACGATCCGGCGCGAGGCGGCGCTGCGCGAGCGCGGGCTGCACTTCGTCGGCACCGGCGTCTCCGGCGGCGAGGAGGGCGCGCTGAACGGCCCCTCGATCATGCCGGGCGGCACCCGCGAGGCCTACGCCTCGCTCGGCCCGATCCTCGAGGACATCTCGGCCGAGGTCGAGGGCGTCCCGTGCTGCACCTACGTCGGCCCCGACGGCGCCGGCCACTTCGTCAAGATGGTGCACAACGGCATCGAGTACGCCGACATGCAGCTCATCGCCGAGGCCTACGACCTGCTGCGCCAGGGCCTGGGCGCCTCGGCCAAGGAGATCGGCGAGGTCTTCGCGCGCTGGAACACCGGCGACCTCGAGTCGTTCCTCATCGAGATCACGGCCGAGGTGCTCGGCCACACCGACGCGCGCACCGGCGCGGCGTTCGTCGACGTCGTGCTCGACCAGGCCGAGCAGAAGGGCACCGGCCGCTGGACGGTGCAGAACGGCCT
This sequence comes from Puerhibacterium sp. TATVAM-FAB25, assembly GCF_046535855.1. NCBI lineage: Bacteria > Bacillati > Actinomycetota > Actinomycetes > Micrococcales > Promicromonosporaceae > Puerhibacterium > Puerhibacterium sp. TATVAM-FAB25. The sequence continues at coordinate 443,667 of NZ_JAXUAK010000001.1, read as the reverse complement.
CGACCTGGGCGTGCCGATCACCGGCATCGCCGAGGCCACGTTCGCCCGCTCGCTGTCGGGCTTGGTGCCGCAGCGCGAGGCCGCGCGCGCCGCCCTGCCCGCCGAGGCCCGGCCCTGGCAGGTCGAGGACCGCGACGCGTTCGTCGAGGACGTGCGCAAGGCGCTGTACGCCTCGAAGGTCGTGGCCTACTCCCAGGGCTTCGACCAGATCGCCGCCGCCTCGGCGGAGAACGGCTGGGACATCGACCGCGGCGCCATGGCCCGCATCTGGCGCGGCGGCTGCATCATCCGCGCCCGGTTCCTCGACCGCATCACCGAGGCCTACGAGCGCGACCCGAACCTGCCGCTGCTGCTGGCCGACCCGTACTTCACCAGCGCCGTGAGCGAGGGCGTGGCCGCCTGGCGCCGCGTCGTGGCCCAGGCCGCGCTGCACGGCGTGCCCACCCCGGCGTTCAGCTCGTCGCTGGCCTACTACGACGGCGTGCGCGCCGAGCGGCTGCCGGCCGCGCTCGTGCAGGCCCAGCGCGACTTCTTCGGCGCGCACACCTACAAGCGCGTCGACGCCGAGGGCACCTTCCACACCGAGTGGTCCGGCGACCGCACCGAGAGCGAGGCATGAGACACCCCGTGAGCACCACCCCGACCGACCCCGCCGTGCGGCCCGTCATCGTCGGCTCCGACATCGGCGTGTACGGGCTCGCCCGGGCCTTCCACGAGCGCTACGGCGTGCGCACCACCGTGGTGGCGTTCGCGGAGCCGGGCCCGATCGCCGGGTCGCGCATCATCGACCTGCGGCTGTGCGGCTCGGCGGACGAGGAGATCGTCGCGGCGCTGCTGCAGCTGGCCGCCGAGCGCACCGGCCCCGAGCGGCTCGTGCTGCTGACCAACATGGACTGGGTGGTGCGCATCCTCGCCCACCACCGGGAGGTGCTGGAGGCGGCCGGCTACGTCGTGCCGTTCGCCGACGCGGCGCTGATCGACCGCATCTCCGACAAGGCCGAGTTCCTCGCGGCCTGCACCGAGATCGGCGTGCCCACGCCGGCCACGGTGGTGCAGGACTTCGCGGCCGCCCAGGAGCCGGGCTGGCAGCCCGAGCCGGTGCCGTTCACCTTCCCGGTGATCGCCAAGGCCGCCTCCAGCGCCGACTACCACGCCGTGCGCTTCGCCGGGAAGAAGAAGATCTACGAGATCGCCTCGCAGGCCGAGCTCGACGGGCTGTACGCCAGCCTGCGCGAGGCCGGCTACCGCGGGCGCTTCCTGGTCCAGGACATGGTGCCGGGCGACGACACCCAGATGCGCTCGGTGACCACGTACACCGACACCTCGGGCCGCGTGACGCTCGTGGCCTCGGCCCGCGTGCTGCTCGAGGAGCGCACGCCGGCGGCGCGGGGCAACCCCTCGGCGATGATCGTCGAGCCGGTGCCCGAGCTGCTCGAGGCGGCCCGCCGCCTGCACGAGCACACCGGGTGGCGCGGCTTCGCCAACTTCGACGTCAAGCTCGACCCGCGCGACGGCGTCTACCGGTTCCTCGAGCAGAACCCGCGCATCGGCCGGAACAACTACTACGTCACCGCCGGCGGCGTGAACGTCGCCGAGGTGCTCGTGGACGACGTCGTGCGCGGCGTGCGCCGCGAGCCGGCCGTCGCCGACCGCGAGGTGCTCTACGCCGTCGTGCCGCACGACCTGCTGCGCCGCTACGTGCTCGACCCCGCGCTGCGGGCCCGCGTCGTCGGGCTGATGCGGGCGCGCACGGTGGTGCACCCGCTGCGCTACAAGGCGGACCGGACGCTCAAGCGCGCCGTCTACGTGCTCACCGCGCTGACCAACCACCGGCGCAAGTACCGCACCTTCTACCCGCCGGCCGAGCTGCGACGCAACCACGAGGCGGCCCGCGCCGCGGCCGTGAGGGAGGCCCTGTGAGCGCCCGGTCCGCCGCCGTGGCGGGCGCCCGGCGCCTGCAGCCCGTCGTCCTGGGCGGCGACATCGGCGCGTACAGCCTCGCCCGGGCGTTCCACGAGGCGTACGGCGTGCGCCCCGTGGTCGTCTCGAGCGTGTCGACCGGGCTGGTGCGCCACTCGCGGATCCTCCAGCACGTGGCCGAGCCGCGGATCGACGACGCCGACGCCCTCGTGGCGCGGCTGCGCGCGATCGCCGACGCCCACGCCGACGCCGACCTGGTCGCCGTCGGCTCGGCCGACTGGCTGGTGCGCGCGCTGGTGGAGAACCGCGACCGCCTCGAGGACCGGTACACGATCCCGTACGTGCGCGAGGACCTCCTGCTGCGGCTGACGGACAAGGAGGAGTTCGGCCGCCTGTGCGCCGAGCTCGGCATCGCGCACCCCACCACGGTGGTGCACGACGTCGCCGGTGGCGGCGAGCCGGACACCAGCGGGCTGACGTTCCCGGTGATCGCCAAGGCGGCCAGCACCGCGGCGTACCACGACGTCGAGTTCCCCGGGAAGAAGAAGGTCTTCACCGTGGGCTCGCGCCCGGAGCTGCTCGAGCTGCTGGGGCGGGTGCGCGACGCCGGCTACACCGGGTCGTTCGTGATCCAGGACTTCGTCCCGGGCGACGACTCCGGGATGCGGATCCTCACCTGCTACAGCGACGCCCAGGGCAAGGTGCGGTTCGCCTCGTTCGGCCACGTGCTGCTCGAGGAGCACGCGCCGGGCGCGCTCGGCAACCCCGCCGGCATCATCACCGGCGTCCAGCACGAGGTCGTCGAGCAGGCGCGCCGCCTGCTGGAGCACGTCGGCTGGACGGGGTTCGCCAACTTCGACCTCAAGTACGACCCGCGCGACGGGCGCTACGTGTTCTTCGAGCTCAACCCGCGCCTGGGCCGCTCGAACTTCTACATCACCGGCGCCGGGGCCAACCCGGTGACGTTCTACGTCCACGAGCACCTGCGCGGCCTCGACCCCGAGCCGCGCGCCGTGCTGGGCGCCGACGTGCCGCTGACCGCCGACGGCGAGCTGGCGGCGGAGCACCTGTACACGGTGCTGCCGGGGCCGCTGCTGCTGCGCTACGTGCTCGACCGCGGCCTGCGCGCCCGCACGCGGCGGCTGCTGCTGCGTCGTCGTGCGTCGAACCCGCTGTGGTACCGCCACGAGCGGGACCCGCGGCGCGTGGCGTACCTGCTGGTGGCGCAGCTCAACCACTACCGCAAGTACGCCCGGCACTACCCGGTCTCCGCGGCGCGCGCCCTGGCCTGGACGGGCCGCTGATGACGACGCCGGACGCGCCGGCGGGCGAGCACCTGCCCGTCGGCGTCATCGGCGGCGTGGGCCCGCTGGCCACCGCCTACTTCCTGCAGCGGGTGGTCCAGCGCACGCGCGCGGAGCGCGACCAGGACCACGTCGACATGGTGGTGCTCAACCACGCGACGATCCCGGACCGGACGGCGTTCGTGCTGGGCCGGTCCGCCGAGGACCCCGGGCCCGTGCTGGCGCGCGACGCCCGGCGCCTCGAGGCGTTCGGCGTGAGCTTCCTGGTGATGCCGTGCAACACCGCGCACTACTTCACCCAGCAGGTCCTCGACGCGGTGAGCACGCCGTTCCTGTCGATCATCGACGTCACGGTGGCCGCCGCGCGCGAGCGGGTGCCGGGCCTGGCGCGCGTGGGCCTGCTGGCCACGGCCGGCACCGTCGCCTCGCGCGTGTACGACGACGCCTTCGCCGCGCACGGCGTGGAGGTGCTCACGCCGAGCGCGGCGGACCAGGACGTGGTCAACGCCGTCATCTACGACCAGGTCAAGGCCGGCCGCCCGGCCGACCCCGACGCGCTGCGCGCCGTCGCGGGCCGGCTCGCCGAGCGCGGCGCGTCGGTGGTGGTGCTGGGCTGCACCGAGCTGTCGGTCGCGGCGGTGGACCACGGCCTGCTCGACGAGCCGCCGTTCCTCGACTCCATGGACGAGCTCGTCAGGGCGACGGTCGTCGCCGCCGGGCACGAGGTGCGCTGAGGCTCAGCCCAGCTCGCTCGTGCCCAGGTACAGGTGCAGCACCGGCACATGCAGCTCCTCGCGGGCGCGCGACGCCCAGTCGGAGTGGAACGTGTCCTCCACGGCGTGCGGGTAGGTGACGACGACGGCCTCCCGCACTCCGGCCGGCCCCTGGGCGGCCACCGCGCCCGGACCGGCGGCCTCGCCGCCCAGCCGCTCGACCTCGGCTCGCAGGGCGGGCAGCGGGTCGTCGCCGGTGACGAACCCGTCGACCTCGACGCCGGCGGCGCGCAGCGCCTTGACCGAGCCCTCCAGCCGGTCGACGGCGGTGGCGGTGGCCTGCCGCACGTCGGGCTCCTTGCCGCGCAGCTCGTCCCACGCCTGGCGCAGCTCGCCCATGCCGAGGTGGTCGATGATCGACGTGACGACGTTCCGCTCCGTGTCGGCCGGCACGAGCACGCGGTAGGCGACCGGGTCCTCGGCGTGCAGCCGGGTGATGTGCTCGACGTCGGCGGAGGTCAGGGTGTCCTCGGTGAGCACGAGGACCACGGGCAGGTTCGACATGCGTCCAACCTAGCCAGCGCGCCCGTCCGCCGCCGTCCGGGCGTGGCCCGGGGCGGCGTGACGGGCGGTCCACGGGGGAGGCGGTCAGCCGGCGCCCCGCTCCACGACCCAGCGGGCCAGCAGGGTGCCGGCCGCCCGGTCGGCGAGCAGGTGGCCGAGCCGCGCCCGCGGGCCCGGCGCCGGGCCGGGGCCGGCGACGATGCGGCCGGCGCCCGGTCCCTCGAACCGCCCCGTGGTGGTCAGGCACACCTCGTCGACGAGGCCGGCGGCGAGCAGCGAGGCCAGCAGGCCCGGCCCGCCCTCGGTGAGCACGCGGGTCAGCCCGCGCGCGGCGAGCGCGGCGAGCGCGGCCGCCAGGTCGACCTCGCCCGCGTCGGCGCCCGGCGCCACCACCACCCGGTCGGCCGGCAGGGCGGCACGCGCCGCCGCGGCACCCGCCTCGCCGGTGACCACCAGCGGCGGCCGGTCGACGTCGGCGAGCGCGGGCGGCACCGCGCCCGTGCGCGAGACGAGGGCCAGCTCGAGGGGGGCGGGGGCGTCGGCCGCGGTGCGCGGCGCGAGGTGCGCGAGCCCGGCGGGCCGCTCCAGCGGCGTGTACCCCTCGGCCCGGGCGGTGCCGGCGCCGACCACGACGACGTCGGCCAGGGCGCGCAGCACGCGGAAGACGCGGAAGTCCGCGGGGTCGTTGATGGTGCCGGAGCGGTGGTCGGCGCCCCAGGCCGCGCCGTCGACGGACGCGACCATGTTGGCGCGCACCAGCCCCTCCGGGTGGGCGTACAGCGCGGCGAGGTCCTCCTCCCGCGCGGCGAGCGGCACCGGGCGCGGCGCGGGCAGGAGGAGGTCGAGGCCGGGCAGCGCGTCCGGGCGGGGCTCGTCCTGCGGTGCGGGCTGGGTCGTCGAGCGGGTTGTCGGCCGGGATGCCGGCTGCGGTGCCGGCCGGGGTGCGGGCTGCGGCGCGGGAGCGGTCATGGCGCCACCCTGGCACGGCGCCGCGCGCCGTGCCCGCACGCCGCGTCCGGGTGCGGGCGACGTCCTGCGGGAGTGGGGCGGTGCCCGCGAGCGTAGGGTGGTGCCCCGTGACGAGCGCGACCACCCGCAGCACCACCGCACCGTCGTCCCTGACGTCGGTGCGCCCCGCCGTCTCGCCGCAGCGCCTGCTGGACGACCTCGTGCCGCCGCGCCACTTCGCGCAGGCGCGCTTCGCGACGTACCGCGCCGACCCGGAGTACCCCAGCCAGGCCGCGACGCTCGCGCGCCTGGAGGAGGTCGCCCGGGAGGTCGCCGCGCCGGCGCCGGCCGGGCTCAAGGGTTTGTTCGCCCGCCGGCGGCCCGCGCCGCCCGCGGTCTACATGGACGGCGGGTTCGGCGTCGGCAAGACGCACCTGCTGACCTCGCTCGTGCACGCCGTCGGCACCGACGTCGCCGCGTACGGCACGTTCGTGGAGTACACCAACCTGGTCGGCGCGCTCGGCTTCCTGCCCACCGTCGAGGCGCTCGCCACGAAGAAGCTGGTGTGCATCGACGAGTTCGAGCTCGACGACGCCGGCGACACCACGCTGATGTCCCGGCTGCTGCGCGAGCTGACGGACCGCGGCGTGGCGCTCGCGGCCACGTCGAACACGCTGCCGGGGGCGCTGGGGGAGGGCCGGTTCGCCGCGGACGACTTCCTGCGCGAGATCCAGGCGCTCGCCGAGCGGTTCGAGGTGCTGCGCGTCGACGGCGAGGACTACCGGCACCGCTCGGTGGTCACGGCCTCCGAGCCGCTGCCCGCCGCTACCGTCGAGAGCGTCACCGCGGCGCGGGCGGACGCGACGCTCGACGACTTCGACGCCCTGCTCGAGCACCTGGCCACCGTGCACCCCAGCCGCTACGGCGCGCTGCTCGACGGCGTCGGCCTGGTGGGCCTCACCGGCGTGCACCCCGTCACGCGCCAGGAGGTGGCGCTGCGGCTCGTCGTGCTGGTGGACCGGCTCTACGACCGCGACGTGCCGGTGCTGCTCGCCGGCGCGGGCGAGGCGGGGCTGTTCACCGAGGAGATGCTCGGCGGCGGCTACCGCAAGAAGTACTTCCGGGCCCTGTCCCGGCTCGGCGCGCTCGCCGAGGAGGGCCGCACGCTGGCGGGCGGCACGCCGGCCGGCTGACCGGCGCCCGGCCCGCCGGCGCCCGGGGTCACGTCGCGGCGAGGCGGCGGAGCTCCGCCTCCACGTCGAAGGTCGCCGCCGGCCACCCCAGGTCGAACGAGCGCAGCGCGTCGAGCAGCAGCTCGCCGACGGCCAGCCGCGTGAACCACTTGCGGTCGGCCGGGACGACGTACCACGGGGCCACGTCGGTCGACGTGCGCTCGAGCATCTCCTGGTATGCCTCGAGGTACTCCGGCAGGAGCTTGCGCGTGTCGATGTCCGCCGGGTCGTACTTCCAGTGCTTGTCGGGCCGCTCCAGCCGCTGCGCCAGGCGCGACCGCTGCTCGTCGGACGACACGAACAGCGCGCACTTGACGATCCTGGTGCCGGTGGCGGCCACCTCGGCCTCGAAGGCGTTGATCTCGTCGTAGTGGGCGCGCCACGTGCTCTCGGGCTCGAGGCCGGTGACCCGCACGACGAGCACCTGCTCGTAGTGGGAGCGGTCGAACACCCCGATGTAGCCGGGGCGCGGCAGCGCGCCTCGCACGCGCCACAGGTAGCCGTGCGCGGCCTCCTCGGGCGTCGGCCGGCCGAACGACCGGTGCATCACGCCCTGCGGGTCCACGAGCCCGACGACGTGGCGGACCACGCCGCCCTTGCCCGCGGTGTCGAGGCCCTGCAGGACGAGAAGCACGCTGCGGCTCCCGCCGGTGCGGCCCTCGGCGAAGAGGCGCTCCTGGAGGTCGGCGAGCTCGACGGCCTGGCCCGCGGACGCCTCCTCGGCCTCGTCGCGCCCGCCGTCCCAGCCGGGCGTGGCCGCGCAGTCGAGGGACCGGACGTCGATCCCGGGCCGCCAGCGCAGCGCCTCGCCGGCCGGGCGGTCCCACTCCCGCGCGATCCGCCCGAGCCGGTCCCGGGCGTCCGTGGCCTCGTCGCGCCTGCTGTGCCTGCCGCTCATGGCTCGGGACCCTAGCCAGTCGCAGCGGGACGCGCGCGGGCACGGCTCAGGCGGGCAGGGCGGCTCACGCGGCGGCGCGCAGGACCGCGGCGCAGCGCCCGGGCAGGGTGAGGACGCCGTCCTCCAGCCGTGTCGCGGGCGACCACGCGGCCGCCAGCCGCCACGCCGCCGGGGCGTCGGCGAGCACGGTGCGCAGCGGCACCGCGGCGGACGGCTCGCGCGTCGCCAGGACGAGGGCGGCGTCGCCGCGGCGGACGACGAGCGCGGTGCCGTGCACCCGGACGTCGACGGGCAGCGCCATCTGCGCGGCGATCCCGGGGCGCAGCGCCAGGAGCGTGGCGCACCAGGCGACGAGCCCGGGCGCCCCGGCGTCGCGGACGGGCAGGTGGTCGCCGTCGAGCACCAGCGGGGTCCCGGCCAGGACGGCGAAGGCGAGCAGGCTGGCGCGCTCGTCCTCGTCGTCGGCCACCGCGGGCGCCGTGGCGGGCCACGGCACCGCCCGTGCCGCGCCCGGCAGCCGCGTGAGGTCCCCGACGACGAGGGACGCCGCGCGGGGCGTGGCGGGGAAGGCGCGCCGCGCGGCGCGGTCGCCGACCAGGGGCAGCCGCGTCAGCGGCGTGACGGTGCGCGCCAGCAGGCGCAGGTCGCCGGCGTCGACGGGCGCTCCCGCGCGGCCGGCGGCCAGCGCCCGGGCCACCGCGGAGGTCAGCCGGTCGCTGCGGCCCGGGCCGTCGACCATCAGCACGAGCCGGCGGCCGAGCTCGACGGAGGCGGCGGCCACCCGCTCGGCGAGCTCGGAGAGGAACGGCGGGCCTCCGCCGTCGGTGAGCGCCTCCACGTCGAGCACGAGGCCGTCGACGTGGAACGCGGCGAACCAGCGCACCGCGTCGGCGAGCAGGAGCTCACGAGGGCCGCGGCTGCCCGTGCCGGCCAGGTTGATCCGCGCGGGCGGTCCCGCGGGCCCCGCGCTGCCGGTGGTGCCGCCGGCCGCGTACGGCCCGAAGCGCTCCAGGCCGAGCGCCGGCTGCACGGCCCAGCGGTGCGGCAGCCCCAGCACGACGGCGAGGCCGGCGGCGTGGGCGGCGTCGACGAACCGCTGCAGCGCCCGGGGCCCGCCGTAGGGCTCGTGCACGGCGCCCAGGCGCACGCCGGCGGCCGGCCCGGCGGCCGGGTCGTGCGCCGCGAGGGGGGCGAGCTCGACGCCCTGGACGCCGGTCGCGGCGACGGCGGGCAGGTGCGCCGCGGCGGCGTCGAGCGTGCCGGCGGGCGTGAACGTCGGCACGTCGACGTGCAGCAGCACGCCGGACTCGAGCGGCGGCGGCTCCCAGCCGGCGTCGGACCAGGCGAACGCCGGGTCGAGCACGCGCGACGGTCCCAGCACGCCGTGCGGCTGCCACGCGCCCGCCGGGTCGGCCAGCACGGGGCCGCCGTCCACGGAGAAGCCGTAGTCGGTGCCGGGCGCGAGCTCGTCGTCGGCGCCCCACCAGCCGGGGCGGTGCGCGCCGAGCAGCCGCATCGGGCGGCGCTCGGCCGCGCCGCCCGGGCCCAGGACGACGACGTCGACGGTGGCGGCGTGCGGGGCCCAGACGCTCGGGCGCCGGCCCGGCTCCCGGGCGAGGCCCGGGGCCGAGGCCGTCGAGCCCGACGTCACAGCACGTGGGACGCGGTGTCGGCGTCGGGGTCGTGGTCGAGCGACGGCCGGGTCAGCACGACGACCGACCGCGACCGGACCGTGAGCGTCTCCCCGGCGGCGTGCTCCGTGCCCGGCTCCGTCGAGCTGTCCGTGTCCAGCACCGTGGTCCAGGTGGCGCCGTAGCGGCCCGACGGCAGCGTGAAGTCGAGCTCCTCGGAGTGGGCGTTGAACAGCAGCAGGAAGGAGTCGTCGACGATCGGCTCGCCGCGCCGGTCCTGCTCGGAGATCGCGTCGCCGTTGAGGAAGACCATCAGCGAGCGGGCGTACGTGTTCTCCCAGTCCTGACCGTCCATGGTGGCGCCGGTCATGTCCAGCCAGCCGATCTCCGGCAGCTCGCCGTCGCCGTCGGCCGCGGGCGAGGTGTGCCCGCCGACGAAGCCGCGCCGGTGCAGCACCGGGTGGTCGAGGCGCAGCCGCACCAGACGCTGGGTGAAGCGGAGCAGCTCGGCCTCGTCGGGCTCCAGCTCCCAGTCCACCCAGGTGGTCTCGTTGTCCTGGCAGTAGCCGTTGTTGTTGCCGCCCTGCGTGCGCCCGAGCTCGTCGCCGTGGGCGATCATCGGCACGCCCTGGCTCAGCAGCAGCGTGGTCAGGAAGTTGCGCCGCTGGCGCCGGCGCAGCTCGAGCACCTCGGGGTCGTCCGTGGGGCCCTCGGCGCCGCAGTTCCAGGACCGGTTGAAGCTCTCGCCGTCGTTGTTGTCCTCGCCGTTGTCCTCGTTGTGCTTCTCGTTGAAGGACACGAGGTCGTCGAGCGTGAAGCCGTCGTGCGCCGTGACGAAGTTGATCGACGCGATGGGCTTGCGGCCGGAGTGCTCGTACAGGTCGCTGGACCCGGTCAGCCTCGAGGCGAGCTCGGGCAGCGTGGCCGGCTCGCCGCGCCAGAAGTCGCGCACCGCGTCGCGGTAGCGGCCGTTCCACTCCGTCCACAGCGGCGGGAACCCGCCGACCTGGTAGCCGCCGTCGCCGACGTCCCACGGCTCGGCGATCAGCTTGACCTGGGAGATCACCGGGTCCTGGTGGACGATGTCGAAGAAGGCGCTGAGGCGGTCGACCTCGTGGAACTGCCGGGCGAGCGTGGCGGCGAGGTCGAACCGGAACCCGTCGACGTGCATCTCCTCGACCCAGTACCGCAGCGAGTCCATGATGAGCTGCAGCACGGCGGGGGAGCGCATGAGCAGGGAGTTGCCCGTGCCGGTCGTGTCGAAGTAGTGCGCCTCGTCGCCGTCGACGAGCCGGTAGTACGCGGCGTTGTCGATGCCCCGGAAGGACAGCGTGGGGCCGAGGTGGTTGCCCTCGGCGGTGTGGTTGTAGACGACGTCGAGGATGACCTCGATGCCGGCCTCGTGCAGCGCCTTGACCATCGCCTTGAACTCCAGCACCTGCTCGCCGCGCGTGCCGGCGCTCGCGTAGGCGTTGTGCGGCGCGAAGAACCCGATGGTGTTGTAGCCCCAGTAGTTCGCGAGGCCGCGGTCCTGCAGCACGGGGTCCTGGACGAACTGGTGGACCGGCATCAGCTCGACGGCCGTCACGCCCAGCTCCACGAGGTGGTCGACCATCGCCGGGTGACCCATGCCGGCGTAGGTGCCGCGCAGGTCCTCCGGGATGTCCGGGTGGAGCATGGTCATGCCCTTGACGTGGGCCTCGTACAGCACGGTGTCGTGGTAGTCGATCTGCGGCGGGCGGTCGTGGCCCCAGTCGAAGAACGGGTTGACGACGACGGACGTCATCGTGTGCCCGGCGGAGTCCCCGGCGAGCGGCTCGGAGCCCGTGACCGCGGCCTCCTGGTCGTCGAAGGGGTAGGAGAACAGCGACTGGTCGCCGTCGATCTGCCCGTCGATCGCCTTGGCGTAGGGGTCGAGCAGCAGCTTGGACGGGTCGCAGCGGTGGCCGGACGCCGGGTCGTAGGGCCCGTGCACGCGGTAGCCGTACCGCGTGCCCGGGACGATGCCGGGCAGGTAGACGTGCCACACGAACGCGTCGACCTCGCGCACGTCGTAGCGCTGCTCGTTGCCGTCGTCGTCGAGGATGCACAGCTCCACCCGCTCGGCGGCGGAGGAGTAGAGCGCGAAGTTGGTGCCGGTGCCGTCGAAGGTGGCGCCGAGAGGGTAGGAGCGGCCGGGCCAGGTCTGCTGCATGCGCCGAATCATCACACCGCCCGCCGCTCTTGGCGCGTCGTGCGGGCGCTCCGGCGACCCGCCCGCGGGGCGTCGCGGCACGAGGCGAACGAATAGTGTGCCAAGCGCGACGGGCGAGCGGGCCCCGCCCGGCGGAAGATGGCGCCATGAGCAAGGAGAGCACCACCCAGGCCGAGCCCAACGCCGGTGGCACCGACGGCACCGGCGCCGACACCGCCGGCACGGACACCACGGGGACGGGCGAGGCGCGCTACCGCGCCCGGCACCTGCTGGACGAGTCGCTCGCGTCGAGCGCGCGCGTCGCGCCCCCGCAGTACCGGCCCTCGCCCGACGCCGACCCCCGGTCCGGGGGAGACGCGACCCGGGCGCCCAGGTCGCTCACGGACGCCGAGCGCGACTGGACGGACCTCGACTCGAGCGGCGTGGCCTGGGACGACCCCGAGGAGCTGTGACGGCCCGCGTCAGCGCGGGCGCCGGTCGGTCCCGACGGGGATGAGGCGCGGCATCCCGGCGGGCGCGACCTCGCTGATGGCGAGGTAGCGCGCCTCCGCCCGGTGCAGGCGGATGTGCTCGTCGAGCGACCAGTCGGGGCCGTTGGTCAGCACCATGCCGCAGGAGCAGTCGATCTCGACGACGCCGGCCGCCCCGCGGCGCACCTGGCCGACGGTGACGTGGGCGGCGCGAGCGTTGGCCTTCGCGCGGTGCATGCTCGCGCTGACGGCGGTTTCTGCGAGATCCACGCCGCGAGCCTAACGGCCTCCGGCGCGGCCTCAGTGCGTGTGGGCGATGCCCAGCTCGTGCAGCCGCTCGTGCTCCTCGCGCGCGGCCATGCGCGCGGCGATGCGCTCCTGCACCTCGGCGCGGCGCAGCGGAGGCACGGTCTGCGGCGGGCGGCGGCGGGCCGGCAGCTCGTCCAGCAGGCGCGTGACGATGGCCGCGATCTGCTCGGTGGCCTGGTCGCACGGCTCGCGGACGGCCTCGGCGGCCGAGCGCTGCACCCCCGTCACCTTGCGGACGAACTGCTCCGCCGCGGCGCGGATCTCCTCGTCGGTCGCGGGCGGCTCGAGCCCGCGCAGGGTGGTGATGTTCCGGCACATGCCTCGACGCTACGTGCCGGCCCGGGCACGCGAAAGGCCCCGGACCTGGTGGTCCGGGGCCTGGCGATGATGCTGGTGGGCGATACTGGGATCGAACCAGTGACCTCTTCCGTGTCAGGGAAGCGCGCTACCGCTGCGCCAATCGCCCGGGGCCCTGCCCTGCGGGGCTGGCCCCCGGGCGGTTCCGGAGCGGATGACGGGACTCGAACCCGCGACCCTCACCTTGGCAAGGTGATGCTCTACCAACTGAGCCACATCCGCGCGGCCGGGTCCTCGGGATCTCTCCCGCGCTCCCGGCGCCTGGTGAACATTACTGGACCCGCGGCCCGGAGGTCCAATCCGGACGGCTGTGACCTGCGCCGCCGCGCGGCGTCGGGGACGGGGCGGGTGGCCCCTGTCGGGCGGCCGCGCCGCGGCGGACAATGGATGACGTCTTCGTCCGACGAGGAAGGAGCCACCCATGTCGACGCAGACGAGCGGGGGAGACGCCGTCCCCCGAGAGGCCGCCCTCCGGTCCGTGGAGGACCAGTTCGCCGCCTTGAACGCGCACGACGCGCCACGCTTCGCCGCCTTCTTCAGCGAGGACGCGGTCCTCGTCGACCCGTCCTACCCCGAGCCGCTGCGCGGCCGCACCGCGATCGAGGAGGACATGACGAGCTTCTTCGGGACTTTCCCAGACCTGCGCATGGAGGTGACGAGCACCGTCGTGAGCGGCAGGACCGTCGCCGTGGAGGCCGTGGGCACCGGCACGAACACCGGGCCGCTCGTCCTGCCCGCCGGCGAGATCGCGCCGACGGGCCGCAGCGTCCGGTTCGCCTTCGCCGTGTTCGACACCCTCGACGACCGCGGGCTGATCGCCGAGGAGCGGCGCTACTACGACGCCATGAGCATGATGACGCAGCTGGGGGTGGGGCCGCAGTGAGCGCCCTGGCCGCGGCGTCGGGCCGACGGCGAGCGGGCACGACGAAGGCCCCGGACCGTCGGTCCGGGGCCTTCGTCGTGCGGGTGGGCGATACTGGGATCGAACCAGTGACCTCTTCCGTGTCAGGGAAGCGCGCTACCGCTGCGCCAATCGCCCGCGCCTGGCACGAGCCAGGCTGAGAGGTGGGTACGGGATTCGAACCCGTGTATACGGCTTTGCAGGCCGCTGCCTCGCCTCTCGGCCAACCCACCAGCGAGACGTTCTCTCCCTCCGCTCCGCGTGCGGTGCTGCACCGAGGGAGACGATCAGAGAGTGGGCCTCCGAGCGGATGACGGGACTCGAACCCGCGACCCTCACCTTGGCAAGGTGATGCTCTACCAACTGAGCCACATCCGCGCGGCCGGTGACTCGGGGCGCTGCCCCGCGCTCCGGCGCGTCCCAAACACTAGCCGTCCGGGGCCCGCGGCGTCCAATCGCCCCTGCTCGCGGCGGCGATCCGGGACGTCGCCGGGCCCGCCCGCGCCCCGGGCGGCCCGCTAGCGTGCGGCCGTGACCGCCGACCTGCCCCGACCCGCCGGCGCCCCGGCATGGGCCAGGTTCGCCGGCCGCCTCGCCACCGGCGTCGTCGAGTGCGTCGACGTGCTGCGCGAGCCGGAGCGGCTGCGCTCCGGGCTGTGGTTCGTCGTCGTCGACTTCGAGGCCGGCCGGGGTGGCCGGGCGCGCGCGTGGCGGTTCGCCGACGTGCGGCCCGACGACGGCGGCGGCGTCCCGGACGGCGTCGCCGGGCCGGGCGCGGCGTGGCGCGGCCCGGCGCCGTCGGCCTGGCGCAGCTCGATGGGCCGCGACGCCTACACCGCGGCCGTCGAGCGCGTGCGGGCGCACGTGCGCGAGGGTGACGTCTACCAGGTGAACGTGTGCCGGGTCCTGGCCGCGCCGCTGCCGGCGTCCGCCGGTGGCGCGGAGCCGTCGGCCGCGGCGCTCGCCGCGCGGCTCGCGGCCGGCAACCCCGCGCCGCACGCCGCCGCGGTGCACGTGCCCGCGGGCGTGCCCGGCGTCGACCCCGTGTGGGTGGTGAGCGCCTCGCCCGAGCTGTACCTCGCGCTCGAGCCGGGCCGCGAGGGCCCGGTGCTGCGCTCGGGGCCGATCAAGGGCACCGCCCGCACGCCCGCCGGGCTGACGGCCAAGGACCGTGCCGAGAACGTCATGATCACCGACCTGGTCCGCAACGACCTGCAGCGCGTGTGCCGGCCGGGCACCGTCGCCGTGAGCGACCTGCTCGCCGTCGAGCCGCACCCCGGGCTGGTGCACCTGGTCTCCCGGGTGCGGGGCGTGCTGGCCGACGACGTCGCCCCGGCCCCGGACCTGTGGGCCCGGCTGCTCGCCGGCACGTTCCCGCCCGGGTCGGTGTCGGGCGCGCCGAAGGCGGCGGCGCTGCGCATCATCGGCGAGCTCGAGCCCACGGCGCGCGGGCCGTACTGCGGGGCGGTCGGCTGGGTCGACGGCGACGCGGGCCGCGCCGAGCTGGCGGTCGCCATCCGCACCTTCTGGTGGGACGACGGCGTGCTGCGGTTCGGCACCGGGGCCGGCATCACCTGGGGCTCGGACGCGGCCGCGGAGTGGCGCGAGACCGAGCTCAAGGCCGAGCGCCTGGTCGGGCTCGCGAGCGCGGACGGCGGCGACGGCCGGGGGCGATGAGAACCGCGCGCCGGCGTCGTCGGCCCGGCATGGGCATCGTCACGTGCGACATCTCCGTCACCCTGGACGGCCTGTCCGCCACCGCGGACCAGTCGCTCGAGCGGCCCTTCGGGGCGCTCGACGACACCATCCTGCACGGGTGGTACTTCGACCATCCCGACGACCACCCCGAGTTCGGCGGCGGGCTCGCGGCCGGCGCGTTCGTCATGGGCCGCAACATGTTCGGGCCCGGCCGCGGCCCGTGGGACCTCGGCTGGACGGGCTGGTGGGGGCCCGAGCCGCCGTTCCGGGCGCCGGTGTTCGTGCTGACCCACCACCCCCGCGAGCCGGCGGAGATGGCCGGCGGCACCACCTTCCACTTCGTCACCGAGGGCCCCGAGGCGGCGCTGCGGCGGGCGCGCGAGACGGCGGGGGAGCGGGACGTCGCCGTCTCGGGCGGGGCCACCACGATCAACCAGTACCTCGCCGCGGGGGCCGTCGACGAGCTGCGGCTGCACGTGGTGCCGTACGTCGCCGACGCTCCCGGCGTGCGGCTGTTCGACGGCGTCGGGCCGGGCGCGTGGACCGCCGTCTCGGGCCGCTGGACGCCGGAGGTGTCGCACCTGGTGTACCGCCGGTGAGACCTCCGGCACACTGGCCCCCATGAGCGCAACGGTGATCTGGGTGGCCGGCGAGTTCGTCGGCGAGGGCGAGCGCGCGCTGAGCGCGGTGGACCACGGCATCACCGTGGGCGACGGCGCCTTCGAGACGTGCACGGTGGTCGACGGGCAGGTGTTCGCCCTCACCCGGCACCTGCGCCGGCTCGAGCGGTCCGTCACCGGGCTGGGGCTCGACGCCCCTGACGAGCAGCAGGTGCGCGACGGCGTGTCCGCCGTCGTCGACCGGCTCGGCCGGGTCGACGGGCGCCTGCGGATCACGGTGACCGCCGGGCCGGGCCCGCTCGGCTCGGGCCGCGCGCCCGCCGCGCAGACCGTGGTCGTCGCCGCGGCCCAGAGCGCCATGGCGCCCGAGGGGCGCGCCGTCCGCTCGCCGTGGACCCGCAACGAGCGGTCGGCCATCGCCGGGCTCAAGACGACGTCGTACGCCGAGAACGTCGTGGCGCTCGCGGACGCCGTCGCCAAGGGCGGCGACGAGGCGCTGTTCGCCAACACGCTCGGAGACCTGTGCGAGGGCACCGGGACCAACGTCTTCGTCGAGCGCGACGGCGAGCTGGTGACGCCGACGCTCGCCTCGGGCTGCCTGGCCGGCATCACGCGCGCGCTGCTGCTGGAGTGGGGCACCGAGGCCGGGCTGCCGGTCCGCGAGGCGAAGGAGGGCGAGCTGCCCTTCGCCGTGCTGGACGACGTGACGGCCGGGCGGGCGCAGCTGGTGCTCACCAGCTCGGGCCGCAACGTGCAGCCGGTCACGTGGCTCGACGGCGTCGACGTGGCGGTGGGAGAGGTCTCGCGCGCGGCGCGTGAGCTGTTCGACCGCCTGCACCGCGAGCGCCTGGACCCCTGATTCCCGCGGATCTGCGCGGATCGGCGCGGGCCATGGCCCTGACCTGGGGCGGCGTCGGCGGCGGCGCCGGCCACGGCTCGGGCCGGCGCCGAGGAGCCGGTTTGAGTTCGCGTCCGATCTGTGGCTAATATCGTCCACGCACTCGGGCGATTGGCGCAGTGGTAGCGCGCTTCGTTCACACCGAAGAGGTCACTGGTTCGAACCCAGTATCGCCCACCTTCCCGAGAAGGCCCCTGACCAGCGTTTACGCAGGTCAGGGGCCTTTCTGTTTGTCCATGCCGATGGACAGAAGGGGCTAGACATGGCCCCTGTGGGTCTTCCTCAGACCCGCCGGAGACCCACCGGTCGGTGCCGGACGCACACCTGACCACCGGGGAGGTACCAGCACGATGGCTGGATCGAGGCGCGGATTCGGCCAGACCGAACGCCGCAAGAACAGCAAGACGGGCAAGACCTCGGGCTGGCGAGCCCGGTACGAGGGGCCCGACGGGTTCCGATACTCCTTCACCTTCACCACGAAGGCGGACGCCGAGGCATTCCTGCGCGGCGAGGAGGCCTTGATCGCGCGAGGCGCCTGGGTGCCGGTGAAGGCGCGCATGACCGCCGTGTCCGTCGGTGAGCGATGCGCGCAACTGCTCCGACGGCGCCGGGGACTTCTTCAGATCGGACTGTGTCTCGCTGGCGCTTCAAGACCGGGTGCGCCAGACGCCAGGACTCTTCCAAGCTGGCTGCGGTCGGACACGCCGAGCTTGTGGCCGGCGCGGTAGAGGTGGCCCTCGACCGTCCGCACGGACACCGTCAGGCGGGTCGCGATGGCGCGGTTGGAGAGTCCGTGCGCGGCGAGTGTGGCGATCTCCCGTTCCCGGGCGGTGAGGGGGAGCGGCCGTGCCGCGGCGGCGAGGGCGGGGGTGTGTGCACCGGAACGCTGCGCCAGCCGCCGGGCCTCGGCGGCGGCGGTCAGGGCGGCTCCTGGGCGTCCGGCCCTGCGGTGCAGGGTAGCGGCCTGGGCGGCGGCATCCCCGGCGGCAATGAGGTCGCCGAGGCGCGCCCATGCGCCGCTTGCTGCGAGGAGTCCGTCGGCGTCACGTTCCTCGAGCGCGCGGGCGTGGGTGAGCGCGCACTCGGCTCGGCGGCTGGAGGCTGCGAGCTCCGCGAGCCGTGCCGGCGCCTGCGGCGCGGGGGCGAGCTGGACCCAGGTCTGCCATGCGAGCACCTCGTAGGCCGGCGACTGCTGCCGGCGAGCCAGGTGCGCGGTGGCGGCTGCGAGCCGCGCGCCCTCGGTGGGGGCGCCGTCCGCGGCGGCACCCCAGGCGCGGGCGAGCAGGTCGTCGGGGGCGTAGAGCTGGTAGGCCGGATGCTGGTCTGCGGTGAGGCCGTCGAGCAGGGGACGGGCCTCCTGCGCGCGACCGGAGAGCGACAGGGCCGTGGCCAGCAGTGTCCGGGCGCGGTAGCGGAACTCGTGGCCGGTAGGCGCCAGGCCCGCCCAGGCCTCGCGCAGCTGCTCGAGCGCCTCCCGGACGTGACCACGGGCGAGCGCGGCGTGCCCGGCGAGGACCTGTCCCATCAGGCGCGCGGGGCCCGGTAGGTCGGCCGAGGCGACCTGCATGTGCCGGGCGACCTCGTCGGCGGCGCCGAGGTCTCCGGCCAGGCGGTGACCGAGGATCTGGAAGTCCGCCAGCCCGAAGCCGGGGATGGCGGTCGGCACGTGGTCGGAGGTGAGCCCGCCGAGCGCCGCCGCACCTGCGAGCAGGTCGGCGCGGCCGGTCACGGCGGCCGCCCCCGAGACGGCCGAGGCGGCGAGCAGCCGTGACAGCTCGTCGGGATGGTCCGCGTCGAGCAGCGTCGAGGCCTGGTCCAGCACTTCGCGGACGTCGTCCAGCCCGACGGACAAGGCGGCGGACATGGCCGCGGCGTGGACCGGCGCCCCGCCGGCATGGTGTGCGGCGGCAAGGGCCGCGCGCGCGTCGCCCGGCCGGGCCAGCGTGAAGAACAGGTTGCCGGCGCGATAGAGGTGCGCCATCGACCGGGTCGCGGGATCGGGCGCGCCGTCGGCGAGCACACGGAGGATCGCCTCTGCCTCCTCGCCCCTGCTGAGCCATGACAGCGCTGAGGCCTGGAGGAGCAGCGCCGCCCGGTCGCCGGTCGTGGCGGCGGCTCGCGCCAGCCGCTCGGCGAGGGGCAGGTCGTGGAGCCGGAGCGCGGCCTCGGCGGCACGGAGGAAGAGCGGTGGGTCAGGGTCGAGGTCCGAATCGAGCACGAGCACCGCTCGGGGGATCAGGTCGGCGGGCTCGACGAGCGTTACGGCGACCTGGCCGCGGAGACGTCGCGCCCGCAGCCTGCCCATGACGGCTCGGCGGACCTCCCCGTACAGGGGATGCGCCAGACGCAGGACGAGCGTTCCGCGCACCGCATCGGCACGGATCAGGCCGCGCGACTCGGCGCCCTCCACCGCATCCGCGGCCGTCAGGCGGGTGAGCGCGGGCGCCGCGACGGGCTCGGCGAGGGCGAGGATGTCAACGACGTCGCGTACGGCGAGCGGCAGCGCTCCGATCTGGTGCTCGAGGAGCGCGGCGAGGCCAGCAGAGATCGTCGGTTGGTCGGTCCAGCGCCAGATCCCCGCGGAGGGGGCGAGCCGGCCCGCGTCGAGCTCGCCCGCGACGAGGTGGCGCAGGTACAGGGGACTGCCCTCGGTCAGCGCCCACAGCCGACGCGCGGACACGGATTCCACGGGCCCACCGAGGACGCGCGCGAGCAGCGTCGTGGTGGCGCCCAGGTCGAGCGGCCCGAGGTCCATCCGGGGTAGGTGGTCGTCCTTCCACAGCGCCGTCACGGGGTCGGGCGCCGGTTCGCCGGTGCGGACGGTGGCGATCACGGGGGCGAGCCGCTGGACGACGACGCGGTGGACGACAATGGCGGAGAGCTCGTCGAGAAGATGGGCGTCGTCGACGACGAGCACAACCGGCCCCGGCTCGACGAGACGCTGGATCGTGTCGGCCACGGCGTGCGCCGGTCCCTGAGGCTCGACGGAGACGCGCTCGGTCACGACCCCGGCGAAGGCCCCCAGCGGGTATTGACGAGCCGCCGTGCTTCCGTGCGCCCAGATCACCCGCCTTTGCCGGGCGGGGCCGCGCGTGAGGGCCTCACGGACCAGGCGGGTCTTGCCCACCCCGGGCGGGCCCGCCACGTGCACTCCTGCCGCACCGGGCCGGAGGGCCACCGCGATCGTCTGCAGCTCGTCGTCGCGCCCGGTGAGCGACCACGGCCGCTCCATGACAGCAGCCTAGGTAGGCCGGCGCCAGGAGACGAGTAGTGCGCTACTCGCAACCGTGCGGCACAAGCAGGCGAGCGTGGGCCCATGACTACTCGATCAGTCCTCATCACCGGCGCAAGCCGCGGTATCGGCCGCGCCACCGCAATGCGCCTGGCCCGCTCGGGCTGGACCGTCTACGGCGGCGTCCGCTCCGACGTCGCCGCCAAGGAGCTCACGACGGAGTCCGACCAGATCGTGCCCGTGGAACTCGATGTCACCGTCCCCGAGCACGTGGCCGCGCTCGACGACGTCCTGCCCGACCACCTCGACGGCCTCGTCAACAACACCGGGATCGCGGTGGCAGGCCCCGTCGAGACGCTGTCCCGGGCGGACGTGCACCACCAGTTCGACGTCAACCTCGCCGGTCCCCTCGAGGTCACCCGCGCGGTGCTGCCGCGGCTGCGCCGGGCGCGCGGCCGGATCGTGTTCATCTCCTCGATCAACGGGCGTGTGTCCTTCCCATTCACTGGGATGTACAACGCGTCCAAGTACGCCGTCGAGGCCATCGCCGACTGCCTGCGGGTGGAGCTGCGGCCCTTCGGCGTATCGGTCGCGCTCGTCGAGCCCGGCGTCATCGACACCGAGCCATGGCACCGGATGGACGCGCTGATCGACGACCTCGAGGCCGCGCTCGCCCCTGAGATGCGTGCGCTCTACACCAACCACTTCACCGGCGAGCGGCTCTTGGTCTCGAAGATCCGCAAGGGCGCGTTGCCGGCCGACCGGGCGGCGCAAGCGGTCGAGCGGGCGCTCGGTCGCCGTCGGCCGCGCCCGCGCGCGATGGTGGGGCGCGACGCCCGAATCATCCTCGGCATGAAAACCCTGTTGCCCGCTAGGCGACTGGACAACGTCTGGGCCCGAGGCCTTGACCTGCCGAGCGCAACATCGTGGGCATGACTGGTTGCAAGCCGGTGACCGGACAGATGCACTGATCCGGTGGGACGGCGGCGCGCTCCTACTAAGCTCCGTTGGCGCCTGAGGAGCCGCCCCCATCGTCATCTTGGTGCAATCACGAACGGCGTCAGCACGCGGCCAGTGTGCCCTCAGCCGGCTTTGAGACCGGACGATTCACGTGCTCACCCAGCGATTGACGAGGTCCACGACCGTTGCCTGGCGTGCCTGGACGTCGGCGACGTCATGGAAGGTGACGACCGCACGATCGGGGCCGCGCCACTCCAGCAGGCCCGTGGTGTCCTCGAACCGGAACTCCGCGCTGTCGTCCCGGGTCTTGGCGCCGCGGTGCAGGATGAGTTGGAAGAGATCGCCCGGCTGTAGCCGGAAGGTGGCGCGGTCAACGCCGCCGTAGCAGAAGCTCGGGGCATTCCACTTCACCTGCTCGGTGATCTGGTCGTTGGACGCCAGGATCGCGGAACGCAGCTGCTCGACCCCCGCCTTGAGCGGGTGCTGCAGCTGAGACATGAAGGCGTCGACAGTCCCCGAACTTCGTGCCATCGGGCGGCCTCTCTGGTCGCTGTGGTTCCTGGTCTCCCCCCACCGTAAGGGGGCGGGCCGGTGAGACGTACGCGCTGCACGTGCGAGGCCTACGGCTCCGTCGAGTAGGCCACGCGTCGACGTCCGCGTCGACGACCTCGGCTTCCGCCCACCACAGAAGTGACTCCACGTCGATCGCCGATGGGATGCAGCCTGCCATCCCGGTCCGTGGTGAGCGCTGATTGCGAGGTACGCGCGCAGCCGGGACCACCGAACGGCTTCGCCGTCTCCTGGACTCGTAGCCCACCTCAGGCCCTGGCTCTGGAGCTCGGGGCGTAGGCGCAGCGCACTGAGTTCGGCGTTGCTGGTTCAATCAGCGACGCGAGCAATATTGTGCCAAGCGCAGAACAGCCCCCACGAGGCGGCCGGCCGGTGGAAGTGCTCCAGCGGCCGTCGGGTCGACCGTCAGGCGGCAGGCGGTGTCCCGAAGCCGGTGCTGGAGGGCCGAGCGTCTCGCTGCAGCGCCTCGATGCGCTGGGTCAGGTCATCGAAGGCGTCGCGAGCCGCAACACCCCCGCGATCTCTCGCACGACGCGCACGTCCTGCGGCCGGTGCACCCGGTAGCCGTTGCGAGACCGTGCCGGCGCAACGGCCCGAGCGACTCGTAGTAGCGCACGGCCTTGGCGCTCACGCCCGCCCCACGCGGATCCGAGTAGTGCGGTCATCGCGTTGTCGTCGGTCGCCTGCGCCCATGTCGCCGCATCGGTCCTGATGACCCACCACGGCCCCACCGCCCTCCACGGGAGGCGTCAGGCTTCCGCCGAGGCGGGGTGGTAGCAGCCCGTGCCGCCTAGACCTCGAGCGAGTCGGCCCGCTCCCGTGTTCGACTCGCCAGGTTGCCCATCGTTGCCTACATGTTGGTCAAGCTCCGCCCGCATCTCAGGCAGCTCTGGCGCTCGACGCCTCGCGGTGGCGCGGACGCTTCGCGCCTCAGCTCGGCGCGAGCGGAGGAGGGGGATCTGCGGGTGGCACCGAGGCGGAGGGCTGCGGGTGTCGGAGCCCGGTGATGCGGCGGATGCGCATCCGGTCGGGCAGGCCACGCAGGACACGCGCGCCTGTAGGTTCGCTCGACAGGGACCCTGGTTCGGCCAGCTGGTAGGCACTCTCCGATGCGAGGATCTCGCCAGCGCCCGCCAGCCCGGCGATCCGAGCAGCTGCATGGACCGCCTGGCCGGCGATCCCGGACCCGAGGACGGTGACCTCTCCCGCATGGATGCCCTGACGCACGGCCACGCCTGCCGCCAAGGCGTCGTCGCGGATGTCGATCGCGCACCGCAGCGCGCTGCTCGCCAGGCGGAATGTGGCCAGGAACCCGTCGCCCGCGGTGTCGATCTCCGTGCCCTCGTACCGCTGGAGGGCCTCGCGCACGGACCGCCGGTGCTCTCCGAGGTACTCGCGCCAGGCGGTGTCTCCCATCCGAGCCATGGTCTGGGTGGATCCGACGAGGTCGGTCACCAGCAGCGCGACCATGTGCCGGTCGCGGGACGCGCTCAGGCGGGTGCCGGCGATGAAGTCCTCGACCTCGTCGAGAAAGGCACCGCCCGAAACGAGGTTGTCGTTGTAGCGGTCCGTGAGCTCGATCAGCCGAGCGTGCGGCAGCTGTTCGCACAGCGACCGGGCGGCCTGCAGGTCCGCGAAGAAGGTGTCGCCGGTGTGCACGACCAGCACTGGGGCGTGGACCTCTGGCAGATATGGGCGGACGTCGATGCTGAGCCAGTAGTCCAGCCACCGAGCGACGGTGGTCGGCGTGCCGCTCATCCGCTCCAGGCGCTGCCACGCTGCGACCGTCGCGGGGTCGCGGGCTCGCGCGTCGCTGGCGAGGGTCATCGACACACCCGAGCCCCATTTCTCGCGGAGGCCGCCTCGCAGCGCCTCGGCGACCTCGAGCGAGATGCTCCCGGACTGACCTGGGACGAAGGTCGGGGCGGTGGCGAAGGCGACCACGGCGTGGACCCGCTCGGGGTGGCGGGCGGCAGCGACGAGGCAGGCGGAGGCGCCCTCGAGCATGCCGAAGAGCACCGCCGTGTCGACGGCCACCGCGTCCATGATCCGCAAGATGTCGTCGGCCGCCTGCTCGACGGTCACCGTCTCGGTGACGCGGTCGGACAGTCCCACACCGCGTTTGTCGAACAGCACCACGCGGCCGAACCGGCTCAGCTGCTCGACGAACCGTGCGAGCTGCGGCACGTCCCACATACCCTCGGCATGGGTAGGCCCTCCGGCCGCCAGGACGATGGCGCGCTCGCCCGCGCCCACCACCTGGTAGGCGAGGTACACCCCCTCGACGTCGGTGAACTGTGTCTCTGGGCGCATGTCGCTACCTCGTGGGTCGGGGCGCTACCGGACGGGTGCGTTGGCAGACGGTGCCTCCGTTCCCGGCACGGCGGAGGTCGCGAGGCGATAGAGGCGCCAGGTGCCCGGCAATCCCTTGAGGGTGTGCTCGCCGGCTGTGTCCACTGCGATGTCGGTTCCGGCCGTGAGGGCCCTGACGGCTTCGGTGAGCAGGACCTCCGAGGGGCCGGCCGAGGCCGCCACCCGGGCGGCGATGTGCACCGCGATGCCGACGACCCCGGGCCCATGGACGCTCACCTCGCCCGTGTGGACGCCGGCGCGTACCTCGAGCCCCAGACGCACCGCGTCGCTCACCACGTCGGCCGCGCAACGTAACGCTGCCGACGGCAGGGGGAAGGAGCTCAAGAAGCCGTCGCCTGCGGTGTCGATCTCATGTCCGTCATGGCGCGCCAGGGCGCGCCTGACCGAGGCGCGGTGGGCGTCGAGCAGGTGCTTCCAGTTACGGTCACCGGAGCGAGCGAGCATCGCCGTCGAACCCACCAGGTCGGTGACCAGCAACGTCGCGACCGCACGCTGGGCGTCGCCGGCGGCTCGCGTCCCGGTGAGGAACTCGGCGATCTCGGCGAACATCTCATCGAACGGAGTGAACGTCGCGCGCGGCAGGCGCCCGGACACCTCGCGGTACGTCGCGTTCGGCAGCTGCGCGGCCAGCCAGCGCACGCCCTCACCGCTCACGAGCGGATTGTGGGCGTCGTGCAGCACCAGCACGGGGGCACGCACAGACGGCAGGTAGGGGCGGATGTCGATGGGCAGCTCGGCCGAGAACAGGTGTGCGGCGGCGCTCGGGTTGGCGGCCATGGATCCGGCCCGCACGACCCAGTCGAGCAGGCGCGGGTTCGCGGCCACCTCCGGCCCGAGCACACGGCCGACGATCTCGCGGCCACCGTCCGGCGCATCGGTGACGCCGAGCAGCTGCTGGGCCCAGTTCGCCTCCTTTCCCCAGGGCTGCTCGATATCAGGAGCAGCGCAGGCCAGCACCTCGCCCGCGATCACGGCGCGGGTCCGGTCCGGGAACCGTGCCGCGGTGACCAGGCTCGTGGCGCCGGCGTCCATGACTCCGAGCAGCACCGCCGTCATGCTGTGCGCCGCGTCCATCACAGCGATGACATCGTCCGAGCGCTGTTCCGCCGACACGTCGTGCAGGCCGCGGTCGGACAGACCGGTGCCGCGCTTGTCGAAGACGATCAGCCGGCCTAGGCGTGTGAGCGACTCGGTGAAGTCGACGAGCTCCGGAAGTTCCCACAGCGCGTCGAGATGGGAGACGTACGGGGCGCAGAAGATGATGTCGCGCTCCCCGTCTCCCAGGACCTTGTACGCGAGCTCCGCGCCGCCGCGGGCGCGGGCGTAGTGGGTCCGCGGAATCATCCCCGCTCCCTTTCGTCGAGCCGCCGGCCCTCCGCGGCTCGAATGCTGCAACGGTCATGGCTTTGCTTGTCGGTACAGAGTTGGCCAGCGCCTTCAGCTGGACTGGAGGTGCCCGCGCAGCAGCCGACACGTCAGTCCTGCGTCACCTCTTCTCGTCGATGCCCCGCGACGAGCAGCTCGGCCTCGTCGCGCGGCAGGGTGTCGCCGGCCACGAGCGCGACCGTGACGTCGGTGACGGCTCGGACGGTCGCGGTGCGAGCACCTTCGAGCAGCGCGCGCTCGCCCAGCACGGCGCCTGGCCCGAGCTCGACCAGCTTGGTCCCGTCACGGGTGACTTCGACGATCCCGTCGAGGAGCAACGCGACCTGCGTCGCCTCGTCGCCCTGGTGGAACAGAGCCGTACCCGCGGGCAGCCGCTGGACGTCTCGGTCCGCGGCCATGATGACCACGGACAGCCGCCGTTCCAAGGCTGTCTCGACCGGGGTCGTCAGGGCCTCGTCGTCCACGCCGCGCCACGGGTTGTCGGCGGGGTCGTCGTGCATCCACCCGTGAGAGTCGGTGAGCGCGACCTTCTCGATGAGAGTTCCGTCATCGTCGTAGACCCAGTGCCTCGGGAACCGGCTGGCGCCGGTGACGCGGTGTCGCACGGACCCGTCTGCGTGAAAGGCCAGCTCGAGGGTCGTCCACACCAACGGCGTGGCGAGGTGCAGCCTGCCGTGGGCAACGCGGAGACCCGGGAGCAGGGCCCGTCCGCCGGTGGTCTGACGCACGAGTGCGGTGGCTCCGTCGTCGCTCACCTTCCTGGTCACCACGTCCGGCATGCGCAGGGACGGGTAGCGGATGGCACCGCCGAGGAACTTCGTCAGCCCGCACACGCCGCCGCTGCCGGGGGCCAGGTGCACATCGACGATGCGCCCACCGTCCAGCTCGGCCACGGCGCGCAGATGGTTCAAGAACCGGAAGGCCGACTTGTTCTTGAGCGCCTGGACGTCGTCCAGCCGATCCGGTGGGGGCTCGTCGTAGCTCAGCAGGCCGGCGTCGAACGCGAGACGCGGGATGCCCTGGACGAGCTCCGACGGGATCCACGACAGCGACGTGACTGACGACTGTGCCCTCATGGCAGGCTCCTCATGCCGCACGGAGGCCGCGGGACGCACCCCTCCACCTCCATGAGAGCGCGCAACGTCGGGCCGCCTCACCACCACACTGACTCTGAGGAGCCGCCGCGCGCAAGACCCGCTGCCCAGCGTGGACGTGCCTTCAGTGCCGCCAACGGCATGCGCCGAGCGCTCGTCGCCTGGCTGACGCATCGCGGCTGACGACGACAACGAAGATCCTGGCTACGTGTCGCGGGAGGGCGAGACGTTCGACGTCGTGGTCAAGCTGCCCGGAGCGTGTGCGGTTCCTGTAGTCGGCGCGGCATGCGACGTATCAATGGCTGACCCTCACCCGGACTTCGCTGCTGATCCAGAGGTGACGCGCGAAATGACCTGGGAACTCGATGACATCCCGACCCTGACCTCCGAGTCGGAGGTAACCGATGAGTGTGTCGGTGGCGGCGAAGCGCGGAGCACCTGGAACGTCTGCCTGCGGTGGGATGACAATCCAGAGATCGCCCCGATCCCCAGCTCGCTGTCCGTGGCGTCTGAGCGGAACACCACGTACGACGAGGGCGTTGATCGCGAAGCATCGTTCGAGACCGAAGGCGAGCCCCAGCGGAATCAGTGGTGTCCGGTCCACCGACCAGGCGGCCCTTTCGAGTGTGCGGGAGCGGCGCGATCTGCGGAGCGCAGCGGCCTTCAAGATGCTGAATCCAAGCCACCGTCGAGCCACCCGAACGGAGCCTGCTCGGAGGCACTCCTACCAGTGCCTTGCGAAGTCGCTTGTCGTGAGGGTTGCGCGGGTGGCCCAGAACGGAGATCCGCTCAGAGACGGGCTCTGATCGATGCCGCATAGGCGCGCCGACCGTCCGGCGCCAGCATCCCGACCGCATCGTCCAGCTCGGCGCGCGTCGCTGGGTCGGCGCCCGACCGCGACACGGTGATCGCGGCGGCGAGCGCGCATCGGTGGAGCAGTGGCCTCAGGCGGGCCTCGGTGAGCGAGGCCAGTGTGGTCCGCGCCTCGAGGCCATGTGCACCTTCGTCGAGGAGCCCGTCGAGGAGCGCGCCCATGAAGGTGTCCCCGGCCCCGACGGTGTCGACCACGTCGACCCCGACCGGGTCGACCGCGACGTCGACGTCGCGGGTGACGGCGACGGCGCCTGCCGCTCCCCGTGTCACGACGACGAGCGCCGGTCCTGAGGCCAGCCAGCGTCGCGCCACGGTCTCGACGTCCTCGCCCGGGTGGAGCCAGGCGATGTCCTCGTCGCTGGCCTTGACGACGTCCGCACGTTCGATGAGGGAGAGGGCCCGCCGCTTCGTCGCTCCAGGGTCGTCGACGAGGCTGGGACGGATGTTGGGGTCGTAGCTGACGAGTGCTCGGTCGCGGTGTCGGTCCACGAGGTGGGAGACGACGGTGGCGCCCGGCTCGAGGACCGCGGCGATCGAGCCGACGTGTAGCGCGTCGGCCACGCCGACGACCGCATCGTCGAGCTGCCACTGGATCGAGAACTCATAGCTGGCAGCACCGTCGGCGTCGAGGCGGGCGGTCGCGGTCGACGTGCGCGTGGCGGGGCGTCCCTGCAGCGTGACCCCGGAGGCCTCGAGCCACGCACGCACCGCGCGACCTCGCGCGTCGTCGCCCACGGAGGTCAGCAGTCGCGGGCGATGCCCGAGCCGGCCGAGCGTCAGCGCGACGTTCGCCGGGCTGCCGCCCGGGTTCTCGTCGATCGAGCCGTCGGCGCGGTGCACGACGTCGACGAGCGCCTCGCCGACCACGAGCACCTCCGGCTGCTCTGGAGCGTCCAGGGAGCGGGGGCTGGCCATGTGTCTTCCTCGAGTGGTGTGTTGGAGCGTGGATGGCGGATCGGTCACGGCGGTCCAGCCACCGGCCCGGCTCAGATGGGAGCAGCATCCGCGGCGGGGCTGGTCGTCTCCACCCCGCCGCGGATGCACGAGCTAGATCCGGTTGCCGAACTCGCGGAAGGTGACACCCCTGAAGTCCGCAGGTCCGCCGTCGGTGTAGAACGAGATGCCCGTGTCACCCTCGGCGAAGTGCACCTGCTGCGACAGGACGGTGTGCCCGGCGTTGACGAACACCTCGACGCTCTGCGTGTCGACGAAGATGCGCAGGTGCACCGAACGTGCGCCCGCGTCGATCGGTGCCGCCGCACGGGTGTACGGCACGAGCGAGAAGCCGCTGAGGTCGGAGGGAGCGCGGTCGACGTAGAGCTCGGCGCCGTACTTGCCGATGTTGGTGTGCCGGGCGCCGTCCGCCGAACGACCGACGGACACCCCGACGTTCGTCGCGGCATCCCACGAGATGTCGAGCTCGAGCTCATAGGCTCGCCCGCTCCACGGCAGCACGACGCTGCCGTCGACCGTCCGGTCGGGGATCGTCGTGGTGGCCGTGGCGTAGTGCGACAGCGCACCGACGGGGCTGCTCAAGAGGCTGTATCAGCCGCCCGGCTGGCGTTCGAGGCGCAGCTCGCGCGTGATCGAGCTCTGTCCGTTGTAGCCATCGGTCGCGTCGGTGGGAACGTCGCGGGCGGCGTACTTCCAGTTGTTCATCCACGCGACCGCATAGCGACGCGTGTCGGGGGCCTCGGCCTTCGGCCACGTGACGGCGGCGTACCAGTCCCAGCCCCAGTCGAGCCACTGAGGGTCGAGGTCGTCGGCGATGAACTGCTCGCCGTCCCAGCGTCCCGTCCAGTACGCGTAGGTCATGGGCAACCCGATGCCGTAGGCGTCCATGCTGGCGCCCAGCACCCAGTGGCGTGTTCCGTCGTCGGCGGTCATCTCGAACAGGTCGGGGCACTCGATCCCGCCGAGCGCGTGGTTCGGGTAGTCGAAGTTGCGCCGTAGCTGCCAGTCGCGCAGGTTCGGCGAGGTGTAGAAGGCGGCGTACCGCGCCCGGCCGATCACACAGACCCACTCGTTGCGGGCCGCGTCCCAGTGGATCTTGGGGTCGCGGAACCACTCCGCGTTCTCGATCTCGGCCGGTGTCGTGGCCGTGCGGCCGTCGGTGTTGAGGATCACAGGGTCGGGGAGCGCGGTGAAGGTGAAACCGCCGTCGGTGGACCAGTAGAGGTACTGCTCCTGGTACTTGCGGATCCCGTCGGTCGGTTGGGTCGCGAGTGCGACGACGGCGCCGGTCCCGAAACCGGCGGTGTCGGCGGTGTCGACCACCGCGGATCCCGACCAGACGGGGAAGTTCGGTTGTAACGGCAGTGCCGTGCCGTGATGCGTGAAGCTCACGGCATCGGTCGTGGTCGCGTGGTCCCAGCCGCCGGGGCCGTTGTTCTGGCTGGAGTGCAGGTAGTACAGCTGGTAGGCGCCGTCGGCGTAGACCGGCCGCTGCGGGTCGCACAGCCAGCCCGACGGCGGGGTCATGTGGTAGACCGCCCGCAGCGAGCCCTGGGCCCGCGCGGCAACCGGCATGGCGTCGGTCATGAGTAGTGCGAGGGTGCCTGCTCCTGCGCCTTGCAGGACGCTGCGGCGCGAGATGTGACGCGTCATGGTCGTTCCTCCAACTGGTCCGGGGCGCGTCGGTGCGCCCGGCAGGGGTTGATCGGCAGTCGTGGTGGGTGCGACGGATCACGCCGGTGCGCCGACGCCGGCGACCGCTTGGTGTGCCGGCTGCGGGACGTCGACGGCAGTGAGGGTGATCGACCCGCGGCACTCAGCGGCGAGCGAGGCGGTGACGGGGCCGGGGCCGAGGACCACGAGGTTCGACACGGTGGCCTCACCGGCGTTGACGAAGACTTCGAGCAGCGGTCCGTCCAGGCTCAGCAGCAGGCGAACCGGACCGCTTCCAGGAAGCGCGACGGTGCTGGCCGACGGGAAGTCAGGATGCACGGCTTCCGCGTCGGGCCCGCCACGGGTGACACGTAGGACGTTGGATGAGGGCTCGTGCTCAAGGGTGACGAGCGCCTCCGCGCTGCCGCGCAGCTGCAGCCGAACGGTGCCGACGGCCGCGGGGTCCCACCGCAGCTCGACGAGCGAGTGCCCGCTCAACGGGAAGCGGAACGGCTGCACGGCGCCGGGCACGCTGGCCGGCGTCGCTCGCGCAAGGGCGTCGCGGGCGAAGGCCGGTGGCTCCTGCACGAGGCGTGGCACGCCGCCGATCGTGCGAAGCGAGAGCCGCCGCGGAAGCGACATCGCCCCGCGCCATGGCGATGAGGGGACCGCGTCGGCGTAGCGCCAGTTGCTCATCCAGGCGAGCATGAGCGCCTCGGCGTCCGGTGCGCTGTCGAAGGTGACGCCCGCGTAGCAGTCCCGACCGTGGTCGAGCCGGGTCAGCTCGGGTGCGTCGGCGCTGAAGGTGGCCCCGTCGAAGTGCCCGACCACATAGCTCATCGCAGAGCCCTGCGGATCGGGGTCTTCGCCGACGGGGTTCGTGCTGAGCAGCAGCACCCACCGGCGCCTTTCCGGGTCACCGTCGAGGGTCAGCGGGACGAGGTCGGGGCACTCCCAGACCACGTCCTCGGGCCCGAGCGGACCGAAGGTGCTCAGGAACTTCCAGGTACGCAGGTCGTCCGACGAGTAGAACAGCACCTGCCGGTCGTCGGCCTCGACCGCGAGCAGGATCCAGCAGGAGCGGTCCTCGCGGTCGACGAAGCGGATCACCTTGGGGTCACGGAACGCGCTCGTCCCGCGGTCGAGCACCGGATTGTCCGGGTCGAGCTGCCAGGTGAAGCCGCCGTCGCGGCTCGTCGCCCGGGACTGCGCCTGGTGCCCGTCCGCGTAGGCGCTCGTGAAGTACGCAGTCAGCGGCTCGTCGCTGTCGGGCGGTGGCGCGACGACGGAGCCCGAGAAGATCTGCTCGCCGGGGCGGTGCGGCAGCGCCACCGGGTGTTCCGTCCAGTGCTGCAGGTCGGTGCTGGTCGCGTGGCCCCAGCTCATGTTGCCCCAGTCGGGGCCCTCGGGGTTGTGCTGGAAGTACATGTGCCACAGCCCGCGGTGGTAGACCAGTCCGTTGGGGTCGTTGATCCAGTTGCGCTGGGCTGTGAAGTGGAATGCCGGTCGCGGCATGGGGGCGTCCGTGGTGTGCACGTCTGCTTCCTCAGACCGACAGCCGCTGGACGGGCGGGCAGGCGACGCGCTGCGGGCGCGTGTCGGGGGGTGCCTCGAGACCGAGGAGGATTCGCACGCCGGCTGCGCCCAGCTCGTAGTGAGGGAGCGCCACGGTGGACAGCGGCGGGCGCAGGTGCGCGGCGATCACGTCCTGGTTGTCGAACCCCATGACGGCGACGTCGTCGGGGATGCGCAGCCCCTGCTCACGCAGCCCGTCGTAGAGGCCCATCGCCACACGGTCGTTGTGGCAGAACACGGCCGTCGCGCCCGACCCGATGATGCTGGGGGCGGTGGTGTACCCGCCTTCCTGCTCCGGTGCCGCAGGGAACACCAGCGACTCGTCGAACGCGACGCCCGCCGCCTCGAGCGCGGCGCGGTACCCGGCGAGTCGCCCGCTCTGTGCCGGCGACGGCGTCGTCGTGTTGATGAACGCGATCCGCCGATGCCCGGCGGCGAGGAGCTCCTCGGTCGCCGTGCGTCCGCCCTGCTCCTCGTCGGGCACGACCGCGGGCAGTCCGCTGCCGTCGGCGAAGCAGTCGACGAGCACCGTGTCGGTCTGGTGCAGCGCCTCGGGCACGACGATCTCACGGTGGTACCACGTCGAGTAGAGGATGCCGTGCACCTGGTGCTCGAGCATCATGGCGATGGCGTCGTTCTCCGCCGCGGCGTTGCCGTCGGTGTTGGCGACCAGCAGCACGTACCCGTGCTTCCACGCCTCGTCCTGTGCACCGTGGATGATCTGACCGGCGAAGGGGGTCGTGGCGATGGCGTCGGCCACGAGGCCGATGAAGCGCGAGGACCCCTGCGAGAGGGTCTTGGCGAGCGCGTTGGGCCGGTAGCCGAGCTCGGCGACCGCCTCCTGCACCCGGCGCCTGGCGTCGTCGCCGATGCGGGCACCTGGCTTGTCGTTCACGACGTGCGACACCGTCGCCACCGACACCCCGGCGGCCTTGGCGACATCACGCATCGTGACCGTCGCGCCGTGCTTGCTGTGCTCTGCGGCGCTCATCCCTTGGTCGCTCCGCTCTCGAGTCCGTAGATCATCGCCTTGTTCAGCACGAGGAACACCAGCAGCAGCGGGGTCACCGTGACGCAGACGGCCGCGAACGTCGCCGTCCAGTCGGTGTTGCCCATCGCGCCGATGTAGTTCTGCAGGCCCAGCGGGATCGTCTTGAGACCGTCGGACAGCACGAAGGTGTTCGCGAAGATGAAGTCGTTCCAGATGAAGATGCTGTTGACGAGCACGACCGTGATGATCGTGTTCGCGGACAACGGGAACGTGATCCCGGCGAAGATCCGGTACGGGCCCGCGCCGTCGAGCGAGGCCGCCTCGTACATCTCCCGCGGGATGTACTCGTAGAACGACGAGAACAGGTAGACCGCCATCGGCAGCGAGAACGCGGCCAGGGGGATGATGATCGACAGGTGCGTGTCGAGGAGTCCGACTCGCGAGTAGTCGATGAACAGCGGCACCAGGGCGATCTGCACGGGAACGATGATCCCGAGCAGGAACAGTGCGCGCACCGCCCCGCTGAAGCGGAAGCCGAGCACCTGCAGCGCGTAGGCGGCCATCATGCCCGCCGCGACGATGAGCGCGCTCGCCCCCAGCGTCACGACGAGGCTGTTGAGGATGTTGAGCCCGAGGTTGCCGGTGGCGAACGCCCGCGCGTAGTTGTCGAGCGTGTACTCGGTCGGCAGGGCGAACGGGTTGCCGCCGGCGAAGTCCGTGGCCGTGCGGAAGCTGGTCAGGAAGAGCCACAGCAGGGGGTAGACCTGCACGACGACGATGAGCAGGATCGTGGCGGTCAGCAGCGTGCGGTGCGCCCGAAGCCTCGGCGCACGCCTGCGGGCACGGTGGGGGGCCGGTGCCGCGGGCTGAGCACGTCTGCTGGGCGCGGAGAGGACTGGGGTGGTCACGAGTCGTCCCTTCGACGAAGCAGCAGGAAGATCAGGCCGACGGCGATGAGGCACTCGATGACGATGAAGACGGAGATGGCGCTGGCGTAGCCGTAGTCGGCGTGCACGAACGCCGTCTTGTACATGTAGGTCGTCAGCAGCTCTGAGGACTGGCCGGGGCCGCCGTTGGTGAGCAGGTAGGGGATGTCGAACCCGCGCAGGGCGAAGGTCGTCGCCATGACCGTGGTCGTGATCCAGACCGGTCGGATGTAGGGGAACCGGATCCGCCAGAAGACCTGCCACCACGAGGCGCCGTCCAGACGCGCGGCCTCCTCGAGCTCGCGAGGCACGGCGATGAGCGCGGCGTAGACGATCAGCATGTACAGCCCGGTGAACCGCCAGCCCTCGGGGATCGACACCGCGGCCAGCACCGTCTGGACGTTCGAGAGCCAGGCCGTCTGCGCCTCCTCCAGCCCGGCCCAGGCCAGGAGCTGGTTGAGCAGGCCGACGGGCTCCAGCGAGTAGACCCGCTGGAAAAGGAAGGCGATCGCGACGGTCGAGATGACCGCCGGCAGCAGGTAGAGCGTCTTGACGAGCTCGCGAGCCTCGGGCAGTGCGGTGAGCAGGCTGGCGACGACGAGGGCTCCGCCGAGCTGCAGCACGAGGCAGATCACCAGGTACCCGAGCGCGTTGCGGAAGGCGGTCCAGAAGACGTCGTCGCGCGTGAGCATCTTGACGTAGTTGTCCACGCCGACGAACGTCATGTCGGTGATGCCGTCCCAGCTGAACAGGCTGAGGAACAGCGACTGCACGATCGGCAGCAGCACCGCGACTCCGTACAGCAGGAGCGGCGGGACCAGGAACACCGCGACCGCGAGCGGCGATCGACGCGGCAGCATCGACGTCGGCAGCGGCTTGCGGGGCCGGGGCGGGCGCGATCGCGCCACGCCCACCCCGGCCTGTGCGAGCTCAGCCATCGCTGTTCTCCGCGAGGGTGGCGTCCATGGTCGTGATGAACTCGTCCGGCGTGATGTCGCCCTGGACCAGGAGCGTCAGCTCCTGCTGCAGGCGCGTGTTCGTCGCCGGGTCGAGCTGCGTGTCCCAAGGCATCGCGATCGCCGTGCCCACCTCGTCGGCCTGGGCGACGGCGCGGGAGTAGAGCTCGGTCGCGTCGGCCGGGATCGCGGTCTCGGCGGTCGTGGTCGGCGACAGCGCGCCGGTCGCGGCGTAGACCTCCGGGTACCGCTCGAGCGCGAAGGCGAGGAAGTCGCGCACGAGCGGGTCGTACGTCTTCGCGTTGACGGCCATGCCGATGCCGGACGGCGTGACGTACTCGTTGTCCGCCGTGACCGCACCCTCGGTGGTCGGGAGGGTGAAGTAGTCGATCTTGTCGCGTACGGCCGGGTCGAGCGACTCCGTGGCGAGGTTGCTCAGCTCCCAGGTGCCGATGTTGTAGACGGCCGCCTTGCCGGAGGTGAACAGTGCCTGCGCGTCCGCGTAGCCCGTCGAGGAGAAGCCCTCCTGGAAGCAGCCGGCCTGGCCGAGGTCGTACAGCCACTCGGCCGCCGCGCGGCCGGCGGGGTCGGCGAACGACGCGTCGCCGTTCTTCAGGTCCCGGACGTAGTCCGGGCCGGCCATGCGGAACGGGTAGTACGCCATGTATCGCTCCAGGGGCCACTGGTCCTGGCCGTCGAGAGCGATCGGCGTGATCCCCGCGGCGCGGAGGCCCTCGCACATCCGCGGGAAGTCGTCGAGGGTTGCCGGGACCTCGACCCCGGCCTGCTCGAGCAGCTCGGAGTTGTACCAGAAGAACTCCAGCTGGAACTCGAACGGCACCATGTAGAGCGATCCGTCGTCGAAGCGCTGGTAGGCGAGCGCGGCGTCACGGTAGTCGTCGGCCAGGCCCAGGTCGTCGAGCAGTGCGTCGACGTCGACCATGCGTCCTTGCTGCGCCAGCTTCTGTGCGAACGGGGTCGCGTCGGTGTCGAACAGCTCCGGCAGCTTGTTGGCCGCCGCGAGCGTCTCGTACTTCTGCACGTACGAGGGGCGGTCGGGGGTGGTGATGAGGTTGAGCGCGAAGCCCGGGTGCTCCTCGGCGTACTCCTGGGCGATCTGCTGCATCGCCGTGATCACGCCGCCGTCCGCCGGGCGCGAGAGCAGCCAGGAGATCTCCCGGGCGACGACCTCGCCGTCGGGGTCGACATCGGTCGGGTCAGCTGCGCCGGCGCCGCCCGCGCAGCTCGAGAGGGCGAGCGCGGCGGTCGTGACTGCAGCGAGGAGCGCACCTTTGCGCGTGGTGGAAGGCATCGTCGATCTCCATTGATTGGTCGGATGTGAGCGGTCGAGATCTGTGGAGCGGGCTACGTCGTCGCTGCGGCGAGAACGTCGTCCGTCACGAGGGCAGAGCTGGCATACGAGTCGGTACGCGTGAAGACGGTGAGCTCCTCGACGGTGACGGTGCCTTCGCCGACGAACGCGCCGATGCGGCCGCTGGGACGGTCGTAGAGCCGCGTGCTCAGCACGGTGGAGTTGTCCACGGAGGCCACGCAGATGTCGCCGTCGACGATGACCTCGAGCTCGTGGATGCCCGGCTGCAGCGTGCAGGGCCGCTCGAGCTCGACGACGAAGGGCACGTCGCCGGAGATCTGCCACTGCTCGGCACCCGTCGCCCGGCGCGGCCACCGGTCGAACACCAGTCGCCCGCGCTTCGGCTCGAGACGCAGCACGTAGGCCTCGTCTCCGTCGGCGCTCGCGCGCAGCAGCACGCCGCACTCGCCGGTGCCCTCCGTGACGTCGAACCGGGCGACCATCCGGAACGCGCCAGGGGCCTCCGCGGGTGCGACCGTGCACGTGTAGCCGTCCGGGGCGCGAAGGACCGTGCCGGGGGCGACCCCGTCAACCGGCTCGGCGAAGGCCTGGCGCAGCTCCTCGGTGGGATGGAACGCCAAGGTGCCGTCGTGTCGCTGCTCGGCCTCGAGCACCGACATGGTGCCCGCCCACTCCCATGCGCCATCGTCGCGGGCGCCTTCGCGAGACGCGATCCAGCCGAAGAAGAACCGGCGACCATCGCGCGCTGCCGACTTGGCGGCGTAGTACGCGCGCCCGTCCAGCGTGTCGTGCTCAGGTGCGATCCACGGACCCTCGAGGCTGCGTGCCATCCGGTAGCGCGTGGTGAAGGCGTCGCTGAACTCGGAGTAGACCAGGTACCACCACTCGCCCCACTGGAACACCTCCGGGCACTCGTGCGCGATGTACCGCCGCGGGTCCCAGAACGACGGCGCCGGCTGCCAGCTCGCGAGGTCGCGCGAGGTGCACTGCGCGATCACGCCGCGCCGCCGCGCGGGACCGTGCGCGTGCCGGGCGGTGATGAGCATGCGCCACACCTGCGAGTCCTCGTCCCAGAAGACGAAGGGGTCGCGCCAGTCCCCGGTCTCATAGCCCGGGCTTGCTCCGAACGTGTCGTCAGGGTGGCGCTGCCAGGACCGCATGCCGTCGGAGCTCGAGGCGTGCATCACCACCTGCAGCGGCCGCCCGTCCTCCCCGCAGACGTCCGGGTTCTGACCGGTGTAGAAGGCGTGGTGGATGCCTTCGCCGTCGAGCACGATGCTCCCGGTGTAGACGTTGAAGTCCGCCGCCGCGGGGCCACCCGACGCCAGTGCCGATCCGGTCTCGTGGAAGTCGACCAGGTTGTCGGTGATGACCCGGTGCCACGGCATGCCGTCCCTCGGCGTTCGGCGGGACTCGTACAGGTAGAAGAGGTGGAAGGCACCGCCCTCCTGCCAGGGGATGACGTCCCCGACCCAAGCGCCGCTCGGCTGGTAGAACCCACGCTGGTTCATGAGCACCCATCGTTGTGGTTAATCGGTTGAGCAGCACCGTAGTGAGACCCCGGGTCGGTGGTCAAGCGGTTAAGCAGGTCCGTTTCCGATGCGGTCCAGGAGGAAGGGCTACCCGTTGCTCGGCTCACAGGGCGCACCGGCCCACGCCGCCCGCTCACGACGTCGGTCGCGAGGCCGGCCAGTCGGAGCGTCCGGATTCCCCTTGCCGCATCGGTCGGACCGGGCACAATGACGGTATGGCAGCAGTCGCGCAGCGCACGACGACGCCGGACCGTCCCGGCGCCGTCGACCTGCGTGCGCGCTGACCAGCGCACCACTTGACCAGAAGGCCCCGGGAGAACCCGGGGCCTTCGTCGTTCCTGGACGGCCGGGGCACCGAGCGCTCCCGCCGATCGTGAAGGAGCGTCCCATGTCCCACCAGCCCGCCGCGCGGCCTCAGTCCCATGTCTCCCTGCCGGCCGACGACCATCGCCGCCTCGGCCGTGAGCTCGACCTGTTCGCGTCTGACCCGCTCCTACCGGCGGGCATGCCCATCCTGCTGCCTCGCGGCGCCGTGGTCCGCGGAGAGCTGGAGCGGTACATCGTCGACGCCGAACGGGCCGCGGGGTACCAGCACGTGTACTCCCCGCCGCTGGGCCGCCGCCAGATGTACGAGATTTCCGGCCACTGGGACCACTACGCCGACGCGATGTTCCCACCGATCGACGACGGGGCCGGCCAGATCGTCCTGCGTCCCATGAACTGCCCTCACCACATCGTCGCCTTCCGCTCCCGGCCGCGGTCCTGGCGGCAGATGCCGGTGCGGATCGCCGAGCTGGGAGCGATGTTCCGCAACGAGCCGTCCGGGTCGTTGTCCGGCCTGTCCCGCGTGCGGGCGATGGTCCTCAACGACGCCCATCACTTCGCCGACCCTCGGTCCTCGGCCGACGAGGTGGCCCTGGTGTTGTCGATGATCGAGGACGCCTACCGCGTGCTGGGCCTGTCCGGGCACCACTACCGGCTGTCCCTGCGCGGCGAGGGGTCGAAGTTCCTCGCCGACGACGCGTTGTGGGAGCGGTCGGAGGCCGCGCTGGCCGGCGCGCTGGACGACCTCGGCGTTCCCTATGACCGCGCCCACGGGGAGGCGGCGTTCTACGGTCCGAAGATCGACGTGCAGGTGCCCGGGCGCGGCGGGCGGGAGGAGTCGTTCTCCTCCGTCCAGCTCGACTTCCACCTGCCATCCCGCTACGGGCTGTCGTACGCCGGGCCGGACGGTCCGCGCCGGCCGGTCATGCTGCACCGGTCGGTACTCTCGAGCATGGAGCGATGCCTGTCGTTCCTCCTCGAGCAGCACGCCGGCAACCTGCCGCTGTGGCTCGCACCGGTGCAGCTCGTCGTGATGCCGGTCGACCCCGCCTCCGGCGACCAGGCGCGGGCCGCCGCGGAGGTCGCCCAGGCGGCACGGGCCGCCGGCCTGCGCGTCGATCTCGACGACGCACGCGAGCCTCTCGGCGTCCGAGTCAGCCGGGCCCGCCGGGCGCGCGCGCCGTACCGGGTCGTCGTGGGCGAGCGGGAGGCCGCGGCCGGCCACGTGGCCGTCAACGTGCGCGACGGTCGCCGCCTCGACCCGATGCCTGCCCAGGAGCTCCTCGTGGCCGCCGCACGCCTGTCCGCCGCCCGCTCCCTCAGCCTCTGGCCCTGACCGGCAGCCGGCCGCAGTCGGAGACGCCGGCGACCGTCGGCAGCCAGCAGCCCTGCAACATCGGTGCGTAGCCGAGTGGATGCTCGCGCGCCCAGTGCCCGACGGTTGCCCCCGCTGCACGGTTCAGTCCACTGGTCTCGCCGCAGCCCCCACGGCGCTGGAGGCACGAGCGTCGCTGCAGCGCGGCAAGCTCGAACGACAAGTGCCGCTGGCGTGAGGCCGTGGAAGGGGTCTGTGAGCCGTGGCACCGACCGATGGAGGCCCCGGTCGTGACGACGATCCGCAATTTGGCGGCGCGAGATCGGGTCGGAGGGGCGCCACGCTGACGACCGCGCACGAAGAGCCGCAACGAATCGAGGCGGCCGGCATCTTGTCGACGTCGCGGACGGTGTCGGGCAGCTCCGTATGGGTCGAGCCTCGTTGCGGACCAACTCCTACGTCGTTCGGTCCTAGCACGGCTGGGCGCCCGTCGACACGGCGGTATCCGGGCAGGAGCCGATCGGCCGTGCGACTGCTGCCGAGCTCACGGGAGCCAAGGCCCGACGCCTTCCGCCCGGCGTGTCGAGCGTCAGCTCGAGGACGTCTGGGCACGAGCGCCTCTGGACGGTGCATGCGCTCGAGACTGAGGGCGGTCCGTCAGCCGTGACAGGGGCGTCGTCGGCGACGATGCTTGGGCGATGACTCGCAGGACTCTGGCGCTCGTCGGCGTGCTGGTCGTCGCCGCGTCGTCGACGGCGTCGGCGTGTGCGCCGACGCAGGCCGTCGCATGCGCCGGCTGGGTCGATCTCGAGACGCCGGCCGACGCCGCGGCGGATGCTGATGCTGTCGTGATCGGGACGATCACCGGGCAAGGCGACGACGTGACGGTCATGGGCGGTGACGCTCACACGTGGACGGTCGAGGTGGCTGCCTGGGTCGGCGGTCACGGCGACTCGCCGATCGTCGTGAGCCCGATGCCCGATCACTGTGCCGGCGAGGACCCTCCATATCCGGGCGGTGACCCGCTCCGACCGTTCGCCGACGACGGGACGCCGGTGATGCTCTTCCTGCGCGAAGGCGATGCCTACGACCTCGGGGCGACTGCATACACGACGCTCACGCCGTACCAGGGCGTGATTCCGGCGCCTGCCGACGGCCGCATTCCTGCGGAGTGGTGACGCTCCGGCGCGAGGTATGAAGGATCTCGACCTAGTCGCCGGCACGTGAGCGCCGCTGTTCCTCCGGATGGATCGGTCAGGGTCGTCAGTTGATGATCTTGCCGCGCTCATGGGACAGCAGCGCCGCCAGGCGCGTGCGCCAGGCGACCAGCGCCTCGGCGCTCAGCCGCGGCCAGTCGGGGACCTCGCGGACGACCCGGAGCGGCTCGCTGCTGCGGTACGACCGGGTGGGGTTGCCGGGAAACTTCTTGTCGGTGACGTTGGGGTCGTTCTCGAACGGCCCTGTCGGCTCGACCTCGTAGACCCGGGGCGGGGCGTCGCCTGCCGCCAGCTCGGCTGCGAGGCCGGCGCCGTCGACGAGGGCGGTGAAGTACACGTGGTTCATGGTGATCTCGGGTCGGTAGTTCGACCGAAAGCCAGCGGTCAGCAGGTCACCCGCCCGAAGATCCGCTCTGGTGCCGTGGAAGAAGGGCCCATCGTCCAACGCCTGGCTCACGGGCTCAGGTTAGGCCTGTGGTCACCGCCGGCTACAGGTGCCCGCTCGGGCGCTCGGGCGACCGACCGTCACCGGCTGGACGTAGCGGCTCGCGAGCGTCCGAGCGCCAGCACAGGGAGGAGGGCGAGGGCGAGGGCGGCGCCGGCCAGGGCGAGGCCCTGGTATGTGGCGGCGGACATGACCATGCCGGAGAGTCCGCCGCCGCCAGCGGCGGCGAGCGCGATCGAGACGTCGACGCTCCCTTGTACCTGGGCGCGCGTGTCGGGGGTGGTGGCGTCGACGATCATCGCGGTCCCGGCGATGATGCCGAAGTTCCAGCCGAGGCCCAGGAGCGCGAGCGCGATCAGCGACGCAGCGACGGAGCTGCCCAGGGTGGCCGCGGCGACACCGGCGAGCAGCAGCGCGGCGCCGGAGGCGACAGCCATGGGCCTGCGGCCGATCCGGTCGACGAGGGCGCCGGTCAGGAGCGAGGGGAGGTACATCGCGGCGATGTGCACGCCGATGACCATCCCCACCGCCCCGAGCCCGTGGTGATGC
The DNA here is from genome assembly GCF_046535855.1 of Puerhibacterium sp. TATVAM-FAB25. Classification (NCBI taxonomy): domain Bacteria; kingdom Bacillati; phylum Actinomycetota; class Actinomycetes; order Micrococcales; family Promicromonosporaceae; genus Puerhibacterium; species Puerhibacterium sp. TATVAM-FAB25. The sequence goes on along the minus strand of NZ_JAXUAK010000001.1, from coordinate 402,752 downwards.
ATCCGCATGTGCACCGGGGTCATCGTCATGATCGCGGTCATGATGATCTGGGCGACCACCATCACGGTCGCCCCGAGCAGGACGCCTCGAGGGAACCGGCGAGGCCGGGCGTCCGCCGACGCCGCGGCCGGGCCGGCCTCGTCGCGCAGGCGCTCGGCCAGCAGGAGCGGGTCCGGGCGCAGCAGGAGGGTCAGCGTCAGGCCGGCGGCCAGGTAGGCGGCCGCGGCGAGGATGAAGGGGCCGGCCAGCGCGGGCACGCCCCAGCTCTCGGCGATCTCGCCCATGGGCGTGACCAGGTTCGGCCCGACGACGGCACCGAGGGTGGTGGAGACCATCGCGACGCTGGCCGCGGTGGCGCGCCGGTTCGGCAGCGCCAGGTCGGTCCCGGCGTAACGCGCTTGGAGGTTGGTCGCGGTTCCGGCGCCGTAGACGAACAGCGCGCAGAACAGCAGCACGGGCGAGTCGTGGCGAGCGGCGAGCACGACGCCGACGGCGCCGATGCCGCCCGCGGCGAACCCGCCGCCGAGCCCGGGTCGTCGCCCGTGCCGCTGGCTGACCCGCCCGACGAGGAAGGCCGTGAGGGCCGACCCGAGCGTCAGGACCGCGGCAGGCAGCCCGGCGAGGGCGTCGCTGCCGAGCATCTGCCGGGCCAGCAGCGCCCCGACCGTCACGCCGGCGGCGAGGCCAGCGCCGCCCAGCACCTGCGTGGCGACGACCGCGAGCATCGTGCGCCGCTGCACCGACGCCCGCAGTCGTTCGCGAGCCTCGGCGTCCGCCGGGATGGGATCGTGCAGCGCGGTCATGCTTGCCTCTCGTCTCGTCGCTCCGGTCGGCCGGAGGCGCAGGGCAAGCGTGGTGTCATAGGTCAGTGCCGTTCAACCATGACAACATGATCGGCGTCCGCCTGGCCGAGGATCTCGTGAACCTCCAGGCCACCGGGCCGTGGGAGGCGGGAGCCGTGACCGAGGCGCTGCGGCGCACGCCGATCAGGTTCGACCGGCTCGACGACGCGACGCTGGGCGACCTGCACGCCTGGGCCCGGCGCCTGCGCGGCGTGTTCGCCGCGGACGACGTCGAGCAGCGCGCGCAGCGCATCAACGCGCTGCTGGCCCACGGCGTGCAGCTCGTGCAGCTGGCCACGCACGACGGGCTGCCGCCACACCTGCACTTCGCCGGCCAGGAGTCCAGCCTGGTCCAGCGGGTCAGAGCGATGACCGCCGGCGGGATCGCCATCTTCGCGGTCGAGGCCGAGGCGGGGCGCATGGGCGTCTGCGCGCGCCCAGGCTGCCTGCGCGTCTTCGCCGACACGAGCAAGAACGGCCGCCGCGCGTACTGCTCGGCCACCTGCGGCAACAGCCACGCCGTGCAGCGCTACCGCGAGAGGCAGGCGTACCGCGCAAGCAGGAGCGCGCCCCACTCCTGAGGCGCCCGTCGTCGCGGCGAGCGCGATCGCTGCGGTGACCGCGCGAGCCATGCGTGGTCAGCAGCTGACTCGGCACAGCGCAGCGGCCACGACGTTGCGGGTTCATGACCAGTGCCGGTGTGACCGGATGAATTGGTCGGGCAGTGTTCGACGAGGCGATCGACGGCCTGTACGCGTCGACGTTCCGGCTATACCGTCGCGCCGGGGGATCTGGCTGGCGACGTTGGAGGCGAGCGTGGACCTCAAGAGCACTCGGCAAGAACCCATCGGTGATGGTTTGCAGGGCAGTCGACACCAGAGCCAGTGCTCCGGTCCCTCGTTGCACTACCGATGGGACTACGACGCTGAGCCGAGCAGAGCTCTCGGCAGCGCCGACAGCGGACAGCGTGGGCACGCAGCTCGTCGTGACGAGCAAGCCCAGCCACGTGAGCTCATGGGCTGGGTTGCGGTCGCGGCAGCGGCAGCTCTGGGAGCGTGGGCTGCGCTGCTGCGCCACGCGCAGCAGCCCCCGATCTGGTTCTGATGATTCGCTTCGCCGCATCGGTCGCTACAACCCTCCACAGCCCCGCTGTCCTTCGCGCGGCGGTGATGGTGCAGGACGACGAGGTGAGGGTCGCTAGTCGCAAGCCAGCGCTCCGTACAGGTCTTGAGGGAGACGACCAGGGCTTTCTGCGCACTAGACGCATGTGGTGAGCCAGGGGCCTGCGGAGGGTCCGTGATCCCTCTGACCAACGTTTGCCATAGCCTGTGTCGATGGACGCCACTCGCAGACCGCCGGGGCTGGTCGATGTCGCGGCGAAGGCGGGTGTCAGCCTCTCGACGGTTTCCCGCGTGCTGACGGGGCGCACGCCGGTGAGCGAGAAGCTGCGGACGAAGGTGCAGGCGGCGGTCGACGAGCTCGGATATCGCCCCAACGCCGCTGCGCAGACCTTGGTGAGCGGGAAGCGCTCGACGATCGCGGTGCTCGCACGCAACACGGCGCGCTTCGGTTACGCGGCGACTCTCCAGGGCGTCGAAGAGGCGGCACGTGCCGCCGGCTACGTCGTGATGATCGCCGTGATCGAGTCCGGCGACCGAGATGACGTGGCGCGCGCGGTCGACATGACGCTCTCGCAGGCGCTGGCCGGAGCGATCGTCATCGAGTTCGACTCGGTCGGCGTCGCGACGCTCGAGGCGCTCCCCGACGTCGTGCCCGTCGTGGCGGCCGCCGGTGCTCGGCGCAGGGCGGGCGCGCGGCCGCACGCGTTCTTGGACGACGAGGCCGGAGGACGAGCGGCCACCGAGTACTTGTTGGGCCTCGGCCACCGGACCGTCCACCACATCGCGATCCCTGCAACCCGCCGGCGCAGCGGCCGTGAGTGGGGTTGGCGCACCGCGCTGGAAGCCGCCGGGGCTCCCGTGCCCGACGTCGTGCATGCCGACTACTCGCCGACGTCGGGGTACGACGCGGCGCTACGGCTCGTCGACGATCCGAGCGTGACCGCGATCCTGTGCGGTAACGACGAGCTGGCGATCGGTGCGGCGCGGGCGCTCTCCGAGCGGGGGCGCAAGATCCCCGAAGAGGTCAGTGTCGTCGGGTTCGACGATCAGCCGTTCGCACAGATGTGGGTGCCCGCGCTCACCACCGTGGCGCAGGACTTCACCGACCTCGGGCGCCGCACCTTCGGCCTCCTGGAGGAATGGATCCGTACGGGCCGCCGCCCGGCCGACTCGGCCGTGCAGCCGGCGCTCGTCATCCGGGAGAGCACCGCTCCGACCGCCTGAGTCCCGCCGGCCGCATGACGTCGCGGCACGCACGTGATGGCAGTTTGGCCCATGTTCTGACCAACGTTTGCAGAAATCGGGCTTGAGGCTGTACGTTCTGACCAACGTTTGCAGCATCGACGCTGCACGGCTCCCGAAGGGCAATGACGCTTGAGCACTCCTGCACTGCGCGACCGCGCCGAACCGCATCACGAGACCGCCTGGCCCAAGGTCGTCCGGCTCGCGGCCTCCGGTGTCGCGCTGATCCTCGCGATCCCGCGTGACTCTCTGCCCCACGTCGTCCACTGGGGTGCCGACCCGGGCCCGTTGTCGGAGCCCGAGCTTGCAGCCGTCGAGTCCTCCGCCGTCCCGCCGCGGGCCACCAACGGCGTGGACGCTCCGGTCCAGGTTTCCGTCCTGCCGGAGGGGCGCACGGGCTGGACGGGGACTCCCGGGCTGTCCGGGCACCGCTCCGGGACCGGGTGGTCGCCGTGGTTCCGGCCGCAGCGGGTCGACGTCGAGCCGGCCGACGGGGGAGGCGGCCGCGTCGATGTCGTCGCCACGGACGCCGAGGCGGAGCTCGAGGTCGCGCTGCGGATCGAGATGCTCGCCGAAGGAGTGGTCCGCATGCGGGCGCGCGTGACCAACACGGGCAGCGGGGCCTACGCGGTGGAGGCCCTCAACCTGGCGCTGCCCGTCCCGACCCGAGCGGACGAGCTGTGGGACTTTGCCGGTCGCTGGGCGAAGGAGAAGGTCGTCCAGCGCCGTCCGTTCACCGTCGGCTCGCACGTGCGGGAAGGGCGCCACGGACGCACGGGGGCCGACGCCGCGACGCTGCTGATCGCCGGGACGCCGAACCTAGGGTTCGCCGGCGGCGAGGCGTGGGGGCTGCACGTCGCGTTCAGCGGGAACCACCGGGCGATCGGCGAGCGAGCCTTCTCCGGCGAGCGCCTGCTGCTCGGCGGTGAGCTTCTCCTGCCGGGCGAGGTCGAGCTGGGCGCGGGGGAGTCCTACGAGACGCCCCAGCTCTTCGCCGTCTACGGCGCGGGCCTGGACGATGTCGCGTCGCGGCTGCACAAGCACCTGCGCGCTCGCCCGCACCACCCCCGCAGCCCGCGCCCCGTGGTGATGAACGTGTGGGAGGCGGTCTACTTCGATCACGACATCGAGCGGCTGCGCGAGCTGGCCGAGCTCGCGGCCGACGTCGGCGTCGAGCGGTTCGTCCTGGACGACGGGTGGTTCAGCAGCCGCCGCGACGACACCTCGGGCCTGGGGGACTGGGTCCTCGCGGAGGACGCGTGGGGGGGCGGCCGATTCCGCGCCCTCGTCGATGCGGTCAAGCGGCGAGGCATGCAGTTCGGGCTGTGGTTCGAGCCCGAGATGGTCAACCTCGACTCGGAGCTCGCACGGGCGCACCCCGAGTGGATCCTGCAGGTCCCCGGGCGGTTGCCGGTCGAGTTCCGCCACCAGCAGGTGCTCGACCTCACCCACCCGGGGGCGTTCGCGCACGTGCGCGACCAGGTCGTGGCGCTGGTGCGGGAGCACGGCGTCGACTACATCAAGTGGGACCACAACCGCGATCTCATCGATGCCGGGTCCACCCGCACGGGCCGCGCAGGGGTGCACGGCCAGACCCTGGCGACCTACCGGCTGCTCGACGAGATCCGGTCATTGGCGCCCGGGCTGGAGATCGAGTCCTGCTCGTCCGGTGGTGCACGCATCGACCTGGAAATCATCGAGCACACCGACCGCGTGTGGGCGTCGGACTGCATCGACGCGCGCGAGCGCCAGCAGATCCAGCGATGGACCGCGCAGCTGCTGCCGCCGGAGCTGGTGGGCAGCCATGTCGGTGCCGACCGCGCCCACACCACCGCGCGCCGGCTCGACCTCGGCTTCCGGGCGGCAACGGCGCTGTTCGGTCACTTCGGCGTCGAGTGGGACCTGAGCGAGGCGACCGCCGCGGAGCGGGCCGAGATCGCGGCCTGGATCAGCTTCTACAAGCAGGTGCGGACGCTCATCCACACCGGCACCGTCGTCCGCCGTGATGCCGAACAGGGTGATCTGTGGGTGCACGGCGCCGTCTCGCCCGACCAGCTCGAGGCGCTGTTCGCCGTGACGCTGCGCGAGCGCCACATCACCTGGCCGGCCGGGCGCGTACCGATCCCCGGCCTCCGACGCGACCTGACCTATCGCGTCAGCGCGACGGGCCCCGGCTCGGACGCGCCCTACGACGAACGCGTCCACCCGGCGTGGTGGGTGGAGGGGATCGAGCTCAGCGGCGGCGTCCTGTCCGACGTGGGCGTCCATGTGCCCGCCCTCGACCCTGACCACTCGACCCTGCTGCACGTGGAGGCGGTGCACCGATGACCTCGACGACCGTTGGCGCGCGCCTGGCGGCGCCGCGCAAGGCCGGCAAGCACAGGAGCGACCTGCGGGTCGCGCTGGTCTTCATCGCCCCGGCGGCGATCGGGTTCCTCGCCTTCTATCTCGTGCCGGCCCTGCGAGGCATCTGGTTCAGCTTCACGGACCAGAACCTCGTGGGCTCGGGCGAGTTCATCGGGACGGCCAACTATCGGGACATGTTCGGCGACCCGCTGTTCTGGAACTCCCTGCGGGTGACGCTGTGGTACGTCGTCATCAACATCGGCGTGCAGACGGTCCTCGCGCTCGGCATCGCGGTCCTCATGCACCGGCTGACCCGTTCGGCGCTCGTCCGGGGGATCATCCTGCTGCCGTACCTCGTGGCGAACGTCGTCGTCGCCCTCGTGTGGTTCTGGATGATGGACTACTCCACCGGCTTCATCAACGTCGTCCTCGACTGGCTCGGCGGAGACCGCGTCGCGTTCTTCGGCGACGAGACCCTCGCGATCCCGACGATCGCCCTGATCAACGTGTGGCGCTACGTGGGGTACACGGCGCTGCTGATCTTCGCGGGCCTGCAGACCATCCCGGCCCAGCTCTACGAGGCCGGCGCGCTGGACGGCGCCTCCGAGCCGCGGATGTTCTGGTCGATCACGATGCCGCTGCTGCGGCCCGTGCTGGCCCTCGTGCTGGTGATCACGGTCGTCGGATCGTTCCAGATCTTCGACACCGTGGCGGTCACCACCGAGGGCGGTCCGATCAACTCCACCCGGGTCATCTACTACTACATCTACCAGCAGGCGTTCGAACGGTTCGACCTCGGCTACGCCTCCGCGATGTCCGTCTTCCTGCTGGTCGCGCTCGCCGTCGTCGCGTACCTCCAGCTGAGGATCATGCGCTCCAACCAGTCGGACCTGGCCTAGGGAACCACGATGACCACGATCGTCACCTCACGCACCGACGACCTCACCGACCAGGGTGCGAGCGGATACGGGAGGCGCTCCAGGCCTCGCAAGCGCGTCCGTTGGGAACGTGCACTGGCGTGGGCCGCCCTCGGCGCCCTGCTGGTGGTCACCCTGTTCCCGTTCTACTGGATGCTGCGCACCGCGCTGTCGAGCAACACCGCGCTGTACACCGCCCCGGGAAGCCTCCTGCCCGTCGACTTCAGCTGGGGCGCCTTCGAGCGGGTGCTCGGGACCGCGACGCCCGAGGAAGCAGCTGCCGAGGGCGGAACCACCGGATCGATCGACTTCTGGCTGTACCTGCGCAACTCCGTGATCGTCGCGACCGCGACCACCGTCGGTCAGGTCTTCTTCTCCTCCATGGCGGCCTATGCCTTCGCCCGGCTGCGCTGGCCAGGCCGCGACGCGGTGTTCTTCCTGTTCCTCACGGCTCTGATGATCCCGCCGATCTTCGTCCAGCTCCCGAACTTCATCCTCGTGCGAGACCTCGGCCTGCTGAACACGCTGACCGGCATCGTCCTCCCGTTCTTCTTCATGACGCCGTTCGCCGTCTTCTTCATGCGCCAGTTCTTCCTGGGGATCAGCCGTGAGGTGGAGGAGTCGGCGCGGATCGACGGCGCAGGACATCTGCGGATCTTCTTCCGGATCATCCTGCCGATGTCCAGCACGCCGGTGTTCACCCTCGGGCTGCTGACCTACGTCACCGCCTGGGGGGAGTACTTCTGGCCCCTGCTGGTGGGACGTGCCGACTCCTCGCGCGTCCTGACCGTGGCGCTCGGGATCTTCCGGTCGCAGACCCCGCAGACCGGGCCCGACTGGGCGGGGCTGATGGCGGGCACGCTGATCGCGGCCCTGCCGGTCTTCGTCCTGTTCCTCGTCTTCGGACGCAAGCTCATCGACAACCTGGGCTACTCGGGCATCAAGTAGCCGACCCCCGATCCAGCGGGCGTCGCCGACGCCGGCTCACAGACAGAGAGGTCTGCCATGAACAACCTGCCCCTCCGGCGTCGCACCGGCGCGCTCGCCGCCGCAGCAGCGATCCTCCCGCTCGCCCTGGCGGGCTGCGGCGCGCCGTCCGGCGACGAGGGCGGCGACGCCGCGGCCGGCGGCTCGATCACCTACTGGCTGTGGGACACCAACCAGCAACCCGCCTACCAGCAGTGCGCCACCGACTTCGAGGACAAGACCGGCATCGAGGTGAAGATCGAGCAGTACGGCTGGGCCGACTACTGGCAGGGCCTCACCACCGGTTTCGCCTCGAGCACCGCACCGGACGTCTTCGCCGACCACCTGTCCTACTTCCCGCAGTTCGCCTCCCAGGGTCAGCTGCTGGACCTCAGCGACCGCATCGAGGAGGACGGCCTCGACCTGTCGATCTACCAGGACGGCCTGGCTGACCTGTGGGTCGGGCAGGACGGCGCCCGGTACGGGCTGCCGAAGGACTTCGACACCGTCGGGCTGTTCTACAACGACCAGGCCGTCGCCGACGCCGGGTACACGGCCGAGCAGATCGGCTCGCTCGAGTGGAACCCCACCGACGGCGGCACGTTCGAGGACTTCGTCGCGGCGCTCACCGTCGACGAGAACGGCGTCCGCGGCAACGAGCCGGGCTTCGACAAGACCAAGGTCGCCACCTACGGCCTCGCCCTGAGCGGCAACGGCCTGAACGCCTCGGGTCAGCAGACGTGGGCGCCCTACGCACTGAGCAACGACTGGTACTTCGGCGACACCACGCCGTGGACGACGCAGTGGAACTTCGACGACCCCAGGCTCGTCGAGACCCTGACCTGGTACAAGCACCTGATCGACGAGGGCTACATGCCGTCGGTCGACATCGCGCTCAGCGAGCAGGACCCGCTCAACGGCTACCTCGCGGGCCGCTACGCGTCCGTGACCGACGGCAGCTGGATGAACAGCTCGTACCTCGGCCAGGACGACGTGCCGACGAAGGTGGCGCCCACCCCGGTCGGCCCGGCCGGTGAGCGGGCGAGCCTCTTCAACGGCCTCTCCGACGGCATCTGGACCGGCACCAAGAACCCCGACGCGGCCTGGGAGTGGGTCAAGTACATGGCCTCCACGGACTGCCAGGACGTGATCGCCGAGTCCGCGGTCGTCTTCCCGGCGATCAAGACCTCTACCGAGAAGGCGGAGCAAGCCTTCGCGGACAAGGGCTGGGACGTCTCCGGCTTCACCGTCCAGGTGACCGACGGCACGACCGCCCTGCTGCCGATCGCCGACCACTGGTCGGAGGTCAACGACACCGTCACCGCCGCTCTCGAGGCCTTCCTGAAGGGCACCGCGGACGCCGAGTCCCTCACCCAGGCCGACAAGACCGTCGACGCGCTCTTCGAGTGACCCGGTGGGGCGGGGCCTCCGATCGGCCGCCCGCCCCACCGGCATCCGCCGACAGGCGCGACGGTCGTGGGCGAGCCACGCCGACGGCACAGCACGAGTTTCCACACCAATCAGAAGGAGCAACGATGGTCCCCCTGATCTCCCTCCACCGCAGAACGGTCGGTCGCGGCGTCGCGCTGGCCAGCTGCGTGGCCCTCGGCGGCAGCCTGCTCGTTGCCGCCTCCCCGCCCTCCGCGTTCGGCGCCGGCGCCGCGGAGCAGCTGGTGGTCGACTTCTCCACGTCCACCGGCGCCGTCCACGGCGGTGCGACCGGAGTCCTCTACGGGCTCTCGGACGACGAGGTGCCGACGACAGCCGTGGTCGCCGGGGCGGCACCCAGGACGGTGACGCAGATGCCGGAGGGCGGCCTGCAGCACCCCAACGGTGGGGCGCTCAGCGTGTCGGACACCTTCTTCGCCTCGGGTGGCCAGGACATCTACATCAACATCCAGGACTACTACCCCAAGTGGGGGTACGCGAACGCCGAGGACCCGGCAAACACCTACCCCGGGCAGGCGGACTTCCTCGCCAAGGTCCGCACCGTCGTGGAGCGTGTCGCCCGCGAGGCCGACCCCGACGAGCTCGATCGCTACGTCTTCACGCCGTTCAACGAACCGGACTGGATCTGGTACGGCAACTGGGGCGCCCAGCGCGAGCGGTTCTTCGCCGACTGGGAGGCCGCCTACCACCTGATCCACGAGATCATCCCCGAGGCGCGCATCGCCGGTCTCGGTGAGGCCAACTACAACCGCCAGCGCCTCACCGACTTCATGACGTGGGCCGCCGAGCGAGACGTCCTGCCCGACATCATGACCTGGCACGAGCTGGACAAGCAGGATCTCGCCGCGTTCTCCGGCAACCTCGCGCACTTCCGGGCGCTGGAGAAGTCGCTCGGGCTGCCGGAGATGCCCGTCAACGTCACGGAGTACTCGCCCTGGCGCAGCGACACCGGCGTGCCGGGCCGGATGATCCGCTGGATCTCCCTGTTCGAGACCCACAAGGTCGACGCCGAGATGGCGTACTGGACCGCGGCCGGCAACCTCAGCGACCACACCTCGCGCACCCAGGGCGGCAACGGCGCCTGGTGGCTGCTCAAGTGGTACGGCGACCTGACCGGGGAGACGGTCGAGGCGACGCCGCCGCGGCCCGAGACGCCGGACACCCTGCAGGCCCTCGCTGCCCTCGACGAGCGGGTCCGCAAGGGCACGGTCCTGCTCGGCGGCACCGACCACCCCGTCACCGTGGACGTCGAGGGCCTGGCGCCCTCGGTGTTCGGCAAGGAGGTCGACGTCCGGCTGGAGCGCACCCGCTTCACCGGCCAGGAGGGCCTGGGTGGCCTGCCGCAGACCATCTCGGCCGAGCGTGTCCGGGTGAGCGCTGGAGGAACGCTCGAGATCGACGTCCCGGCGGGCACGGAGATGGACGCCTATCGGGTCACGATCACGCCGTCGGCGAGCGGTCCGGCGCCGACCGCCGACGCCGCCTGGTCGCAGACGACCGAGGCGGAGGCGATGCGACTGGCCGGCGGCGCGCGGGCGGCCACGCAGTCGGGCACGTACGCCACCTCGGGCGGCCAGGACGTCCGAGGGCTCACGACGCCGGCGGGACGGCTGTCGTGGGACGTGGGCGTGCCGGCGGCCGGCACGTACCGGCTCGACGTGCTCTACGGCACGGGGGCCAACGTGCCCGGCCAGGCGCGCAGCCGCACGTCGGGTCGTCACGCGCTCTACGTGGGGGACCGGCTCGACCAGGTGGTCCAGTACTCCTCCACCCTCGGCGACACCTACAAGGGTCGCGCCAGCGTGCTCGTCGAGCTTCCGGCGGGCACGTCGACGCTGTCCCTGCGCACCAGCGCGGACGGCGGCGCCACGGCGCTGCCGGGCAGCAACGTCGCGATCGACGTCGTCGACCTCGTCGCCGTCGACGGGCCGGAGACCTCGGCGTACCCGGCGTCCGCGGCAAGGACGACCGGCCAGGTCAAGGTGCTGCCGTCCGACGGCGGACGGCTCCACCTCTCGCCGGGTGCGCGCGCCGAGTTCTTCGTCGTCGCCGAGGAGGACGGCTACTACGAGCTGCAGGTCGACACCGGCTCCGCCGGGGGCGGTGGCGCCTACGGTCTCGCGGTGGACGAGCGCCCGATCGAGGGGGCGACCAGCCGGCCCGGGCGCGAAGGGCGCACCACCGCGACGGTCCACCTGGGTCGCGGCATACACCAGGTGCACGTCACGGCGCAGGGTCGCCTCGGCATCGACGGCCTGCGACTCGTGCGGGACGTGGCTTCCGACGTCCACGCGACCACGGTGCAGGCCGAGGACTCGTCGGTGCAGCGGAGCTCGGGCGCGACGGTCGAGACGCCGCCCACGGCCGCTGGCTCCAACGTGCAGGGACAGTACGTCGGCTGGCTCACCGCCGGCCGCACGATCACGGTCCCGCGTCCGGAAGGCACTAGGCCCGGCGCCTACGACATCGGCGTGACGTACGCCAACGCCGACAAGTTCACGGGCCACCCGTACAACGCGGACATCATCTCCCGCACGGCGGAGATCCGTGAGGAGGGTGCAGAGGCCGCCAGCACCGTCGCGTACCAGCACACCTACAGCGACTACAACTTCTGGACGCGGACGACGCCGCTGACGCTGACCACGCAGGACGGCGACATCGTCATCGGCAACCCCGACGGGGACGCGCCGAACATCGATGCCGTGACGATCGCGCCGTTCGTCATCGACGTCAGCAACGAAGGACGCTGACGCCAGAGGTCACGCGTCCGCCTCGCGGGACCGTCCCGGCCCCGCGAGGCGGACGCCTTCGTGCGTCTGAAGTTCGCCTCCAGACACGCTCGAGCCCGCCTCCTGGACCTGCCGTGAACGAAGTGATCAGCCGGTCAGAGGTATTCAGGCCTTCGGTGCAGGCCCTATCGCCCACCGAGCCGAAGGCCTTCGCACCTGCCGTCGCAGGTCCCGGGCTCGTTGCCTGGGCGGTCGTCTCGACCGCGGCGGCCGCCTGTCGTCCCGCACCGGGCGGGCTTACGTTGGAGCGAGGCGCCGGCGAGGGGGTGCGGTTCCCGCCCGGCGGCCCGCCCGCCCGGGGCTGACCCGCGAGGACGCAGAGGAGCGATCATGCCGGCTTTCGTGTACGTGCTGCCTGTCCTGCCCGGCAAGGAGGACGACGACCGGAAGACCCTGGAGGCGCTGACCGGCCCCCGGCGGGACGAGTACGAGGCCGCGCTTCGGGACGCCGGGGTGACCCGGCACGTGGTCTGGCACCAGCTGGGGCCCGAGGGCACGATGGCGGTGGTCTGCATGGAGGCCGACGAGGAGGCGGCCGTCGTCCGGTTCGGGGCCTCCGAGGCGCCGTTCAACACCTGGTTCCGCGAGGCCATGAAGGACGTCCAAGGCGTCGACATCGGCCAGGGTGCGCCGTCCGGGGACAAGGTGCTCGACGTCGAGGTCTGACGGTCCCCGGACCGGCCTGCGGGCCCTGTCGCTCGCGGCGCCGGTGTGCCATGGTCGTGTCAGCGCGAAGAGTGCTCGAGCTCCTCAGCGCTGCCGGTGAACGCACGGTCCTCGGTCCGGGAGGCGGCCCCCATGATGCTGGTGGTCGGAGCGAGCGGGAACCTCGGACGGGAGACCGTCAGGCTGGCGCTCGCCGGTGGCCACGCGGTCCGGGCGGCCGCTCGCCGACCGGACGCCCTGGCGCACCTGCGCGCCCACGGTGTGGACGTCGTCCAGATGGACCTGACCGACCCGCGATCGATCGCGCGCGCGTGCCAGGGGGTGGAGGCCGTCGTGGCGGCGGCGCACTCGCTCCTGGGCTCCGGAGCCAACCGCTCGCCCCGGGTGGACGGTGACGGCAACCGCATGCTGACCGACGCGGCCCGCGAGGCCGGCGTGCAGCACATGGTCTTCCTGTCCACGGTGGGCGCCTCGCCCACGGCGGACGTCGAGTTCCTGCGCACCAAGCATGCCGCTGAGGAGCACGTCCGGGCGAGCGGGATGCGGTACACCATCCTGCGGCCGACGGCCTTCATGGAGGCGCACGCCCGGCAGTACATCGGCACCCCGTTGCTCACCAGGGGCAGGGTCACCATCCCGGGATCGGGGCGCAGCCCCATCAATCTCATCGCCGCCGCCGACGCCGCCCGGTACGTGCTGATCGGCCTGACCGACCCCCGTGCCCGGGACCGGGTGCTGGAGATCGGCGGCTGGGACAACGTCACCAAGGACGAGATCGCCCGCACCTACGCCCGGAAGGCCGGCATCTCGCCCAGGGTCCGGCACCTGCCTCGAGGTCTCCTGCGCGCGGGCAGCGTCGCTCTCGGACCGGTCAAGCCCGAGGTCGCCGACGCCCTGCGCCTGCTGCTCTGGGTGGACGGCTCGGACCAGACGCTGGACCCCACAGCCCTCCAGCACGAGTTCCCCTTCGACATGGTCCGCCTGGAGGGCTTCGTGCAGCGCGACGTCGAGGCGTTCAGGGAGCGGATGCCCGCCTGAGCCAGGATCGCCCTGCGCGAGCGGACCGGGACGCCGTCACACCGCGCGCGGCGGGCCGTCGGCGCTCTGCTCGCGGCGCTCGTCGACGCGACCGCGCTGGTAGTCCTCCGCGGGCTCGCCCGGCGCACGCTCCGCGGGCTCGCCCGGCGCACGCTCCGCGTGCCGGGGCGCGGGTCGGCGGTCGTCGGCCCCCGGTGCGTCGGCGGCGGCCGACGTCCCTGACCGGTGGCGGCCGGAGTCGCCCATGAGCTCACCGTCGGCCATGCCGTGCTCGTGCAGCCGGGCGCGCTGCTCGCGCACCTCCGCCTCGGCGCGCTCGCGCTCCGCCTCGGCCGCGGCGAGCCTGGCCCTCTGCTCGGCCTCCGCGGCACTCTTCCGGTGCGCCTCCGCCTGCGCCCGGTTCTCGCCGACCACCTGCTCGCGGCGCTGCTCGAGCTCGCGCTCGCGAGCCCTCGCCTGGGCGCGTCGGCGCGCCCGGGGCAGGACGAGCACCAGCAGCGCCAGCAGGACCAGCGCCACCACCACGATCACGACGATCATCCACGTGTCCATCGCGCAACCTTCCTCGAGACGTGGCGTCATTCGACCGCGTGCGGGAGCCGCTCGCCATCGTGCGGCGGTCGGCGCGGCCCGTGGAGGTGCACCAGCGACATCGCTGGCGACCACGGTGCCCGGGCCCAGCGGGCACGCCACCGTCGTGGCTGCGCCACGGCTGGCGTGGCCCCGAGGCCGTACGGAGGATCACAGCATGACCAGCTCCGGCGGGTCCTTGCGTGGCGTGGGCGCGCTGGTGACGGGAGCCACCAGCGGGCTCGGCCGTGCGGTGGCGATCCGCCTGGCGCAGGCCGGCGCCGACGTGGGCCTGCTGGGACGCGGCGAGCACGACCTGGGCCGTGCCGCCGCCCAGGTCGAGAGCCATGGCGTGCGCGCCGTGCCGCTGCGGGTCGACCTCGCCGACACGGAACGCCTCGACGAGGTCGTGCAGGTGGTCGCCACCGAGCTGGGCGGCCTGGGGATCCTCGTCAACGCCGCGGCCACCGATGCGCCGGGCTCCGCCGAGGAGCTGTCCGTGCAGGACTGGCAGCGGGTCGTCGCGGTGAACCTCACCGCGCCCTTCGTGCTGGCGAGGTCCGCCATGCCGCACATGCGCCGGGGCGGCGGCGGGCTCGTCGTCAACGTCTCCTCGGTCGCCGGCCGCAGGGGATGGGCCGGCGCCTCGGCCTACTGCGCGACAAAGTTTGCGCTGACGGGGCTGACGCAGTCGCTGGCCGCGGAGGGGCGTGCCGACGGCATCAGGGTGTGCGTCGTGTACCCGGGAGCGATGGCGACGAGCTGGGGCGCGTTCGATCCGGCGCAGCGCACGGCGCCGGAGCGTCCGGCGCACGAGCGCCAGTCGCTGGACCCGGACGTCGTCGCCGACCTGATCGCGTGGATGGCTGCCTCACCGGGCGAGCCCGTGCTGAACGAGGTCACGGTCACACCGCTCCTCGAGGGCGGGTGGCCCTGAGGTCGTCGACGCCCGACGGCCTCAGGGCTCGCCGGCCGCGCCCACGCTCACGGCGCCGGCGCCGGACCTTGCCGGTGCGCTGCCGCTTCCCGCGACCGCCGCACGAACTCCGCCTGGTCGATCGCCCCGCGGGCGCGGTCGGTCAGGTTCTCGACGTCCTCCCGGCTGGGCACCCAGCCGTCGTGCCACATCGAGGCGAGCGACTGCGCGACCGCGTACCGCTGGTGCACGTCCAGCCGGTCGAACAGCTCCGGCCACCGCTCCTCGACATCGAACCGTTCTCCGGCCACCTCGAGCTCCCCCTGGCGCGGCAGGGAGGCGGTCGGACGACCGCACAGCCTCACCGCCTCGTTCTCCCCCTCGGGGCCCGGCCCCCTGGCTCGGGCACCCGTCTACGGCATCCGACCCTACGTGGGTCGTTGTCCTTTCAACAGAGTTTTTCGTGCGTACGAAGGGAGGGCGGACGGGGCGTGGTCAGGCGAACGCCTGCAGCGCCCTCCGGACGGCGTCCGCGACGTCCTCGGGGGAGCGCGGTGGCGCGGTGGCTCCGGTCACCTCGGAGAACAGCACGCCGTCGACGAAGGCGAGCAGGTCGCGGGCGCGAGCAGCGGCCGCAGCGGGTGCGGACGTGGCGGCGAACCGCTCGGCGACCAGGCCTTCCAGCCGCGACGTGCCGGCCGACAGCGCTCGTCGCAGCTCGGGTCGCCGCACGGCCTCCAGCGAGAGCTCGTAGCGGGCGAGCGTCCGGTCCCGCCCCTCGCCCACGAGCGCGCCCTGGACCAGAGCGGTCAGCGCGGCGGCCGGGTCGCCGTCCTCGAGGGCGGCCACGTCGGCGGCGTCGAGCTGCGCCAGGCGCTCGACGGCCGCGGTCAGCAGCGCGGCGCGGGACGGCAGGTAGTAGGACGTCGAGCCGGCCGGGAGCCCCGCGGCGGTGTCGATGGCGCGGTGGGTGAGCCCGCGGCTGCCCTCCCTTGCCAGCGTCCTGATGACGGTGTCCGCGATCAGCGCTCGGCGATCCTCTCGTGGCATCGTGCCCCCTTGCCATCGGCCTCTACGGCTGTAGAGTAGCAGTCTCTACACCTGTAGAGAGAGGAGGCCCCGGTGCCGCTCGGGTACGTCCTTGTCGCGGTGTGCGTCACCGCGGCGCTCGTGGCTCCGCGTCGGCCGCGCGGCGTGGGGAGCGCGGCGTTCTTCCTCGGCGTGGTCGTCAGCGAGCTGCCGCAGCTCGCGTTCCTCTATCTCGTCGGCACCACCGCGCTCGCGCTGGTGGAGGGCGACCTCCGTACCGTTCCCGGCCTCGTGGGCGTCGGCGTCGCCTGCCTCTCCACGGTCGCGCTCGGTGAGGTCGCGCGCCGAGGGCTGCACGCCAGGGACGCCGTCCGGGAGGCGCTGCGACGAGCGCGCGTCCCGGTCTCGCCCGCCAGCTTCCGCAGCCGCTGGCGGGGCCTCGTCGCACCGTTGCCGATCCGGCCGCGGTCGGTGCGACGCGTCCGCGACCTCGCCTACGGTCCCCACCGGAGGCAACGTCTCGACGTCTACCGGCGCGACGACGTCGTGGCCGCGCCGGTGCTCGTCTACCTGCACGGCGGCGGCTACGTGTCCGGCGGGAAGCACCGAGAGGGGCGTGCCCTCCTTCACCGGCTCGCCGCGCGCGGATGGGTGTGCATCAGCGCGGGCTACCGGCTCCGCCCCGACGCGGACTTCGTCGACCATCTCCACGACGCCACGAACGTGCTGGCATGGGCCGGACGGCACGCGCACGAGCACGGAGGCGACGCGCGGACCCTCGCCATGGCCGGGAGCTCCGCCGGCGCGCACCTCACCGCGCTGTGCGCACTGGACCCGGAGACCGGACGGAGGCTCGGCGCGGCGGTGTGCCTGTACGGGTACTTCGGCCGCTACTACGGGCGCCCGCCCGACGAGCGGCCGGTCTCCACGCCGCTCGGCCTCGACGCCACGAGTGCTCCGCCCGTCTTCGTCGCCCACGGCGACAGGGACACGTACGCGCCCGTCGAAGGCGCCCGCGCGTTCGTCCGGCACCTGCGCGAGGGGTCCTCCTCGCCGGTCGTCTACGCGGAGCTGCCGGGCGGACAGCACGCGTTCGACCTGTTCGCGTCCTGGCGCGGCGCCGCCGTCGTGGACGGCGTCGAACGGTTCCTCACCCACGTGACGTCGCCGGAGGCAGCGTCGTGCGCATCGTGATCTCAGGCGCCGGCGTCGCCGGCCTCGCCCTGGCCGCTCTGCTCGACCGGCAGGGGCACGACGTGCTCGTCGTCGAGCAGAGCACCGGCTCGGCCGGCCGCGGGTACGGGCTGGCGCTGTGGCCGCACGGCTCCCGGGTGCTCCATGCCGTCGGCGCCCACGACGGGCTCGTCGCGCGGAGCGCGGAGATGACGCGGTACACGGCTCTCGGCGCGCACGGGGACGTCCTGATGTCGTCGCCGCTCCCGCACGAGGTGCGCGAGCGCGGGCATCTCGGGGTCCTCGCCCGCGGCGACCTGCTCGCCCTCCTGGAGGGCGCGGCCGCGGGCTGCGCCGTCCGCCACGGGACGACGATCGCGTCCGTGCACCAGGACCAGGACGGGGTGACGGTCCGGCTCGACGACGGCAGCACGCAGCACGCAGCACGCCGACGTCCTCGTCGGCGCCGACGGGATCGGCTCGCCGACACGGCGGCGCCTTCCCGGGCGGTCACGTCGGACCGACACCGGGTGGTCATGTCTCGTGTGGTGGGCCGACGCCGCCCTCGCTCGGCCCGGCGACGTCGTCGAGCGCTGGGGCGCCGGCAGCTTCGTAGGCACCTACCCGTGCCGCGACCGGCTCTGCGTCATCGTCGGCGCCCCGGCCAGGCGCGTCCAGGGCATCGGCCGCAGCGCCGCGGCCGTGGAGATCGTGGGGGAGCACGGCCTCACCGATCCTCGGTGGACGGAGGAGCTGCACGAGGCGCCGGCGCTGTGGCGCATGTCCGACGTCCGCGCGGCACGGTGGACCCACGGTCGGACGGCGCTCGTCGGCGATGCCGCCGCGGCCTTCCTGCCCACCGCCGGGATCGGCGCCTCCATGGCACTGGAGTCGGCAGCCGCGCTCGCGGACGAGCTGTCGCGGTCCGACGCCGCCTCCGCCCCGCACGCGCTCGCCCTCTACGAGCGACGGCGCCGGCACCGGACGGAGCGCGCACAGAAGCTGTCACGCCGCCTGGCGCGGCTCACGTTCGTCGAGTCGCGTCCGGGCGCCGCCGTCCGCGACGCGCTCACCCGGCTCACCAGCATCGACACGCTCACCGGGCCGCTGCTGCGGGACCTGGCGCGGCCCGTCTAGGGACCAGGGCGGCGCGATCCGGTCGACCTGGCTCGCAGCCTCGCGAGCCAGGTCGGGTCAGCCCTCGCCGCTCGGGCCGGTGCCGGTGCTGACGCTCGTGGCGCTGCCGCTGCCGGTGTCCGCGCCGTTGGCGTTGCCGTTGCTGCCGCTCGCGCCGTTGCCGTCGCCCGCGGCGTTGCCCGCGCCGTTGCCGGTGCTGCCCTTGTCGCTGTCGGCGTCGCCGTTGCCGTCGTTCGCGTTGCCGCTGTCGCCTGGCGAGCCGTCGGCACCGGTCTGGCCCGCGCTCTTGTCGGGCCTCTTCTCGTCAGGCTTCTTCTCGTCGGGCTTCTTCTCGTCAGACCTCTCGTCAGACTTCTCGTCGGACTTCTTCTCGTCGCGATCCTTCTCGGCGAGAGTCTCGTCCTGCTCCGCGTCCTTCTCGGGCTCGGCGCCACCGGTGCTCGCACCGGTGGGCTGGTCGGCGACCGGCGCGTCACCGGTCCCCGCGTCGCTCACGGGCGCGTCCGCGCGCTCCGACGAGGACTCCGACGTCAGCGCGACCTCGGCGTTGTCCGGGGCCGGCGCGGGCTCCTGAGACGGCGCGTCGTCCGCCGGCAGCTCCGCCACCGGCTGCTGCGTCGCCGTCTCCGGCGGCGACCCCGCGTCGGCCCCCAGCGGAGAGGCGAGCGCCACGGCCGCGACGGCCGCGGCGACTGCTGCCGGCGCGCCGAGCGCCAGCCACCGCCGAGGGACGCGGCGCCCCGTGCCGCCCGCGAGGGCGGGCGCCGGCGACGGGCGGACGGCCGGCTCGTGCGTCCGGCCGAACGGCACGGGCAGCTCCGCCGTCGGCGGGTCGAACACCGCGCCGGAGGCGACCGAGGCCGGCGCGATGGTCCCCGCGGACAGCTGCACCGCCACCTCGGCGGCGCTCGGCCGCGCCCCCGGGTCGATGGCGGTCATGCGTCCGAGCAGCTCCCGCCACGCCGCCGGCAGCTCGTCCGGGATGCGCGGCGGCTGGTGCAGGCGCGCGAGCGCCGACTCCAGCGCGGTCCCCGGGTACACGCGCTCGCCGGTGGACGCCTCCAGCAGCAGCAGGCCGAGCGAGTAGACGTCGGTGGCCGGGGTGACGGGCTGGCCGGTGACCTGCTCGGGCGCGAGGTAGGCGGCGGTACCGATCATCTGGTTGGTCCCGGTGTGCCGGGCGTTGTCGCCGAGCAGGCGGACGATCCCGAAGTCGGTGAGCTTCACGGACCGCTCGCAGTCGAGCAGGACGTTCGCCGGCTTGACGTCGCGGTGGACGACGCCCTGGGCGTGGACGTAGGCCAGGGCCTCGGCGAGCCGGGTGCCGATCGACTGCAGCTCGGCCGGCTCGAGCCCGCCGTCGGCGAGCACCTGGGCCAGCGTCGGGCCGTCCACGAGCTCCATCACCAGGAACGGCTGGTCGACCGACATGGGCGCGGTGTCCGGGCCTGCGTCGTCGGCCCGCAGGCCGATGCCGGCGTCGAGCACGGTGACCAGGCCGGGATGGGACAGCCGCGCCAGCGTGCGCGCCTCGATGACGAAGCGCGCCCGGTCCGACTCGTCGTCGGTCGTCTCGCGCAGCACCTTCACGGCGACCTGCCGACCCAGGACGTGGTCGACCCCCCGGTACACGTCGGCCATCCCGCCCTGGCCGAGGCGGGCACCGAGCTCGTACCGGCCGGCGAGCACCGTGGGCGCGCCAGGTCCGTGCGGAGGAGGGATCGTCACGCTGGAGAGGCTATGTGCGGACCGCGCTCGCCGCCCGTCGACCCGGTTCGCGCACCGGTGACCTCGGAGCGCGCGTGGTGCGTGCTAGCCTCCGGCACGTAGCACGGGAGTCCGGTGAGCCGGGCTGAGAGGGAGTACTCGAACTCCGACCGTTGAACCTGATCTGGGTCATGCCAGCGCAGGGAGCGATCTCAGGAAGCAGGGCATGGTGCCCTCCGTCCTCCCGTGCCTGATCTGCACAGGAGGCAGCTGTGACCAGCACAGGCACGACCAGCACAGGCACGACGGAAGCACCCGCGACGCCGGCGACCGACCTGACCGGCGACCCGATCCGCTTCGGCGTCGGCGCGCGCGTCACGGTCGCCGTGATGAGCGACCGGTACGCCGAGATCATCCTCGGGGCGCTCGAGCAGGCGGACGCCACGGGCCTGACCCTCCAGACGGGCGACGTGAGCACCTGGGCGGGTGGCTCAGAGGCCGACCTGCTGACGTGGCTCACCGACCTGGCCGAGGCCGTGGCAGTCTCGGGCGAGCACGCGTCGATCACCGTGCACCTGTCGCGGGGGTGCCCCGGCGAGGTGGTCTGCGACCTGCCCGGCGGGGCCGGGCCGCGCCCCGTCGAGGCGCCCGCGGGCCGGCAGGTCGGCCGCCGCGCCGCCGCGGAGTGGGCGCTGTACCCGCTGGCCGACGACGTGCGCGCCGGCGTGGAGCCCGACCACATGCGCGACATCTACGCCGCGATCGCCACCGCCCGGGCGAACGGCACCTTCCGCGCGTCGGAGCACTTCGTCACCCGGCTCGAGGGCGACCTGGGCACGATCCTGGCGACGGTCGTGGCCGGGTGGACCGGCGTGGGCCGCACGGTCCAGCACGTCACCAGCCACCTGACCCTCTCGGTCAACAGCCCGAGCCACCGCGATGTCGCGGCCTGAGGCGGCGCGGTGCGCGCCGCGTCTCGAGCTCAAGGACATCGTGCTCATGGTGATGCTCGGTGTCGTCTTCGGGTTCCTCTACTGGGCGCTGGTCCAGGCGTGGAACGGCCTGGCGGTGCTCATGGGCCCGGCCGGCGACCTCGCCCAGCACGTGCTGCTGGGCGGGTGGCTGCTCGTGGCGCCGATCGCGGTGGCGGTCGTGCGCCGCCCGTTCGTGGGCGTCATCGCCGAGGTGATCGCCTCGGTGGTGGAGGTCGTGTTCCTCGGCTCGCCCGTGGGGCCGCTGCTCCTGGTGGCGGCCGCGATCCAGGGCGTCGGCAGCGAGCTGCCCTTCGCGGCCGGGCGCTACCGCCGGTTCGGCTGGGCCCGGTACGCGTTCTCCGGGCTCCTCGGCGCGGGCCTCGTCTTCGTCTTCTCGGCGTTCCGGTTCGACTGGTGGGGGCAGGACATCCTGCTGCTGCGGCTGGGGCTCCAGCTCACCTCGGGCGTCGTGCTGGGCGGCCTCCTCGCCAAGGTGCTCGTCGACGCCCTGGTCCGGACCGGGGCGGTGGACGGCTTCGCGATCGTGCGCGAGACCGCCGTCGCCGCCGTCCCGGTGCGCCGTGAGCGCTGACCGCCCGGGGCCGCCGGTGGCGCCCGTGCTCGAGACCCGCGGGCTCGAGGCGGTCTTCGCCACCGGCGACGGCGTGGGACCCGTGGACCTGCGCGTCCGGCCGGGGGAGCAGGTGCTGCTGCTCGGGCCGTCGGGATCGGGCAAGAGCACCCTGCTGCGGTGCCTGCACGGCGCCGTGCCGCACGCGGTCCCGGCCACGACCCGGGGGTCCGCCGTCGTGGCCGGGCGCGACGTGCACCGGTCCACGGTGGCGGGCCTGGCCGACGTCGTCGGCGTGGTCGCGCAGGACCCCGAGACCGGCGTGTGCCTGCCCGACGTCGCCGACGAGGTGGCGTTCCCCCTGGAGAACCTGGCCGCCGACCCCGCGACGATCGGTCCCGCGGTCGACGACGCGCTCGCCGCGGCCGGCGCCGGCCACCTGCGGGGCCGCCGCACCGACGCCCTGTCGGGCGGCGAGCTGCAGCGCGTGGCCCTGGCCGCCGCGACGGTCACGCGCCCGGCGCTCCTGCTCCTGGACGAGCCCACCGCGATGCTCGACGCCGGCGGCGTCCGGGCGGTGCGCGAGGCGGTGGGCCGGGTGACCGCGACCGGCACGACGGCGTGCGTGCTGGTCGAGCACCGGCTCGACGAGTACGCCGGGGACGACGGCACCGCGGGGCTGCCCGGGCGCTGGGTGGCGCTCGACCGCAACGGCCGGGTGCTCCACGACGGCCCCGCGCGGGAGGTCCTGGAGCGCGCGGGCGCGCGGCTGCTTGCCGAGGGGTGCTGGCTGCCGGCGGACGCCGAGCTGCGCGTGGTGCTCGGCCACGGCGACCTCGCCTCCCCGGCGGTGCGCGCGGGCCTGCGGGCCCTGGCCGCGCTCGCGGGCGACCCGCCGTCGCCGGCCGGGGCGAGGCCCGCGGGGGGCCTGCCCGGCGCCCCGGTGCTGCGCGCCCGTGGGCTCGCGGTCGCGCCGCTCGGCGCGCCGCGACCCACCCGCCGCCGGACGGTCGTACCGGTGCTGCAGGACGTCCACCTCGACCTGCGAGCGGGAGAGGTGGTCGCGGTCGTCGGCGCCAACGGCGGCGGCAAGTCCAGCCTGCTCGCCTGCCTCGCCGGCGTGCAGGCGCCGCTGCGCGGCGCCGTCGACGGCCCGCGCCCGGGCCTCGTGCTGCAGAACCCGGAGCACCAGCTCAGCCGTGCCACGGTGCGCGACGAGCTCGCCGCCGGGCTGCCGCCGGGGGAGGAGACCGCGCGCCGCGTCGACGCGGTGCTGCACCGGTTCGGCCTGGCCCACCACGCCGACCACAACCCGTTCCGCCTCTCGGGCGGCCAGAAGCGCCGGCTGAGCCTGGCCGCCGTGCTCGTGCACGACCGGCCCTTCCTCCTGGCCGACGAGCCGACCTTCGGCCTCGACCGGCACGGCACGCTCGCCGCCGCTCGCGCGCTGACCGCGGCGGCCGCCGAGGGCCGCGGCGTGCTGTTCACCAGCCACGACCTGCGGACGGTCGCCACCTGCGCCGACCGCGTGCTGGTCGTGGCCGCGGGCACCGTCCTGGCGGACGTGGGCCCCCTCGCGCTGGTCCGCGACGAGCGGCTGCTCGCCGCGGCGCGGCTGCGCCCGCCCGCGCTGCTGCGGCGCCTGGCCGCCGAGGTGGCCGACGACGGCGAGCTGCGCGCCGTCCTGCGCGGGCTCGACGCCGCGGTGGAGCGCGTCGGCGACGGGGCGGTGGTGCCGGCATGAGCCCGCTCGGGCGCAGCAACCCCACCGTCAAGGTGGTCCTGCTCCTCGTCGTGTCCCTGTCCACCCTGTTCCTGCTGGACGTGGGCGTGCTCCTGACCCTCTACCTGCTCGGCGTCGTCGTCGCGCTGACTGCCGCCCGGGTGGGCGTGCGGGCGCTCGCGGTGGCCCAGGTGCCGTTCGCGCTCTTCGGCGTCGGCCTGGTCCTCGTGAACGCCCTGACCCGGCCCGGCGACCCGTGGGTGGAGGGCGCGGCCGTGCGGGTGACGCACGAGGGCCTCGTCGTCGGCGTCGCGCTCGCCCTGCGCGGCATGGTGATCGGGGTGCTCACCGTGGCGTTCCTCGCCACGACGCCGCCGCGCGACCTGATGGTCAGCCTCGCCGAGCACGCGCGGCTGTCCCCGCGGTACGCGTACGCGCTCCTGGCCGGCCACCGCATGCTCGAGGCCATGCCGCGGCGGTGGGCGACCGTCCGCGCGGCCCAGGCGGTCCGGGCGCCGCTGGGCCGAGACGGACGGCCTCGGCTCGGCGTGCGCGACTTCGGCCGGGCGACGTTCACGCTGCTCGTCGGCTCGGTGCGCGCGTCGGAGCGGATCGCGCTCGCGATGGAGTCGCGGGGCCTGGCCGCCGGGCCTCGCACCGTGTGGCGGCCGGTCCCGCTGGGCGCGCGCGACGCCGTCGTGGCCCTGGTGGTGCTGGGGACGCTCGCCGCCGTGGTCGCGGTCGGCGCCGTCGTGTGACCGGCCGCGGGCGGCCTGGGCTGCGGCGGCGGGGCGCCGGCGACGGTCAGTCGTCCTCCCGTGCACCCTCCTCGGGCAGGGCCTCCTCCGGCTCCATGGTGTTCGGCTCGTCGCTCATGGTCGCGCCGATGCCCTCGTCCGAGAGGTCGGACGACCCCTGCTGGTCGCGCTCGTCGCCCTCGGGGGAGCGGTCGTCGCTCTCGCTCATCGCAGCCTCCTCGTGCTCGCGGTCCAGCCAGCGTCGGACCTGCCCCCGCGGCCTGCAACCCGCGGCGCCGGGGGCACCCGGTGCCGAGGCGTGCGCGGGCCGCCACGGACGTATCGTCGACCTGAGGGCGCCCGAGGACCAGCGCAGCAGCACGGAGGCCGACGATGACGACAGCACTGCTCGCGCCGACGACGGAGGGCTCGCCGCTTGCCTCGGCCCTGCGGTCCCTGGTCCGGAACGCGGTCGACTACTCGGCGGCACGCGCCTCCCGCGCGCTCGAGCACCTCACCGACCGGCTCGAGGGCGCTGTGGGCGGCGTCGTCGAGAAGGTCGAGGACAAGGCCGAGGACGTCGTGGAGGACGTCGTCGAGAAGGTCGAGGACAAGGCCGAGGACGTCGTGGAGGACGTCGTCGACAAGGTCGAGGACAAGGTCGAGGACAAGGTCGAGGACGTCGCCGAGGACCACGGCGTCGTCACGGGTGCCGTGGTCGGCGGCGCCGGCGCGGCGCTGCAGCAGAAGAACCCCGTGTGGGGCGCGCTCAAGGGGGCGTGGTCGGGCACGGGGACTGGCACCAAGGTCGCGATCGTCGCCGCGCTCGTGGTCGCGCTGCTGCTCAGTCCCGTGCTGCTCGTGCTGCTGCTCGTGGCGCTGCTGGTGGCCCTGGTCGTCCTGGCCGTCCGGCGCGCCGGCGGCTGAGGATGCCGCGTGCGGCGTCTCACGGCAGCCGGTCGCCCTTCCAGGGATAGGACGGCTGCGCGCCCAGCCACGTCACCGACGCGGCTGCCGCACGGGTCGCGTGCTGCGCGGCCTGCCGCACCGTGTCGCCGGCGGCGAGCCGGGTCGCGAGGGCGCCCACGAACGCGTCGCCGGCGCCGGTCGTGTCCCGAGGCTCCACCGCGAGGGCGGGCAGGGACCAGGGCCCGCCCCGGTCGCGGCCGAGCACGCCCGCCGCGCCGAGCGTGACGACAACGGACGGCACGCCCAGGGCGGCGAGCTCCTCAGCGGCCTGCTGGCTGTCCGCGACGGGCCGCCCGAGCAGCGTCGCCGCCTCGTGCTCGTTGACCACGAGGGGGTCGGCGAGGGCGAGGACCTCCCGGGGCAGCGGGGTCGCCGGCGCGACGTTGAGCACGACGCGCACCCCGCGGCGGTGAGCGGTCTCGGCGGCCCGGACGACCGACGCGACGGGGATCTCGGCCTGGAGGACGCACACCCGGGCTCGCGCGAGGAGCGGTGCGGCGGCGTCGACCACAGCCGGCGTGACGGCGCCGTTGGCGCCGGGCACGACGACGATGGCGTTCTCCCCGTCGTCGGCGACGGTGACGATCGCCAGGCCGGTGGCGGTGCCGGCGGTGCGTACGTGCGCGAGGTCGACGCCGGCCTCGCGCAGACCGGACAGCGCGACGTCCGCGTACGCGTCGGTGCCCACGGCGCCGACCATGGCGACTCCCGCCCCGAGACGGGCCGCGGCGACCGCCTGGTTGGCGCCCTTGCCTCCGGGCATGGTTGTCGAGCCACGGCCGAGGACCGTCTCGCCCGGTGCGGGGTGGCGGCCAACCTGGACCACCAGGTCCACGTTGATCGACCCGACGACGACGACGTCGTGCCTCACGGCGTCCTCCTTCGACACGGGCCGGCCCGCACGGCGAACGGAAGGCGATGCTCCCTGCCGTGAAGGTACGTCATCCGTCGCCGGGGTGGGGTCACCGGACGTCGTCGACCGCCTCCGCCTCGCGCGCGATCGCCCGGTCGAGCTGTGCCTCCGTCGGGGCGTGCCCCGGCGTCGCCAGGTCGAACGGGTTGGGGATGGAGTCGAGCAGCAGGCGCGTGTAGTCGTGCTCCGGCCGGCGCACGACCCGGCCGGTGGCGTCGTCCTCGACGATCTCGCCGCGTCGCATGACCATCGTGTCGTCCGCCAGCAGCCGGGCGCTCAGCAGGTCGTGCGTGATGTAGAGCATCGCCACGTCCCGCTCGCGGACCATCGTCGCGAGCAGCTCGAGGATCTCGGCGCGGATCGACACGTCGAGCATCGAGATCGGCTCGTCGGCGATCAGGACCTTGGGCTCGGGGGCCATCGCGCGGGCGATGACCACGCGCTGCCGCTGCCCGCCGGAGAGCTGGTGGGGCAGCTTGTCGACGTAGGCCTCGCCGGGGTACAGCCCGACGGACTCGAGCAGCTCGACGGCCCGGGCGCGGGCCGCGTGCCCCTGGAGCCCGAGGTGGTTGCGCAGCGGCCGCGAGAGGGCGTAGCCGACGGTCTTGGTGGGGTTCAGGGCCGAGAACGGGTCCTGGAACACCATCTGCACGTCGGCGTGGTGCCGCGCGAGCGCCGCCCCCCGCAGCGCCGTGGCGTCCTCGCCGCCCACGGTGACCGTGCCCGCGGACGCCCGTTCGGTGCCGGTGAGGATCTTGGCGATCGTCGACTTCCCGGAGCCGGACTGCCCGACGAGCGCGCGCACGCGGCCCGGCCACAGCGTGAAGGAGACGTCCTTGACCGCGTGGACGGGCACCTTCCGCCAGCCCTCGCGCCGGTGGTAGGTCTTGTGCAGGTGCTCGACGACGACGAGCGGCTCGGCGGCGGTGCCGGCGGTCGCCGCCCGGACGTCGGACCACGCGGGCACCTCGGTGTACCGGGTCTCGACGGCCCGGCCGCGGGCGATCCCGCCCGGCCCCTCCCCGAAGAGGTGGCAGCGCACCATGCCCGCGGCGGCGAGGCCGTCGGGCCCGGCAGGCGCACCGTCCGTGGCGTCCGGGCCGAGGGTGACGACCGGGGGCGCCGTCGTGCGGCACACGTCCATCGCGGCCGGGCAGCGCGGAGCGAACGGGCAGCCCCGCGGAGGCAACGTCAGCGACGGCGGGCGTCCGGGGATGTAGGCCACCGAGACGGTCTCGGCGCGCGGGTCGTCGAACGACCCGAGCAGCCCGCGGGTGTACGGGTGCAGCGGGTCGGTGGCGATCTCCGCGGCGGTGCGCGTCTCCACGAGCTCCCCGGCGTACATCACCAGCACGCGGTCGGAGATCTCCAGCACGGTCCCGAGGTCGTGGCTGATGAACAGCACGGAGAAGCCGAGCTCGGCCTGCATGGACCGCAGCTCGTTGACGATCTGGCGCTGGACGACGACGTCGAGCCCCGTGGTCGGCTCGTCGAGGATGACCAGGCGTGGGCGCAGCACGAGGGCGAGGGCGAGCACGACGCGCTGCCGCATGCCGCCGGACAGCTCGTGCGGGTACGCCCGCATCACCCGCGCGGGGTCCAGGTCCACCGACGCGAGGACCTCCGCGATCCGTTGCTGCCGCGGCCCGTCGGCGGCGTCGTCCCAGCCGTGCGCGGCCATGACGTCCTCGAACTGCGCGGCGACGCGCATGACCGGGTTGAGCGCGTTCATCGACGACTGGAAGACGGTGGCGATCTCCCGCCAGCGGAGCCGGTCGATCTCCCGCTCGGGCAGCTGCCACAGGTCGCGTCCGTCGTAGAGCACCTGCCCGCCGGCGTGGTACGCGGGCTTGTCCAGCAGGTGCAGCATGGCGTTGCCGAGCGTGGACTTGCCGCACCCGGACTCGCCCAGGAGGCCCACGAACTCGCCGGGCGCGATGTCGAACGAGACACCGCGGACGGCGTGGGTCTCCGGCAGGTCCCGGGAGCGGTAGTCCACGCGCAGGTCGCGGACCTGGACGAGGGGGCGCTCGCGGGCGTCGTCGGTCGCGTCCGCACCGGCTGCGGTGCGGGTCGTGGGGCGGCTGCCGACGGTGGTCATCAGGACTCCCTCAGGTGCGGGTTGCTCAGCGCGTCGACGCCGAAGTTGATGAAGGTCAGGGCCGTGATCAGGCCGGACAGGAGCAGGCCCGGGACGATCAGCCGGAGGTAGCCGCCGGAGAGCAGCGCACCGTCGCTGCTGGCCATGTTGAGCATCTTTCCCCAGGAGACCGAGTCGAGGTTGCCGATGCCGAGGAAGCTCAGGCCCGCCTCGGCGGCGACGGCCCCGCCCACGGCGCCGATGAACCCGAAGACGATCAGCGACGTCATGTTCGGGGCGATCTCGCGGAAGACGATCCGCATCGTGCGGTCCCCGGCGAGGCGCGCGGCCTCGATGTACTCGCGGTTGCGCAGGGTGATGATCTGCGCCCGCTTGAGCCGGGCGGCCCCGGCCCAGCCCGTGACGGCGATGACGACGATCACCATGAGCGAGCCGCCGTTGCCGTAGGAGGTGAGCGTCATCATCAGCGGGAGCGCGGGGATGACGAGGGCGAGGTTCGTCAGGAACATCAGCACCTCGTCGGTGAGTCCGCCGAGGTACCCGGCGGTCATCCCCACGAGCAGGGCGATGGCGGTCGCCGCCAGCCCGGCGAGGAGGCCGATCGTCAGCGAGGTGCGCGCACCCCAGACCGCCTGGCTGAAGACGTCCTCGCCCTGGCCGGTCGTGCCGAACCAGTGCGCCGACGAGGCGGGCAGACCGTGGTCGAAGCCGGTGTACCGGGGGTCGTACGGGGCGATCAAGGGGGCCAGCGCGGCGACGGCGACGAAGAAGGCGAGCAGGACGATCCCGAAGCGGGCCTTCTTGTTGCGCCACAGGATGGTCCACCACTGGGGGGCGCGGCCGCGGGGCCGCGCCCGCACGTCGTCGGCGGTGGGGTCCGGCGTCAGCGTGGGGGCGCTCATCACGCCGCCTCCTTTCGACGGGCGCGCGGATCGAGGATGCCGTAGAGCATGTCCGCGACGAGGTTCGCCACGAGCACACCGGTGGCGATGAACAGGAAGATGGTCTGGGACAGGGCGTAGTCGTGGTTCCCCACGGCGTCGAAGAGCAGCCGGCCCATCCCGGGGTACTGGAAGATCTGCTCGACCAGGACCGTGCCGCCCATGAGGGCGCCGAGCGCCATCGCCAGCCCGGTGATGTTCGGCAGGATCGCCACGCGGGCGCCGTAGTGCAGCGCGAGCACCCGGTTGCTGAGCCCCTTCGCCCGCCCGAACCGTGCGTAGTCCTCGCCGAGCGACTGCACCATGTTGTTGCGCATGCCCAGCATCCAGCCGATCGGCCCGGTGACCATGATCGCCAGGGCGGGCAGGACGAAGTAGTAGGCGGCGTCGGCCAGGAACTCCGGGGTCAGGGCCGGCTCGACGAACCCGGAGTAGCCGCCCGTGGCGGGGAACCACCCCAGCGTGTACGCCAGCACCCAGATGATCAGCAGGGCGACCCAGAAGAAGGGCAGGGTGCCCAGGAAGCTGGCGCCGACGGTCATGACCGAGTCGAAGGTGGACCCGCGCCGCCACGCGACCCAGGTGCCGAGCAGGGTCCCGATGACGAACGACAGCACGAGGGTGACCCCGACCAGGACGACCGTCCACCACAGCGCCTCGCCGATCATGTGGCTGACGGTGTACGGGAAGTAGCTCATCGAGACGCCGAAGTCGCCGTGCAGGGTGTTCACCAGGTACGCGCGGTACTGCTCCCACAGCGACGTGTCGGGGGCCCCGATCATCGCGCGGATCGCGTCGATCTGCGCCTGGCTGACCTGCTCGCCCTGTCCGGCGATCTTCTGCGCCATGATCGCCGCCGGGTCGCCGCCCGAGATGCGCGGGATGAAGAAGTTCAGGGTGACCGCGCCCCAGAGCGTGAGCAGGAAGAATCCGATCCTGCGGACGAAGTACATCGGGTGCTCCTCTCCGGCGGGGCCACGCCGACGTCGGTGTCGGCGGCCCGCGCCTGGGGGTGCGCCCCGCCGGCGCGCGTCGAGCGTGCCGGCGGGGCGCACCGGGGTCACTGGCCGTCGGCGGGGGTGAGCCGCTTGAAGATGATCGTGTTGTCCGACGCCGCGGCGTACGGGTCGTCCTCGGTCGGCCAGCCCTCGGCCCGCGAGGTGTTGTACTCGAACCAGCGCGCCCCGTACCAGATGGGGATGAACGGGACCTTCTCGATCATCGCGTTCGACAGCTCCGCGACGACGGGCTTCTGGTCCTCCTCGGTGGCGGCGGACCGCAGCTGCTCGAGCAGCGCGTCCACCTCGGGGTCCGCGAACCGCGACTCGTTGGTGGTCGCGTCCTGTCCGACCGGGGCGGTGTTCGCCGAGTTCAGCGGCTCGTCGAAGTTCTGGAACATCGAGCAGGTGCCGCCGCGCACGCCGAAGGTCAGGTCGTAGTTGCCCTGGCGGCGCTCGACCTCGAGGGTCTCGTACTGCGGCGTGTTGACGGTGACGTCGATGCCGAGGTCCTCGAGGTCGCCCTCGACCTCGCCGGCGGCGCGCGTCCAGTCGTCCCAGCCCTGCGGCGTGATGAGCTCGAACGCCATGGGCTGGCCGTCCTTGCCCAGGCGCCGTCCCTCGGCGTCGGTCTCGTAGCCGGCCTCGGTGAGCATCGCGTCGGCCCGCTCGAGGTCGTACTCGATGACGCCCTTGTTCTCGATGGACGGGTCCAGCCATTCCTCCATGCCGGGCACCACGAGCGAGGTCTGCGACGCGACGGTGGTGTAGCCCTCGCCCGCCTGCTTGACCAGCGTCTCCTTGTCGATGCCGTGCATGATCGCCGCGCGGAAGGCGACGTCGTCGAACGGCGGCTTGGCGTTGTTCATGTAGAGCGAGATCGGCGAGCCGGGGGCGAACCAGTAGCCGTGGTGCTCCGGGTCGGCCGCCACGAACGTGTCCTCGATGTCGGGGACGTACATGTACTGGGCGTCGTACATGCCCTTGGACAGGTTGAGCTGGTTGATCTGCGGCTCGCCGTCCTTGATGAAGCGGACCTCGGCCACCTTGACCGCGTCGGCGTCCCAGTAGTCGGGGTTCTTCTCCACGGTCAGGCGCTGGGGCGTGAAGGACTTGACCGTGAACATGCCGGTGCCCACCGCCTCCTCGGCCGTGTAGGTGACCGGGTCGTCGACCTCGGACCACACGTGCTCGGGCACGATGAAGGTGCCCAGGATCTTCGCGGTGTCGTACGACGTCGGGGCGTCGAACTTCAGCACGACCTCCGTGTCGCTCGTCGCCTCGGCGGAGACCAGGTGCGCCGCCAGCCCGGTGAGGTCCAGCGCCGGGTTGTCCTTGATGACGTTGAACGTGTAGGCGACGTCCGCCGCGGTGAAGGGCTCGCCGTCGTTCCAGGTGACGCCCTCGCGGGTGGTGAGGTGCATCTCCGAGGTGGTCACCCACTCGTACGCGGTGGCGAGCTGGGGCGTCTCCGAGCAGTCGTAGCCGTTGACCGTCATGAGCGTGTCGTAGATCGCCCACATCGGGCCGAGGCGGTTGGCGGAGAACGGGTTGTAGTTGACCTGGGGGCTGGAGCCGCCGCCGAAGTCGCCCAGCTGGACGTACGGGATCATCCCGTCGGCCGCCTGGGTGCCGGCGTCGTCGCGGGCACCGGGCGTGCACCCGCCCAGGGCGAGCCCGGCGATCGTCGCGCAGCCCACCGCGAGCGGCAGGGCGCGCCTGGTTCGTGCGTTCATTCTCGTCTCCTTTGTCGGTGAACGCGGTGTGCCGGCTGCCGCCGTGGGTGCGGCGGCCCGGCGTCGGGGGCTAGGGAACCACCTGCTCCGGCTCCTGCGGGTGCGGGCAGCCGCACGACTCGCGGAGCACGACGTGCGTCGGCAGGGTCCAGACGTCCGCGGGCAGCGGGTCGCGGCCGACCGCGGACATCGCCAGCTCGGCGGCCTTGACGCCGAGCTCGAAGACCGGCTGGTGGACGGTGGTGAGGGTGGGGGACACGTTGGCTGCCAGCGCGTGGTCGTCGAAGCCGACGACCACGACGTCGTCGGGGATCCGGTACCCGAGCCCGGGGAGCGTGGCGAGCATGCCGATCGCGATCTCGTCGTTGGCGCACACCAGGGCGCGCGGCATCCGACCCGCGGCGTGCAGACGGCGCGCCGCCATCGCGCCGAACACCGTCTCCAGCCCCACCTGCACCGGCGCTCCGCGCTCCGACAGGCCCGCCGCCGCGAGGGCGTCGAGGAAGCCGGTGTACCGGGCCACCGTGTCCGGCGAGCCGGGGTCGTGGCCGACGAAGAGCAGGTCGCGCAGCCCGTGCTGCCGCACCAGGTGGTCCACGAGGGCGCGCACGGCGGCGGTGCCGTCCGTGCGGACGGTCGGCAGGCCGTCGGGGGCGCCGGCGACGACGACGACGGGCATCCGCCCGGCGAGCTCGGCGAGCACGGCGTCGCCCAGCGTCCCGCCGACCACCACGAGGGCGTCGGTGCGCGCGGCCAGCTGCCGGACCGCCTTGGGGGAGTCGGCCCGCAGGTGGGTGCCCAGCACCAGCACGGCGCTGCCCACGCGCAGGGTGACGGACTCGGCCCCGGACATGAGCTCGGCGAAGTAGGGGCCCGACAGGCCCGGGAGGACCAGGCCGAGCGCGTCGAAACGCTGGAAGGCCAGGGCGCGGCCCAGCGCCGACGGGCTGTAGCCGAGCTCGGTGATGCTGGCCAGCACGCGGTCGCGCGTGCTCGCCGCCACCTTCGGGTCGTCCTTCGTGACGCGGGAGACCGTCGCCACGGACACCCCGGCGTGCCGGGCGATGTCGCGCACGGTGGGCTTCTTCATCCCCGCGCTCCTCCTCGTCGAGTCCGGTCGGTCCCGGTGCCCTGCTGGCCGGATCGCGGCCACGGGCTTGTTGGTACCGGTTACATAGCGTACGTTCGCACAATGTAACCGGTAACACAACACCGGTCGACCGCAGGACCCTCCACGGTGAGCGCGCAAGGACGCCGCCCGTGAGGCACGCCAGGAGCGCCCGGCCGGGCGCCGCGACAAAGGAGTTGGCCTTGGCACCGCAGCAGCTGTCCGCGCCGTCGTTGCGCGACGACCTCGTCGTCTCCGGGGAGATCCACTACTGGCGGCTGGAGCCGCACGAGTGGGCCGACCGGCTGGACCAGGCCGTGGCCACGGGCGTCACGGCCATCGCCACCTACGTGCCGTGGCTGGTGCACGAGCTGCCCGACGGAGGCTTCGACTTCGGCGAGCGCCACCCGCACCTGGACCTGGAGCGCTACCTCGGGATGTGCGCCGAGCGCGGCCTGGCGGTCGTGGCGCGGCCGGGCCCGTTCGTGATGGCCGAGCTGAAGAACGAGGGCCTCGGGTACTCCGTGCTGCGTGCCCACCCGGAGATCCGCTGCCCCGGCTGGGACGGCGTGCGCAAGCCGGAGACCATGATCGACTACCTGCACCCCGCCTACCTCGCGGCGGCCCGACGCTGGTACGAGGCGGTGGTGCCGCTGCTCGCCAAGCACCTGGCCGCTCGCGGCGGCCCGGTCGTGGGCGTCCAGCTCGACAACGAGATCGGGATGCTGCCGTGGGTGACCAACAGCCCCGACCTGTCGGACGCGACGGTCACCGACCTCGTCGGCCGCCTCGTCGAGGCCGAGGGCGCCGCCGTCGTGCAGGCCCGGTACGCGGTCGGCGGCTCGTCCTTCGACGTCGCCGCGCCCGAGACCTGGGCGCCCGCGCTGCGCTCGCCGAACGAGGAGCAGGTCCTGGCGCTGCACCGCGACCTGGGCCGGTACACGCGCGGCCGGTACGCCCGCTACGCCCGGACCCTGGCCGGGTGGGCGCGCGAGCTCGGTGTCGACGAGCGCACCCCGCTGCTGGTCAACGTGCACGGCTGCTGGGGCGGGCGCGCGACGATGTTCCCCCTCGGCATCTCCCAGCTGTCCAGGACCTGGTCCGCCGAGGGCGCCGGGACCGACGTCATCCCCGGCTCCGACCTCTACATCGGCGACCTCACGCTGGACAAGCTGCCCGGCTTCTGGGTCTCGAACGCCTTCCTGGCCGCGACGTGCGCCCCGGGCCAGCCGTACGGCTCCCTCGAGTTCGAGGTCGGCTCCGGCGACTACGGCGAGGCGCTCGACATCTCCTCCGGTCCGGAGGCGGGGGCGCTCAAGCTCCAGGTCGCCCTGGCCCAGGGCAGCACCGTCGTGAACTACTACATGCTCGCCGGCGGCCGGAACCCGATGCTCTTCGAGCCCGTGGGGGACGGCAACGACCGGGTCGCGTTCACCGGCGAGCGTCACGGCTTCGCCGCACCGATCGACCCCGAGGGCCGCCTCGCCCCGTGGTTCGCCGGCACCGCCCGGGCGACCCGTGCGGTGCGCGACCAGGCCGCGCTCCTGCGGGCCGCGCGCCCCGAGACCCCGCCCGTGGCGCTGGGCTTCGTCCCGGACCACTACATGACCGAGTACCGCTACCCCGGCTCGGCGCGCGAGGCCGCGTTCGTGGCCGAGCTGGAACGGTTCCGCGGGTCCGGGCCTCGGGAGATCATGACCCGCGCCCTGGTCACCGGCGGCTACGCGCCGGACGCGGTCGACCTGGCCGACCCCGGCGCCCTCGCGCGGTTCGGCACCGGGCGGGTGCTGGCGCTGGCTCCCACGCCCTACCTGGACGGCGACCTGCAGGAGCGGCTGGTGGAGTGGGTCCGTTCCGGCGGACGGCTGCTGCTCAGCGGCCCCCTGCCGCAGCACGACCTGCTCGGCAGGCCGGCGACGGCGCTCGTCGACGCGCTGGGGCTCGAGGTGGGCGTGCGGGACGAGTCCGGGCTGCACGCGATGACCTACGCCGCGACGCCCGGGCGCACACCTTTCGTGGCGCCCGCGCGCGTGGGCTCCTCGCCGGCCTGGGACGGCGCCGAGGTGGCGGTCGGGTTCGCCCAGCCGCTCGTGCCCCCGACCGGCGGGACGGTCCTGGCCCGGCTGGCCCGCTCGGGCGAGCCGTGCGTCGTCGAGGTGGGGCTGGGCAGCGGCACCGTGGTCGCGGCGGCGGCGGACCTGCCGTGCCTGCCGCAGGTCTGGGACGCGCTCCTCGGCCGGCTGGGGGCCGCGCCGGCCGTGGCGGTGTCGTCGGACGCGCGCGGCCTGGTGGTCGTGCCGTGCGCCGCGCCCGACGGCACCCAGGTGGTGCACGTCGTCAACGTCGCGCCGTGGCAGGCGCAGGCCGAGCTCGAGCGGGACGGCCGGCCGCTGCTGCCGGCCCCGCTCGCGCTGCCTGGCCGGACCGGGGCGTGGCTGGTGCGCAGGCCGGGGGAGCGGTACGCGGAGGTCGCGTTCCTCGGAGGCGAGCGGTGACGGCCCGCACGGCCCCGGCGGGCGACCTCGCGGCCCGCCTGGGGAGCACCGTGCTGTACCAGGTCTACCCGCAGAGCTTCGCCGACGCCGACGGCGACGGCATCGGTGACCTGGACGGCATCCGCCAGCGGCTCGACTACCTCGCGTGGCTCGGTGTCGACGCGGTGTGGCTGTCGCCCTGCTTCGTGTCGCCCTTCCAGGACGCCGGGTACGACGTGGCCGACTACCTGACCGTGGCACCGCGGTACGGGACGAACGCCGACCTGGCCGCGCTGTGCGCCGAGGCCGCCGGCCGCGGGATCGCGGTGCTGCTGGACCTCGTCGCCGGTCACACCTCCGACCAGCACCCGTGGTTCGCGGCGGCGAGCGACCCCGGCGCGCCGCCCGCGGTGCGCGACCGGTACGTCTGGGCCGACGTGCCGCAGGCCGGCTGGCAGCCGGTCGGCGGCACCGGGACGGAGCCGACCGCGCGGTGGTACCTGCCCAACTTCTTCCCGTGCCAGCCGGCGCTGAACTTCGGCTACGCCCGGCCCCGCCCCGACGAGCCGTGGCGCCAGCCGGTGGACGCGCCCGGTCCGGCGGCCAACCGCGCGGCCCTGCGCGAGATCATGGCGCACTGGTTCGACCTCGGGGTCTCCGGCTTCCGCGTCGACATGGCCGCCTCCCTCGTCAAGGACGACCCCGGGCTCGTGGAGACCGGGCGGCTGTGGCGCGGCGTGCGCGAGTGGGTCGACACCACGTATCCCGGCCGGGTCCTCATCGCCGAGTGGGGCGACCCGCGCGTGTCGGTGCCCTCGGGGTTCCACGCCGACTTCCTGCTCCAGTTCGGCGGCCCCGACGACGGTCTCCCGCTGCGCTCGCTGTGGAACAACGGCGCCGGCACCGTCAACGACGTCTGGGGAGAGCTCGCCTGCTGGGCCGACGCGGAGGGGCGCGGGGACGCCACCGCGTTCGTCGAGGCGTGGACCGCCGCCGCCGCGGCGATCGCCGCGGCCGATCCTGGCGGCAGGTACGCCCGCAGCGGCGTCGTCGGGCTGCCGACGTCGAACCACGACTTCACCCGCCTGGTCGCCGGGCCGCGGGACGCCGTCCAGGCACGGGCGGCGATGACGCTGGTGCTGACCTGGCCGGCGATGCCGAGCATCTACTACGGTGACGAGATCGGGATGCGCTACCTGCCGGACGCGCCGACGACGGAGGGCTCGCGGCTGAGCCCCACGTACGAACGGGCGGGATGCCGCACGCCGATGCAGTGGGGGACCCCCGGCAGCGTGCCGGGCCCCGGCGAGCCGAAGCAGTCGCGGTACCTGCCCGCCGACCCCGCCCCGGACGCCCCGACCGTCGCCGGCGCCCTGGCCGACCCCGGGTCGCTGCTGCACCTCGTCCGCGACCTCGTCGCGCTGCGGCACTCCGACCCGCGGCTGGACGCGGGGTCACCGCTGCGGGTGCTCGCCGCGGGCTACCCGATGGCCTACACCCGTGGCGACGACGGCTCGCTGCTGGTGGTGCTCAACCCCGGGCGCACGCCGGTGAGCCTGCGGCTGCCCGGCGACCCGACCGGCCGCACGCCCGGCGCCGTCCTGCTCGGCGGCGGCGTCCGCCTGGCGGGCGACGTCGTGCACCTCGACGGGTTCGCCCACGCGGTCGTCGACCTCGCGCCCACCCGTTCCTGACCGCACGTCCAGACGCCCCGACCTCACTCCGGAGGACCTCCCATGACCAGCACGAGCACCACCCCGACCACCCCCGCGCCCGACGGCTTCCTGTGGGGGGCGGCCACCGCCGCCCACCAGGTCGAGGGCAACAACGTCAACTCCAGCCACTGGGTCGACGAGCACTCCCCGGGCACGCACGTCGCCGAACCCTCTGGCGACGCGTGCGACTCCTACCATCGCTACCCGGAGGACATCGCGCTGCTCGCGGGCGCGGGCCTGGGCGCCTACCGCTTCTCCCTGGAGTGGGCGCGGATCGAGCCCGAGCGGGACACGGTGTCCGCCGCCCAGCTCGCGCACTACCGCCGCATGATCGACACCTGCCGCCGGCACGGGGTCGAGCCGGTGGTGACGCTCCACCACTTCACCTTCCCGCGCTGGTTCGGGCGCAGCGGCGGCTGGTACGCGCCCGACGCCGTCGACCGGTTCCGCCGGTTCGCCGAGACCGCCTCGACCATCCTCGACGACGTGACCTGGGTGGTGACGATCAACGAGCCGAACATGATGGTCAACCAGAGCGAGGCGCGGATCGACACCGAGAACGGGGTGAACTTCCCCGGGCCGTCCCCGCACGTCGCCCGCGTCATCGCCCAGGCCCATCACGCCGCGATGGAGGTGCTCGGCCGGCGCGGGCACGTCCAGGCCGGGTGGACCGTGGCGAACCAGGTCTTCCAGGCCGTCCCGGGCTGGGAGCAGCAGCGGGACGAGTGGCAGTACTGGCGCGAGGACTACTTCCTGGAGCAGGCTCGCGACGACGACTTCGTCGGCGTGCAGTCCTACCTGCGCACGATCATCGGCCCGACCGACGACGAGCTCGGCTACGGGCCCCAGCCGTGGCCCGAGGGCACGGAGCGGACGCTCACCGGGTGGGAGTACTACCCGCAGGCTCTCGGCCACGCGCTGCGGCACACCCGCGAGGTGACCGGCGGCGTCCCGATGCTCGTCACCGAGAACGGCATGGCCACCCGCGACGACTCCCGGCGCATCGACTACACCACGGGGGCGCTGCAGGCGATGGCGGCGGCGATGGCCGACGGCTGCGACGTGCGCGGGTACCTGCACTGGTCGTTGCTGGACAACTACGAGTGGGGCTCGTTCGACCCGACCTTCGGGCTGATCGCGGTGGACCGCACGACGTTCGCGCGCACCCCGAAGCCGAGCCTCGCGTGGCTGGGCGGCCTGGCGAAGAGCAACCTGCTCCCGCTCGCGGGCTGAGGCTGCTGTCGGGCCGGGCGGGGACCGCCCCGCCCGGCCCGGTGGCCCGCGGCTCGCCGGCGGCGCACGCCGGCCGCACAATCGGCCCCGGAGGTGGTGCGGCCGTGCGCGTCGTCATCGACACCGACCCGGGCACCGGGGTCGCGGGCGCCGACGTCGACGACGGGCTCGCGATCGGGCTCGCCCTCCGGTCGCCCGAGCTCGAGGTCGAGGCGGTCACGGTCGTCGCCGGCAACGTGCCGGTCGAGCGGGGCGTGGCCGGCACGCTCGAGATCCTCGACGCGGCGGGTCGGAGCGACGTCCCCGTGCACCGCGGGGCGGGCCGGCCGCTGGTGCAGGACCCGGCCGCGTGGCGGGCGCACCTGGACGGGCGCCGCGACGACGACGCCGTCCGCCGGCTGTGGCACGGCATCGGACCCGTCGGGTCGGCGCTGCGCGCCCGGCCGACGACGGCGGCCCGCGCGCTGGTCGAGCTCGTGGACGCCGCCCCCGGTGAGCTCACCGTCGTCGCGCTCGGGCCGCTGACCAACCTGGCGCAGGCGATGCTGCTCGACCCGGCCTGGGCCGAGAAGGTCGCGGGCCTGGTCGTCATGGGCGGGGCCTTCGACGTCCCCGGCGTGCTGCGGGAGCAGAACGCGGCGTACGACCCGGAGGCCACGCACGTCGTGCTGAGCAGCGCCGCGCCGCTGCGCATCGTCCCGCTGGACGTCACGCTGCGGACCCTGATGACGCCGGCCGACGTCGACCGGCTCGACCGCGCGGCCGACGACCTGGCCCGGTACCTCGCCCGCACGGTGCGGCCCTGGGTCGCCTGGTCCGCCGAGCGGTCCGGCCGCGGCGGCTGCCCGCTGCACGACCCGCTCACGGTCGCGACCCTGCTCGACCCCGGCCTCGTCACCACCCGCACCGCGGCCGTCGGCATCGAGCTGCGCGGCTCGCTGACCCGGGGCCGCACCGTCGCGTGGGACCCCAGCGACGACGTGCCGCGCGCGGACCTCGCGCTGCCCGAGGTGCACCCGGCGACCGTCGCGACCGGCGTGGACGGCGACCGCCTCGTCGCGCTCCTGCTCGACCGGCTGTGCGGGTGACGCCCGGCGGCCTCAGTCGCTGCCTGCGCCGCGGTCGGGCGCGGCCATGTCCCCGGTCGCGGGCGTGCCCTCGGCGAGCCCGTAGCGCAGGTACACCGTGCCCTTCTTCCCGGCGACCGGCGGCTCGAGGAGCGTGAGGTTCGTGGGCACCGCCCCGCCGTCGAACACCTTCTTGCCCTCGCCGAGCACGATGGGGTGCACCCACAGGTCGAGGCGGTCGAAGAGCTTCTCGCGCAGCAGGGTCTGCACCAGGTTCAGGCTGCCGACCACCTTGACGTGCTCGTGCCGGTCGCGGACCTCGCGCACCGCCGCGGGCAGGTCGGGCCCGAGCTGCGTGGACCCGGCCCAGTCGAGCCGGGGCGTGCCGCGGGAGGCCACGTACTTCGGCACGCGGTTGAAGAGGGCGGCGATGTCGCCGTCCTCGCCGCCCTCCTGGTGCGGCCAGTAGGCGGCGAAGATGTCGTAGGTGCGCCGCCCGAGCAGCAGGGCGTCGGTGTCCTCGTACGCGGCGGCGGCCTGCGCCCCCGAGACCTCGTCGATCAGCGGCGCCTGCCAGCCGCCGAAGCCGAACCCCAGCGGGTCCTCCTCGGGGCCGCCGGGCGCCTGGCCGACCAGGTCGAGGGTGGCGAACAGCTCGATCTCGATGAGTCCCACGGTGCGCTCCCGATGACGTGACGTCGGTGTCGAGGGGTAGACGCCGGGGCGCCGCCGGTCTCATCGGACGGTCGCGGGCCGCCACGGGCGCGTCCGTGGCACCATCCGGTCATGCCGGTGCCGATGACGCTCGCGCAGGCCGCGGGCCTGCGGGCCGCGCCGGGCACCGTCGTGCGGGTCTCCCTGGGGCTGGGCCCGGTGCGGCTGCAGGCCCCGTGCCGGGTCGTCGACGTGGTCGACGAGGCCGCCCGAGCCGGGTCCGCCTACGGGACGCTGCCCGGGCACCCCGGGTCGGGCGAGCAGCGGTTCCTGCTGGAGCAGGCGGACGACGGCGTCCTGACGTCCAGCGTCACGGCGTCCTCCCGGCCTGCGAGCGGGCTGGCCCGCGCCGGCGGTCCGGTGACCCGACGTCTGCAGGACGCCATCGCCTCCCGCTACCTCGCAGCGCTCGCCCGACCCCGCGTCACCCGGCTCGGGTGAGTCTCCGTCCCGGACGTCGTGCCGAGCGTGGACGGAGCTTGGCGGTCCGCCGTGCAGCCGCGGTCCGCGCGACCGAGACCGACGGAAGGAGAAGCCCATGAGCACCCTGCCCGGCGACCCCGACGCCGTGCTGTTCGGCAACCGCTTCGCCACCGAGGAGGTGCCGACCAAGGAGTTCCCGGCGAACGGCATGACCGCCGTGGACGCGATGCGGCTCGTCGCGGAGGACCTCGCGCTGGAGGGCGACCCCGCGCGCAACCTCGCCACGTTCGTGACGACGTGGATGGAGCCCGAGGCGCAGAGGATCATCGCCGAGAACCTGCACCGCAACTTCATCGACCACGCCGAGTACCCGCGGACAGCCGAGATCGAGCAGCGGTGCATCCGCATGCTCGCCGACCTGTTCCACGCCCCGGGAGAGACGACCGGAGCCCGGACCCAGGGGTCCTCCGAGGCGATCATGCTCGGCGCGCTGTCCCTCAAGTGGCGCTGGCGTGCGCGGCGCGAGGCGGCGGGAGCGCCGGCGGACCGGCCGAACCTGGTCTTCGGGGGAGACGTCCACGTGGTGTGGGAGAAGTTCTGCCGGTACTTCGACGTCGAGCCCCGGATCGTGCCCCTGACGCCGGGCAGGTACACGATCGGCCCGGACGACGTCGCTCCCCACGTCGACGAGAACACGATCGGCGTCGCCGCCGTCCTGGGCACGACGTTCACCGGCCACAAGGACGACGTCGTCGGCATCAACGACCTGCTGGTGCAGCTGAAGCAGGACCGGGGGATCGACGTGCCTCTGCACGTCGACGCCGCCAGCGGTGGCTTCGTCTGGCCCTTCCTCTACCCGGACTCCCCGTGGGACTTTCGCCTCGAGCAGGTGCGCTCCATCAACGTCTCCGGCCACAAGTTCGGGCTGGTGTACCCGGGCATCGGCTGGCTGGTGTTCCGCGAGCGGGCCGACCTCGCGCCGGAGCTGGTGTTCGAGGAGAACTACCTCGGCAGGGCCGACCTCACGTTCACGCTGAACTTCTCCACCGGGTCGGCGATGGTGCTGGCGCAGTACTACAACCTCGTGCGCTACGGCCGGTCGGGCTACACGTACATCATGCGGAACATGCAGTACAACGCCCAGATCCTGGCGGAGAAGCTGCAGGCCGTGGGCCGCTTCGAGCTGATCGGCCCCTACGAGGAACAGCTGCCGCTCGTCGCCTTCCGCCTCGCGGAGCCGCACGGCTACGACGAGTTCGACATCGCCTGGCAGCTCTCCGCCGAGCGGGGCTGGATGGTGCCCGCCTACACCCTCCCGCCGGACGCGCAGGACGTGACGATCATGCGTGCGCTGGTCAAGCAGACGCTCAGCCGCGAGCACGTCGACACGCTCGCGCGGGACATCGAGGAGGCCTGCCGGACGCTGGAGAAGAAGGGCGGCGTCCACGAGACGGAGCGGCGCCGGGTCGTCACGGGCAGCGGCCACTGAGCCGCGCGGCGGCCGACGAGAGCGTGTCGGGACCGCGAGCCATACTGGCTCCATGTCGGTCGTGGCCAACCCGGTCGAGCGCCTGCGCACGCAGGTGGGCGACATGCTGTTCGCGAAGGTCGCCGGCCCGGACGGCGTGCAGGCGCGCGCCCGGATCCACCTGACGCCCGGGCCGCGCTGGTTCGGTCCGGTCAGCGCGATCCGCCGGGTCCACGCGG
The DNA here is from genome assembly GCF_046535855.1 of Puerhibacterium sp. TATVAM-FAB25. Classification (NCBI taxonomy): domain Bacteria; kingdom Bacillati; phylum Actinomycetota; class Actinomycetes; order Micrococcales; family Promicromonosporaceae; genus Puerhibacterium; species Puerhibacterium sp. TATVAM-FAB25. The sequence goes on along the minus strand of NZ_JAXUAK010000001.1, from coordinate 360,740 downwards.
ACTCCGCGATGTTCGTCGGCGGGCTGCGGGCGCTGCTGCTGCAGTCGCTGCACCCGCTGGCGATGGCGGGCGTCGCCGGGCACTCGGGCTACCGCAGCGACCCGTGGGGGCGCCTCGCCCGGACCTCGACCTTCCTGGCGACCACGACGTTCGCGACCGCCGACGACGCCCAGGAGATGATCGAGCGGGTGCGGGCCGTGCACGAGCGGGTGCGCGGCAGGACGGCCGACGGCCGCCCGTACCGGGCGAGCGACCCGCACCTGCTGACGTGGGTGCACGTCGCGGAGGCCGACTCGTTCCTCGCCGCGCACCAGCGCTACGGCGAGCGGCCGCTGTCGCCGGCCGAGGCGGACGAGTACGTCGCCCAGTCCGCACGCGTCGCGCGGGCCCTGGGCGCCCGGGTCGTCCCGGAGACCGTCGCCGAGCTGACCGCGTGCCTCGAGGGGTACCGGCCGGAGCTCGAGGCCACGCCCGCGGCGCTGGAAGCGGCGAGCTTCCTGCTGCGCGAGCCGCCGCTGCCGGGACCCGCGCGGGCGCCCTACGGCCTGCTCGCCGCCGGCGCCGTGGCGCTGCTGCCGCCGTGGGCGCGTGAGGCGCTGGCCGTCGAGACGCCGCTGAGCCGCAGGTTCGGCGGCCCGGCCGGTGCGCTCGCGGTCCGCGCGGTGCGCTGGGGGATGGGCACGGCGGAGTCTCGCAGCACGACCGCCGGCGAGGCGGCCTGAGGCGGGCTCGTCCCCGGCCGGTCGGCCGGGGCCTCAGCGGCCGCTGCGCAGCCGGCGCAGGGTCCGCGCCCGCGGACAGCAGGACGCCGCCGAGGGCAAGCTGCCCGAGCGCGCGCGGCGCCCGGCCCGTCGTCCCTGCGGTGCCCGTCGTCCCTGCCACGCCGGTCCTCCTCGGTCGGCCGGTCACGAGCCGGTCCACCGCCGGACGCGGGGCAAGAGTGCCCCCCGGGCCACGAGCACGCCCGCGACCACGGCACCCACCGTCCCGGCGGTGAGGTCGCTGACCGTGTCGGTGTAGCCCACCTGGATGCGGTCGTCGAGCACGGTGTTGCCGAACCACTCGCCGAGCTCCCACAGCGTCGCGAGCGCGACGCCGACGGCGCTCGTGACGACGCCGGCACCCAGCCGCGGCCGGTGCCTCCGGGTCGGGTCGGCGACGGCGGCGTCCGGCGGTGGCGCGACGCCCAGGCGGACGAGCGTGAGGTGCGCCAGGGCGGCGATCAGCCCGGTGGCGACGAGGTGGACGGCGAGGTCCAGCCAGCCCAGGGCGCGGTACCAGTCGAGCGCGGCGGCCCAGGCGGCGACGAGCGTGGTCGTCCCGAGGGCGAGGTCGAGCGTCCGTGGCGCCCCGAGCGCGCGGGCCAGCATGGTGCCGCCGAGGACGAGGAAGAGCACCGCGCCGACCACGGCACCGAACCCGGCCAGCCCGACCACGACGCTCGCCAGGGCGGCGACGCGAACCGCGTCCCCGGGCACCAGGACCGCGCGGCGCCGGGCGCGACGCGCGCGCAGCCGCCGCGCCGCCGGCGCGAGGGGGTAGGGCACCCGGAAAGTCTGCCGGAGGCGGCCGCCGCTCGCCCCGGGGAGCGCCGCGGCTGCGTCTCCGCAGGCGAGAGCGCGGCGGGTCTGCCAAGGTGGCAGGAGATCCATCAGCATCGAACTGGGAGGAAAGCAGTGATCGGGTTCATCGTCGCCGGCCTCGTCATCGGGGCCCTGGCACGCCTCATCAAGCCGGGCAAGCAGAACCTCGGGATCATCGCGACCCTGCTCCTGGGCCTCGTGGGCTCGGTCATCGGCGGGCTCGTCGCGAACCTGCTGGGCACCGGAGACATCTTCGAGCTCAACGTGGTCGGGTTCATCGTGGCCGTCATCGCCGCCGTGCTCCTGATCGGGGTGGCCGAGGGGCTCGCCGGCCGCCGGAAGGTCACGCACTGACGGCACCGACCGCGCTCACCGTGCCGCGGCGCCGCTGCGGCACCTGCGCACCGAAGGCCCTGACCGCGTCCGCGGTCAGGGCCTTCGTCGTCCACGCTGCCTGTCGCCCTCCCGCCCGGCGGCGCGTGAGGAGCCGGGAGCGGATCTAGGGCGTGCGGCCCGCGGCGGCGCGCAGCCCGTCCAGGGCGATGGTGACGGCGTCGTCGGGACCGTCGCGCAGGGCGGTCTCCAGGCGCCGCGCCGCGTCGCTGAGGTCGTGCTCGCCGAAGGTCCCCGCCGAGCCCGCCACGGCGTGGCACAGCTGCATCGCCTCGTCGCGCGCCGCGGGGTCGAGGAGGTGGCCGACGGCCGGGGCTCCCGCGGCCAGCAGCGCCAGCACCCGGTCGGTACGGTCGAGGTTGCGCCGGCGCGCCCGCGCGGCGAGCACGGCGAAGGCGTCGTCGAAGTGCGCGGCGTCGGCGTGCGCCGGGCCGCTCACGCGTCCCACCCGAGGACGTCGGCGAGCTGCTGCGGGAGCATGAGCGGGTCGAACGGCTTGGTGAAGACGGCGACCGCCCCCAGCCCGTCCAGCCGGGAGATGTCCTGCGCGCCCACCTTGGCGGTGAGGAAGACGACGGGCACGTCGCGCAGCGCCTCGACGGCACGCATGCGGCCGAGCACCGTCGGCCCGTCGAGCACCGGCATCATCACGTCGAGCAGGATCGCGTCCGGCTGGACGCGCCGTGCGAGCTCCATGCCCTCGGCACCGTCGCCCGCCGTGCTGACCTGGTGCCCCCCGACGGCCGAGAGCGCCAGCGCCGCGACCTCACGGATGGACGGGTCGTCGTCGATGACCACCACGTGCCGGCCCCCTGCACCCACGCGCACCCCCTGATCAGCCGCTCAGAACCCTCGAACGGTATCCCGGCGGCACCGACATCGCCGCCTCGCCGTGCCCGGACCACGCCGTGGCGGCGAGGTAACCGGCGCTCGGGGCCACCGTCTCCTACGCTCAGGCCCATGGGGGGAGCCGGACGCGCCGCTTCGCGCGCAGGAGGCAGCTTCGTGCGCTGGTGCTGGGTGGCCGGCGTCGCGCTCGTCCTGCTCGTCGCCGTGCTGGCCAGCCCGCTCGACGCCGCGACGCGGGCGGACGTCTCCCGGGCGGCGATCGCGGCCGCGGCCCTCGTCGGCACGGTGAGCTGCACGGTCGGCGCCCTCCGCTCGACGGGCCGACGGCGGCGGGCCTGGGGGACGCTCGCCCTGGCGGGGCTCGTGGGCCTGCTCGGCAACCTCTACGCCGGCCTGGTCGGCGACCCCTACACGGGTGACGCGGCGTACATCGCCGCCCTGACGCTCGCCGTGGTCGCCTTCGCCTTCTTCCCCACCGTGCGCCCGCGCGGCCCGGAGCTCGTCCGCATGCTGCTGGACAGCGTCGTCGTCGGCGGCTCCGTGCTGTACATCGCGATCTCGGGCGTGATCCCGCGCGCGGACCTGACCCAGGCGCTGCCGGACGTCGGTGCCTACGCCCTGCCGGTGGTCGACGCCCTGCTGGCGACGTTCGCCGTCCTCGTGATGACGCGCTCGAGCGAGGCGGAGCGGGTGCCGCTGGCGATCGTCGGCAGCGGGTTCCTGCTGTACGCCGTGGCCGACGTCGCGTTCGCGCTGCTGTCGGCGGGCGGCGGGTTCACGTTCGGCAGCCCCGTCGACGTCGGGTGGGTCGGCGGGTACGTCGCCGGGGCCCTCGCGGCCCAGCACCCCGCGGCGTTCGGCTATCACGTCGAGGGTCGACGCAGCGTCGGGTCCCCGGTGCTCGGCACGGTCGTGACCTTCTGCCTCTTCCTCGCCGCCGCGCTCGTGCGCGTCGGCGAGGGGTACCGGAGCGGCGTGCCGTGGGCGGCCAACGCCCTGTGGATCGTGGTGCTCGTCGCGGTCGTCCTGCGCCAGATCCTCGTGGTCGTGGACAACGAGTCGCTGCGCCAGAGCCTGGAGCGGCGCGTGGAGGAGCGCACCGCGCAGCTGCGCTCGCTCGCCAGCGAGCGCGAGCACACGCTGGAGTCCGTCGCGGACGGGATCTACGGCGTCGACGCCGCGGGCCGGGTCACCTTCGTCAACGCCGCCGGCGCGCGGCTCCTGGGCGCGCTGGCCGTCGACCTCGTGGGGCGCGACGCGCACGACACGTTCCACGCGCCGACCGAGGACGGCACCCCGTACCCGGTGGAGCACTGCTACATCACCGAGGCGGTGCGGGACGGGGTCACGGCCGCCGCGGAGCTGGACGTCTACCGGCGGCTCGACGGCCGCGAGGTGCCGGTCGAGGTCACGGCCAGCCCCCTGCGCGACGGCGACGTCGTCCGCGGCGCGGTCGTGGCCTTCCGCGACGTCACCGAGCGGCGCGCGGTGGAGCGCATGAAGGACGAGTTCGTCTCCGTGGTGAGCCACGAGCTGCGCACCCCGCTCACGTCGATCCGCGGAGCCCTCGGGCTCCTCGACAGCGGCGTGCTCGACGCCTCGCCCGAGCAGGCGGCGCGCATGGTGCACGTGGCGCTCACCAGCAGCGAGCGGCTCAGCCGGCTGGTCGACGACATCCTGGACATCGAGCGCATGGACGCGGGCAACTCGCGCCTGGAGCTGGGTGAGCACCGTGTCGAGGCGCTCGTCGCGGCGGCCGTCGAGCAGGTGTCGGTCCTCGCGGACGAGGCCGGGGTGACCATCCGACCCGCCGCCTCGGCGGAGGTCGTGCGCGCGGACGGCGAGCGCATCGTGCAGGCGCTGACCAACCTGCTGAGCAACGCCGTGAAGTTCTCCCCGCCCGGCGGCACCGTCCGTGTGGTGGCGGTGCCGGCCGGCGACCTCGTGGAGCTGCGCGTCGACGACGACGGACGCGGCATCCCGGTGGACAAGCTGGAGGCGGTGTTCCAGCGGTTCGAGCAGGTGGACGCCTCCGACGCGCGCGAGCGCGGCGGCACGGGGCTCGGGCTCGCCATCGCCCGGAGCATCGTGGAGCAGCACGGCGGCCGGATCTGGGCGGTCAGCGACGGCGAGGGCGCGGGATCGAGCTTCCGCCTCACCCTGCGCCGCGTGGCCCAGCACACCGTCCGCACCGTGCCGGCGGCGCCGTCGGACGGCGGTGCCGCGCCGACGCGGGTGGTGGTCGTCCACGACGACGCCGCCGTCGTCGCGGCGCTGCGCCCGGTGCTGCGGGAGCGGGGGTACGAGGCCATCGCCGCGACGGACGGTCCCGCGGCGCTCGCGACCCTGGAGCGGGAGCCCACCGCGGTGGTGGTGCTCGACCTCGCGACGCCGGACGCCGCCGCGCCGGCCCTCAGCCGGGTGCGGTACGCCGCCGTGGCCGCCCCGGTGCCGACGCTGATCGTGCCCGTGGGCCCCGCGGCCCTCGCCGGGACGGTCCGGGACGTCGTCCGGCTGCGGCCGCACCACCGCCGGGTGCTGCTCGCGGAGGACGACGACGCCGGCCGTCGCGCGCTGGCGGCGGACCTCGTCCGTGGCGGGCTGGTCGTCACGCAGGTGTCCTCGGTCGCCGAGGCCCGCGACGCGCTCGCCGGCGGCCTCGAGCCGGACCTCGTGGTCCTCGGCCACGCGTGCGACGACCCGGGCGGGCCCGCCCTCGTGGCGGACCTGCGAACCGACGGCCGCCTGCTGCAGGTGCCGCTGGTCGTCCACCTCGGCGCGGACGCCGCGCCGGCCAGCGCACCGGCCAGCGCACCGGCCAGCGCACCGGCCAGCGCACTGACCAGCACGGACGCTTCGGGTTTCGTGCCCGGACCCGGCGTGTGGCACCCGGGCGACGCGCCCGCAGGCCGTACTGTCTCCCTGGCTACGGGGCGTGGACCGCTGGATGCCGTCCTGCCCCGTGTGCTCGACCTCCTGGATGCCGCCGCCGGCCGTGCCGGTGACGGCGACGCCCTGCCCGACGACTCACTCCCGAGGACCTGATGACCGAGCCCTTGACCATCCGCGTGAGCACCGGCGTCGGCACCGGTCGGACGACGCTCTCCGCGTTCGACGCCGCCCTCGCCGCCGCCGGCGTGAACGACTACAACCTCATCCGCCTCAGCTCCGTCGTCCCGGCGGGCAGCCGGATCCTCGAGGTGGACGGCTCGGAGCAGCTGAAGGGGGAGCACGGCGACGCCCTCTACTGCGTCTACGCCGAGGCGCACGCCTCCCTGCCGGGCCACGAGGCCTGGGCCGGCGTCGCCTGGTCGCGCCGGATCGACGGCAGCGGCGCGGGCCTCTTCGTCGAGCACGAGGGGCCGTCCCACGAGCAGGTGGCCACCGACCTCACGCACAGCCTCGAGGACCTGTCGCTCACCCGCGGCGGGCTCTACGAGCCGGAGGGCCGGCGGATCACGGGGATCACGTGCGAGACGCTGCCCGTCTGCGCGCTCGTCGTCGCGACCTACCGTCGCGCGGGCTGGGAGGAGGCCGGCGATGGCCGCTGAGGTCACGTTCGAGACCGCGGTGTCGGGCGACGTCGCCGAGGGCTTCTGGAAGCTCTACCTCGAGGCGTTCGAGCCGCTGCGCACCCGCGCGGCGGCCCGGCACGTGCTGCACCGCGACGAGTTCGACGCGGAGATGGCCGACCCGCGCGTGCTCAAGCTCCTCGCCCGCGACGAGCACGGCGAGCCGGTCGGCCTCACGACCCTCGCCACGGACCTCGACGCGGTGCCCTGGGTCAGCCCCGAGTTCTTCGCGGCGCGCTACCCCGAGCACGCGGCGCGCAAGGCGATCTGGTACGTCGGGTTCACGCTCGCGCACCCGGGCCGGCGCGCCACGCGCACGTTCATGGACATGCTCGACGTCCTCATCGCCTACCTCGGCGAGCACCAGGTCGTGTGCGCCTACGACGTCTCCCGGTTCAACGACGACTCGCTGCGGTTCGCCGACAACCTGCGGCGCCGTGCCGAGATCACCCAGAACATCACCGCCGAGACGGTGGACCAGCAGACGTACTACGCCACCACGTTCCGCTGATCTCTCGGAGACGTCGCGGGCACAGGGCGCCGGGGCGGTCGCTCAAGAAGCCCAAGGCTTTTCTTGAGCATCCGGTGGTGACATTGGGGCGCGCCTTGAGCCGGCCGCAGCAGGATGGTTGACGACTCGCCGCACGGAAAGCAGACGTCATGACCACCTGGAACCGGGCACGGGTGTGCGCCGCCGAGGTCTCGCGATGACCGGCGCGGTCGACCCCGACGCGCTCTGTCGCCTCGCCGACGACGTCGGGCCGCAGGGCGCGCAGCAGTTCGCCGAGCGCTACCTGCGGGTGCTGGGCGAGCGGCTCGAGCGCCTGCGCCAGGCCGCGGCCGACGGCGACCGCCCCGGCGTCCGGGACGCTGCCCTGTCCCTGGCCAGCTCGAGCACGATGGTCGGCGCCGTGCCCCTGGCCGAGGAGGCGTACGCGGTGGTGCGCCGGCTGGCCGCCGACCCCTTCCAGCCGTTCGGCGCGCACGGCATCGTGCCGCTGGAGCGCCTGGCGCGGGAGACCGCTGCCGTCCTGGCCCAGATCCTGCACTGAGGACCCGGCGCCGTCGGCCCGCGGCCGTGCGCGGGCCGCGTCCCACGACGGCGCCCGGCCGGACGACGGTGCCTAACTCAGCTGGAAGCGGTAGCCGAGCCCGCGGACCGTGTGGATGAAGCGCGGGGCGCTGGGGCTGTCGCCGAGCTTGCGCCGGAGGTTGGCGAGGTGCACCTCGACGGTGCGCCGGTCGGCCTCGCTGACGACCGCGCCGTGGTTGTCGCCGTCGGGCCAGAGCACGGCCGCGAGGTCGCCCTTCGCCACGGCTCGGCCGCGGGCCGCGTACAGCCGGGCCAGGAGGTCGAACTCCGTGCGGGTGAGGTAGACGAGCTCGCCGTCGACCTGCACGGTGCGCCGGGCGGCGTCCAGCTCGATGCCACGGGCCGGTTCGGGCTCCGGCTCGGGCTCCAGGGGCGGCGCCGGCTGCGGGGTGCCGGCGGAGGACACGCGCCGCAGCAGGGCGTCGACGCGGGCGCGCAGCTCGCGCGGGCGGAACGGCTTGGTGACGTACTCGTCGGCGCCGGACTCCAGACCCATGAGCGTGTCCGGCTCGTCGCCGCGGGCGGTGACCATGATGACGAGGGTGTCGGAGAAGGTGCGCAGCCGCCGGACGACCTCGAACCCGTCGATGTCCGGCAGGGAGACGTCCACCGTCGTCACGACGGGGGAGACGGTCTTGGCCAGCGCCACGCCCTGGACCCCCGTGGCCGCCGTGTGGACGGTGAAGCCGGCCTGCTGCAGGGTCAGCTCGAGCAGCCCACGGACCTCCTCGTCGTCCTCGACGACAACGGCGGCCCCCCTGGCCCACGGCTCGTTCACGCCCCAGAACCTAGCAGCCGCTCACGACACGGCACGGCTGGTGTCCGGGAAGCGCCCTCCGGCGTGGCGGCCCGTCAGCGGGCGCCGGCCGGGACGAGGGCGCGGTGCACCCGCCGGGCGGTCCGCGCCGGACGACGCCGCGTGCCGCCCGGCGTCGTGGCAGCCGGACCGGGCGTCGCGCTGGGCGTCGCGGCGGTCGTCGGCGCGGGTGTCGCGGCGGCGACCGTCGCGGCGCTCCCCGCCGCGGCGAACGCGGGGAGGGGCCCGGCGGTCTCGTGCATCTCACGCACCACCGACGAGCAGGAGTCGCAGGACTCGAGGTGGTCGGCGACCTTGGCGGACTCACGCCGGCCGAGCGTCTGCCGCTCGTACGCCGCGAGGCGCTCCATGGCGGTGCGGCAGCCCTCGTCGGCGCCGTCGTGGTTCACGTGCGCCTGCAGCCAGGCGGTCCGCAGCCCCTCGCGCGCCCGGTAGGCCAGGGCGGCGGCCGCGTTGGCGCTGATGCCGAGGCGCGCCGCCAGCTCGCGCGCGGGCAGGCCTTCGACCTCGGTGTACCAGAGGGTCTGCTGCCACTCGGGGCGCAGGCTGCGGAACGCCGTCTGGACGATGGTCTGCTCGAGCATGGCGTCCTCGCGGGGGGTGCGCGCGTCCGCCTGCTCGGGCACCTCGTCGACGCTGTGCTGGGCGGGCTGCGCCTGGCCCCAGTCGGAGGCGACCCGGCGGATCACCGCGTACAGGTACGGGCGGAACTCGCCGACGGGCCCGTTCCCGCGGCGCACGGCCGCGAGGATCCGGGCGAACGCCTCCTGCACCACGTCCTCGGGGTTCAGCGTCTGCGAGATGCGGCGGGCCGCGCCCCGGCCCGCGGGGTGGTGACGGCGCCACAGCTCGGCGTACGCGCCGTCGTCGCCCGCCCGCAGGCGCGCCACCAGCTCGAGCTCGTCGTCGGCGTCCGGCCGCGGGACCGCCGGGGCGGGCACGCGCGGCGGGACGACGGGGGAGGAGGTCAGCAGCGAAGCCATGAGCAGCCTCTCGGTCGGTCCGTGGGTGGCTGCGACAAGACTTCGGTGCCGCCCTCAAGCCCTGGCCCAATCTGGGCGGCGGACCCTCAAGATGCGGCTTTGCACTCTTGAGACACCGCTGAGGCGCCGCCGGGACACCGTGGCCGCCGCCGGCCGAGCCGAGGGGCGGTCGCGGCGCGGGCGCGGTCCGACCCGCCTCCGCGTTGCGGCTCTGGGGGCACCGGGCTACGACGGCCCCATGGGATCCGGAGCCCTCGCCGGCCTGGCCGTCGCCGCCGCTGTGGCCGGGCCACCGCGACGCGGTGGCGACGCCGGCGTTCGTCGCCGGGCTCACCGGGGCGGTGGCGATGGTGGTGCTCGCGCGCCCGGGCGTGGCGTCGGCGCGCGCCGCGGCGTGAGCTCGGTCCTCGATCGCCGGCCGCCGGCGGTGTCGAGAACCCGCCGGCGGCTCCGTCCCCGGGTTGAGCGCGGCCCCGATGGGCCGTACCGCACCGAGGAGGACGCGATGACCAAGTACCTGCTGCTCAAGCACTACCGCGGCGCACCGGCACCGGTCAACGACGTGCCGATGGACCGGTGGACGCCCGAGGAGGTCGACGCGCACCTGCAGTACATGCGCGACTTCGCCGCCCGTCTGGAGGCCACCGGCGAGTATGTCGACGAGGGTGCCCTCTCACCCGAGGGCACCTTCGTCCGCTACGACGGCGAGGGCAGGCCGCCGGTCACGGACGGTCCCTTCGCCGAGACCAAGGACCTCATCGCCGGCTGGATGGTGATCGACGTCGACGGCTACGACCGCGCCCTGGAGCTGGCCGCCGAGCTGTCCGCGGCCCCGGGCGCCGGCGGGAAGCCGATCCACGAGTGGCTCGAGCTGCGACCGTTGCTCACCGTGCCCACCACCGTCACCGAGTGAGGCGGCGGTGGACGAGGTCCGGCTGCGGGCGGTCGTCCCCGCCGTGGTCGGCGTCCTCGTCCGCCGCGGCGCACCGTTCGCGGCGGCCGAGGACGCCGTCCAGGACGCCCTGGTCGAGGCGCTGCGGGCGTGGTCCCGCGAGGAGCCTCGCGACCCGCAGGCGTGGCTGGTGACGGTGGCGTGGCGCCGGTTCCTCGACGCCGTGCGCGCCGAGGACTCCCGACGCCGGCGCGAGGAGCTCGTCGACGCCGAGCCCCCGCCGGTCCCGGCCGGCTCGCACGACGACACGCTGCAGCTGTACTTCCTGTGCGCCCACCCGTCGCTCAGCACGACGTCGGCGGTCGCGCTGACCCTGCGCGCGGTCGGCGGCCTCACCACGCGCCAGATCGCGCAGGCGTACCTGGTGCCGGAGGCAACCATGGCGCAGCGCATCAGCCGCGCCAAGCGCACCGTCGCCGGCGTGCGGCTCGACCGGCCGGGCGACGTCGGCACGGTGCTGCGCGTGCTGTACCTCGTCTTCAACGAGGGCTACGGCGGCGACGTGGACCTCACCGCCGAGGCGATCCGACTGACGCGCCGGCTCGCGGCCCAGGTGGACGAGCCGGAGGTGGGCGGGCTCCTGGCGCTGATGCTGCTGCACCACGCCCGGTGCCCGGCGCGCACCCGTCCCGACGGCGGCCTGGTGCCGCTGGCGGAGCAGGACCGCCGGACGTGGGACACCGGGCTGATCAGCGAGGGCGTCGCCGTCCTGCAGGCCGCCCTCGCCCGCGACCGGCTGGGGGAGTTCCAGGCCCAGGCGGCGATCGCGGCGCTGCACGCCGACGCGCGGAGTGCCGAGGAGACCGACTGGGTGCAGATCGTCGAGTGGTACGACGAGCTGGTGCGGCTCACCGACAGCCCGGTGGCCCGCCTCAACCGCGCCGTGGCGGTGGGGGAGGCGGACGGCCCGCGGGCGGGGCTCGCGGCCCTGGCAGCGCTCGACCCGGCGCTGCCCCGCTACGCCGCGGTCGCCGCCCACCTGCACGAGCGCGACGGCGACCGCGCGGGCGCGGCACGGCTCTACGCCGCGGCGGCGCGGGCTGCCGCCAGCCTGCCCGAGCGCGAGCACCTGACGCGGCAGGCCGCCCGGCTCCGTGCGGAGCCGGCCGGCTGAACCTGCCGGGCGGCGTCGCCGCCCCGGTGCGTCGTCGGCCCGCGAGAGCGTCAGCCCCCGAGCCGCACCGGGCCGGCGTCGATCCGCGTGCGTCGTGCACCACGGTCTCCAACGCCCCGCCGGGCAGCCGGCGCAGCACCGCGTCCTGCTCGTAGGCGGTGAGGTAGAGCCGCCCGGCGTCGTCGGTCTCCAGACCGTCCGAAGCGGTGCCCTTGTCGCCCTCGTCGACGACGGTCGCCGCCACGGCGTCGTCGTCGAGGTCGCGGTCCACGAGGGCGTCCACGGACACGCTCCACAGCCGCCGGGAGGCGAGCGGGCAGTAGTACAGGCGGGCACCGTCGGCGGAGATCGCGATGCCGTCTGCGCCCATCGCCACCGGCTGCGCGTCGCCGTCGGGCTCCGGGGCCTGCGCGAACGGGCGGCCCGCCACCGCGGGCCGGAGCTCGTCCCAGCCCAGCGCCTTGGTCGAGGGGTGGTCGTGCAGCCGCCGCCACGCCTCCCCGGTGGCCAGGTCGACCACGATCAGCCCGTTGGGCCCGGAGTCGGAGGAGTCGGTGATGAACGCCGTCCCCGCCTCGCCGCGGCGCAGGTCGAACCGGACGTCGTTGAGGTAGGTGCTGGGCAGTGCGACGTCGGGGTCGAAGGTGATCACCTGGACCACCTCGTCGCGGAACAGGTCCACGCACACGAGCTTGGGCCCGCCCGGCTGCGTGGGCCGGAACGTCGGGCTGCCCGTGTCCAGCACCCAGAGCCGGTCCGCCGGGTCGACGACGACGCTCTGCACCGACACGAACGCGGTGCGGTCGTCGTCCCCGGCCGGGGCGTTCCACTCCTCGCTCGGGTACGGCACGGCCTGCCCGTCGCGCAGCTCGGTGACCGTGGCGGGCACCTCGTCGCCCCACAGGGGTTAGTTGACGAAGACGCGGCCGGACCGCGAGGCGGTCACGCCGCCCCCAGCTCGGCGGGCCGCAGCAGCACCTTGGTCCAGCCGTCCTCGCGCGCGTCGAACCGCTGGTAGCCGTCGGCGGCATCGTCCAGCGGCAGCTCGTGCGACACGATGAACGACGGCCGGGCGCGCCCGGCGATGATCAGGTCGCGCAGCTGGCGGTTGTAGCGCATCACCGGGGCCTGCCCCGTGCCGAGGTGCTGGCCCTTGGAGAACAGGGTGCCGAACTGGAAGGGGATCCGGCCCTGCTGCGCCTGCTCGGTCACCGCGCCCGGGTCCTGCGGCATGTACACGCCGACGACGCCGATGCCGCCGGTGCTGCGGACGGTCTCCACCAGGTTGTCGAGCACGAGCTCGGGGTGCTCCTCGCCGGAGGGGTCGTGGGCCTGGTAGCCGACGGCCTCGACGCCGCAGTCGGTGCCGCGCCCCTGCGTGTGCTCCATGATCTGCTCGACCGCGCTGCCCGCCGAGACGTCGATGCCGGTGGCGCCGATCGACTCCGCCAGCCGCAGCCGGTCGGGCTCCTTGTCCGCCACGAACACCCGCGCGGCGCCCATGATCAGAGCGCTGTGCGCGGCCATGAGGCCGACGGGTCCCGCGCCGAAGACGGCGACGTCGTCGCCGGGGGAGACGCCGGCCATCGCTGCGCCGTGCCAGCCGGTGGGGAAGATGTCGCTGAGCATCGTGAAGTCGTTCTCGTGCTCGGTGCCCTCCGGCAGCTCGAGCAGGTTGACGTCGGCGAAGGGCACCCGCAGGTACTCCGCCTGGCCGCCGTCGTACGGGCCCATGCTGGCGTAGCCGTACGCGGCGCCGTCCATGCCCTCGGTGGGGTTGGTGCGCGTGCAGTACGACGTCCAGCCGTGCAGGCAGTTGCGGCAGGTCCCGCAGGCGATGTTGAACGGGACGCTGACCCGGTCGCCGACCTTGACGCGGCTGACGGCCGGGCCGACCTCCTCGACGACGCCCATGTTCTCGTGACCGAGGACCTTGCCCTCCTCGACGTTCGTGCGCCCCTCGTACATGTGCAGGTCGGAGCCGCAGATGTTCGTGGTGGTGATGCGGACGATCGCGTCGGTCGGCTCCTGGACCCCGGGGTCCGGGACCTCGGTGACCTCGACCTGGTTGGGCCCGCGGTAGACGACGGCACGCATGCGCCTGCTCCCTCGATCGGTTCCTGGGTTCCCGATCGAGCATCGGTGGGCCGGCAGCGGCCCGCACCTGGGCCGGGCGCCGGGTGCCGGAGCGGTGCGCGGCCGTGCGACGGCCCGTCCCTGGGCCGACCATGGTCGAGGCGCGCCGACCCGGCGGGCACGGCGCGGACGCCGATCACCTGGCAGGCGGAGGGACCCCATGACTCCCGAGAACCTGGGTTCCGCGGACGCGGATCCCGAGGACCTGGGCCGCGAGGACCACGACCGCGGGGACCTGGACGGCTGGGTGGAGCACGTCGCCGTGCGGCTCGGGGTGCCGCGCGACGTCATCGACGCCGAGGCGCTGGCGGACCTCGCCGACGACGTCGCCGGACGGGTCGGCGGACCGGCCGGGCCGCTGACCACGTTCCTGCTCGGGTACGCCCTCGCGGTCGGGGACGGCGACGCCACCCGGCTGCGGACCGTCGCTCAGGACCTGTCCGGTCTCGCGGCGTCCTGGGCCGAGCGAGGAGCGCCCTGACGGCCACCCCCGCCCGCGCGGACGACGGCACCCCGCCGCCCGGTGCGGGCGGCGGGGTGCCGTCGTCGTGACGCCCGAGGCGACGTCCTGCCGGTCAGGCGCGGGTCGGCTCCGCTGCCTCGGCGGACCTGCCGGTCTCGTGGTGCGGGTGGCGACGCTCGAGCGAGGCGCCCTCGACGTCGACGTCCGGCAGGAGCCTGTCGAGCCACCGCGGCAGCCACCACGCCTTGTCGCCGGCCAGGTGCATGAGGGCCGGGACGATGAGCATCCGCACTCCGAAGGCGTCGACGAGCACGCCGAAGGCCAGCGCGAAGCCGATGGGCCGGATCATCGCCGAGTGGGAGAACATGAACCCGCCGAACACGGAGATCATGATCAGCGCCGCGGCGACGACCACCGCCCGGCCGGCCCGGACGCCCTGGACGACCGCGAGGCGGGCCGGCGCGCCGTGGGCGTAGGCCTCCCGCATCCCGGAGGTCAGGAACAGCATGTAGTCCATCGCCAGGCCGAACAGGATGCCCACCAGGATCGTGGGCAGGAAGTTGAGGATCGGCCCGGGCGTCTCGACGCCGAACAGGCCGGCGAGGTTGCCCCACTGGTAGATCCACACCGTGCCGCCGAGCGTGGCGAAGTAGCTCAGCACGAACCCGAGCGTGGCGATCACCGGCACGTACAGCGACCGGAACACCACGACCAGGATGAGCAGCGACAGCCCGACGACGACCGCGAGGTAGGTGGGCAGGGCGTCGGCGAGCTTGTCGGAGATGTCGACGTTGCCGCTGGCCGACCCGGCGACGCCGAGGGCGGTGACGCCGTCGAGGTCGAGCCCGCGCAGCGTGTGCACGAGCTGCTCGGTGGACTCGCTGGTCGGCCCCTCGGCGGGCACCACCTGGAAGGCCAGCAGGCTGTTGTCCTCGGCCGCGCCGATCGGCGCCACGGCGGCGACGTCGTCCTGGTCGTGCAGCGACTGCGCGATCTCGAGCCGGCGCTCGGCCACCGCGGCGTCGTCGAGGCCTGCGGGCAGGTCCGCCACCACCAGCAGGGTGCCGTTCTGCCCCTCGCCGAACTTCTCCGCGACCGTGGCGTACGCCTGGTACTGGGTGGAGTCGTGCGTCTCCGAGGAGCCGTCCGGGAGGTTGAGGCGCAGGTCCAGGGCGGGCAGGGCGACGACGGCGAGCGCGCCGACGCCGACGAGCACGCGCAGCACGGCGCGGCCCGTGCGCATCGGCGCGAGCGCGGGCCGCGCCGTCGGCGACGCGGCGGCTCCGGCGAGCGCGGCGGCGCCGTCGCGGGCGGCGAGGGCGGCCCGCTCCTTGCGGGACAGCACGCGCAGGCCGACCAGGTGCAGCACGGCGGGGGTGAACGTCACGGCGACGAGCACGGCCACCGCGATGCACAGGGCGCCCGCGGAGCCCATGAGGCCGAGGAAGGGGATGCCGGTCACGTTGAGCGCGAGCAGGGCGATCAGCACGGTCGCGCCGGCGAAGACGACGGCGTTGCCGGAGGTGCCGTTGGCCAGCGCGACGGACTCGGCGACGTCGTAGCCGTCCTTGAGCTGGCGGCGGTGCCGGTTGACGATGAACAGCGTGTAGTCGATGCCCACGGCCAGGCCGAGCATCAGACCCAGGATCGGCGTCACCGAGGCCATCTGGACCACGCCGGACAGGGACATGGTGGCCAGCGCGCCCACGCCCACGCCGACGAGGGCGTTGAGGATCGGCAGCCCGGCGGCCACCAGCGTGCCGAGCATGGCCACGAGCACGATCGCGGCGACCACCAGGCCGACGGCCTCGCCCGGGCCGAACACGCTCGGCACCGACTCCAGCAGCTCGGAGGAGGCGTCGACCTGGACGCCGTCGATCGGCGCGGCCCCGAAGGCGTCGAGCACGCCCCGCTTGGCCTCGCTCGGCACGTCGAGCTGGGGCGCGGTGAAGGCCACGGTCACGATCGCGGCCGAGCCGTCCTCGGCGACCATGCGGATCCCGTCGGCCAGCTCGAGGAGCGTCGCCCCCTGCTCCAGGGTGGCGGCCTGCTCCTCGAGCTGCGCCGACCGGGCCTCCAGCTCCTCGCGGCCGGCGTCGAGCTGGGCCTGCTGGGCGTCGAGCTGCGCGGCGGCCGCGGCGGCCTGGCCGGCGGCCTCCGCCTGCCCGCGGGCGGCGTCGAGCTGCGCCTGCCCGGCGTCGAGCTGCTCGCGGCCCGCGGCGAGCTGCTCGCGTCCGGCCTCGACCTGCGCGCGGCCGTCGGCGACCTGCCGCGTCTGCTCGGCGAGCTCGGCCTCGGTGGCGAACGGGTCGACGACCTGCGCGACCCCGTCGACGGCGGCGGCCCGGGTGACGCGGTCGGAGATCTCGGCCCGCTGCTCCTCGGTGAGCTCCCCGCCGTCCGTGGTGCGCACGACGACGCGGCCGGTGCCGCCGGACGCGTCCGGCAGCGCGTCCTGCAGCTTCTGGGTCACCTGGGCGGTGGGGGTGCCGGGGATGTCGAAGCTCGAGGCGAGCGTGCCGCCGAACAGGGCGAACGCCCCGCCGGCGAGCACGAGCACCGCGACCCACGCGGCGATGACGGCCCGGGCGTGGCGCGCGCAGGCGCGTCCCACCCGGTAGAGGAGCTCAGCCATGGTGACCTTTCGGGTCGGGACAGGGGCGGAAGATCGGCAGGAGGCGGGCCCGGGACCGGTCCGGGCCTCAGGTGGTGCTCACGGGACGGCGTGCGCCGCGCGCTGGCCGTCCCGCAGCAGGGCGACCAGGTGGCCGAGCAGCTCGTCCCACAGCCGGCGCGAGCGCTCGTCGTCCACCGCACCGGTGGCGGCGTACCAGCGGCGGAAGAGCAGGAGCGCGCCCGCCATGAAGGCCACGACCAGCAGCTCGACGGCGAGGTCGTCCAGCCCGGTGTGGCGGCGGACCATGGTGGCCGTGAGCCGCTCGTCGAGCAGGGCGAACGTGCGCTGGACGAGCGCGGCCTCGCGGGCCGGCAGCTCGGTGCCCTCGGCGCCGAGCATGCGCACGAGCCGGGACATCAGGGGCACCAGGTGGGTGGCGCGCGTCGCGGCCGCCAGCTGGTCCAGCAGGTCGGCGTCCGGGCCGGCCGCGCCGGCACGGACGCCGAGCTCGTCGACGACGTCGCTGAGGATCTCGGACGCCGCGGCGATGACCACGTCGTCGAGCGAGGCGAAGTGGTTGAAGACCGTGCGCCGGGAGACGCCGGCCCGTGCGGCGAGCTCGTCGACGGAGAAGCGGGAGCTGGCCCGCTCGTCCATCAGCGCGACCGCGGCGGCGACGATCGCCTGGCGGTGGCGCGCCTTGAGCGCGGCCCGGCGGTCGGGGACGTCCGGCGTCGAGGGCACGCCACGAGCCTAGGTTTCAGGGTGCACTCAGTGCAAGAACTAGGAACCGTGACGGTGCTCTCGCCGCGACGTACGCTCGACGGCGAGGGGGAGCGCTCCGTCCCGACCTCGCCCCGCGCCGCCGGCCCGAAGCCCGGTCGACGAGCGCCGCGGGCCGCGGCCGGATCCCGTGCGACGACGCACCGGCACCCGAGCAGCAGCACCGAGAAGTGCCACCGCCTGCCGAAGGAGCACCGCCATGAGCAGCACGCCCGACACCGTGGTCCTCGTCCACGGCCTGTGGATGACACCCCGCAGCTGGGAGCACTGGGTCCCGTACTACGAGGCCAAGGGCCTGACCGTCCTGACCCCCGGGTACCCCGGGTTCGAGGTCGAGGTGGAGGCGCTGCGGAAGAACCCGGAGGTCATCGCCCGGCTGACCGTCCCGGAGGTCGTCGACCACCTGGCCCGGGTGGTGGAGTCCGTCGCGGTGCCGCCGATCATCGTCGGCCACTCCTTCGGCGGCACGCTGACCCAGCTGCTGCTCGCCCGCGGGCTGGGCTCCGTCGGCGTGGCCATCGACTCGGCGCCCACCGAGGGGGTGCGGGTCACCCCGTGGTCGCAGACGCGGTCCCTGCTGCCGGCGCTGCGCCGGCCGAGCAACCGCAACGCCGCCGTGGGCTTCACGCCGGAGGAGTTCCACTATGCCTTCACCAACACCTCCGACGACCGCGAGTCGCGGCAGGTGTGGGAGCGCTACGCCATCCCCGCCCCGGGGCGCTGGATCTTCGACTACGGCCTCGTCGCGAACTTCAGGCCGGGCCCGCAGGAGACCTGGGTCGACTACACAGCGGACCGCGCGCCGCTGCTGTTCGTCGCCGGGGAGCGGGACCACATCATGCCGCCGTCGGTGAACCGCGCCAACGCCCGCCGCTACCGGCGCTCGCCGGCGGTGACCGAGTACCGGGAGCTGGCCGGGCGGGACCACTGGACGTGCGGCTCCTACGGGTGGGAGCGGGTCGCCGACCTGGCGCTCGACTGGGCGCTGGAGCACGCCCGCACCGACCGGCCCTGGGTCGCGGCCTGAGCGCCGGGCGGCACTCGCGCCCGGCACCGTGCGCACCGAGCGGGTCGGCGCCGAGCGTCCTATCCTCGACCGTGTGCTGCTGCGGGGGCGGCACAGGTGAGCTCGGGTAGCGAGGTGAGACCGACGTCGACGTCGTGGTGGGTCCCGGAGGACTTCGTCGTCCGCGCGGCAGCGGTCCTGCGCGCCGTCCTGGACGCGACCGTCACGGTGCGCCAGGACGGCGTCAGCGTCCCGGCGGTGAGCAGCACGCCGGCCGCGGCCCGCTGCGACCGCGCCGCGGTGCGATCGCGGTCCGCACCCTGGGCCGACGCGATGGAGCACCACCGCGTGCAGCTCGTGGCCCAGGTGGGGCAGGAGTCCCGGTGGCCCGAGTGGTCCGGGCAGACGGCGCAGGAGGGCTTCGCCTCGGCGGTTGCGGTCCCGGCGTCGGTCGCGCCCGGCGTCGACCTCGCGCTCACCCTCTACTCGCGGTCGGCCGACCCCTGGGACGCAGGCCTGCTCGTCGCGGCCGACGGCTACGCCCAGCTGCTGGCCTCGTCCGCACGCGGCCGCCTGACCGCCGCCGGGCCCGCCCCGGCGCCCCGGCGCGACGAGCTGGCCGACGCCGTGACGATCGAGCGGGCGGTCGGGGCGATCATGCACACCAACGGGTGCTCCGCCGACGAGGCTCACCACATCCTCGCCTCGGCGTCGTCCAACAGGAACGTCCCGCGGCGCGAGGTCGCCCGGCAGGTGCTGCAGGCGCTCCTCGAGGCGGAGGCCCACCAGGCGCGCACGCGCTGACGTACGGTGGAGGCCTGAGGCCACCACCAGGCGCCTCCCCGCGGCCTGGCGCGGCGCACGGACGTGGTCGACTCCACCAGGCGGACGGGTCCGCCGGACGGGACGCAGGCACATGGCGGTCGACACCTACCTCCAGGAGTACGCGGCGCGCGCGGCGAGCGCCCTCGGGCCGGGCCTCGAGGTCTCCATCACCGTGCGCGAGCACGGCATCACGCTGGTGGCCGCGAGCAGCGCTCCCGCCGCCGCCCGGTGCGACCAGGCGGAGGTCCGGTCCGACGAGGGCCCGTGCATCGACGCCGCGACCCAGGGCGTGCTCCACGTCGTGCAGTCCGTGGCCGACGACCACCGGTGGGAGGCCTGGCGCAAGCAGTCGGCGCAGGAGGGCTTCACGAGGTCGCTCGCCGTGCCGGCCCCGGTCGGCCCGGCGGTGATGACCACCCTCAACGTGTACACCCGGGCTCCCGAGGAGTGGACGGCGTCCGAGATCGGGACGGCGCAGGCGTGCGCCGGGCTGGTGGCCTCGGCCGTGCGGCTGCACCTGCAGTTCGCCGAGCTCGAGGACGCGGCCGCCGGGCTGTACCGCAGCATGTCGGACGCCGCGGCGGTCGAGCGGGCTGTCGGCGCGCTCATGGCGAACAACGACTGGTCCCGGGACGAGGCGCACCGGGTGCTACGCTCGGCGTCCCGGCGCCAGGCGGTCAGCGAGCGGGACGTCGCCGAGTCGTTCCTGCGGGCCCTCGCGCTGGGCGCACGGGGAGACATCACCGACGAGCGCGAGCCGTGATCGCGCCCTGCCCCACCGCGTGCGCATGAGGCGGCCGTACGGCACCGACCTCGTCCCGAGGGCACGCCCACGGGCGGGGAGGCCGTGGGCACGGACAGGACGGAGGACGCGGTGAGCGCGCCGGAGCTGATGGGCCTGCTCGCGCGGGCCCTCGCGCACACCGACGCGGGCATGCCCATGCCGTCGCGGCTGTGCCGCGCCTGCGTCGAGGTCCTCGGCGCGCAGAGCGGGACGCTCACCCTGTCGGCGACGCCGGAGGCGCGCCTGACCGTGAGCACGTCCGACGGCGTGTCGACCCAGATCGACGACCTCGAGGAGACGCTGGGGGAGGGCCCGGGGCGCGTGGCGCTCACGGAGGACCGCATCGTCGTCACCACGATCGACCAGGACGGGCCGGTCGACGTGGCGTTCCCCCTCTTCTCGCACATGGTCCGCGCCGTCGGTGCGCCCGGGACCGCCTACGCCGTGCCCATGCGCGTCGCCGGTCGCGTGGTCGGGGTGCTCAGCCTCTACGCCGTCGCCGACCTCGGCCGCGGGCTGAAGGACGCGCAGTTCCTCGCCGACGCCCTCGGGCTCGCGCTGCTCGGTGAGCTGGACTCCCTCGACTGGTCGACGAGGGCCCAGATCCACCAGGCGACCGGCATGGTCACCGCGCAGCTGCGGATCACGCCCAGCGACGCGCTCGCCGTCCTGCGCGGCCACGCCTTCGCCAGCACCACCACGCTCGAGACCGTCGCTCACGACGTCCTCGCCCGTCGGCTCGTCTTCAGGTACGACGAGGCGCACGCGGTCGAGGCGAAGAGAACCGAGGAGCCATGACTCCGCGTACCCCCGCCGACTCCTTCGCCGACGCGGCCAAGGCACTCCTGCAGGAGCACGACCTCACGGACCTGCTCCTGCGGCTGACGCGCGACGCCACCCGCTTCGCCGGGGGCGACGCCGCCGGCCTGCTCGTCCGCGCGGGCGCCGGCCTCGAGGTGCTCAGCTCGACGTCCCACGCGGCGACGCAGCTGGAGCTCTTCCAGGCCATGAGCACGGAAGGGCCGTGCGTGGACGTGCTCGAGGCCGGCGCGCCCGTCGTGGTGGCCGGGCGTCGCGAGATCGTCGACCGCTGGCCCACCGTGGGCCGCGCGATCGTCGACGCGGGCTTCAACGGCGTGCACGCCTCGCCCGTGGCCTGGCAGGGCGGCACGATCGGCGGGCTCAACCTGTTCCGCCGCGCGGAGCAGCCGCCGGACGCCGAGCAGCGGCGCACGGCCCAGGCCTTCGCCGACATGCTCGCCCTGGCGATGGTCCAGCCCGACCGCCCCGCCGAGCAGGACGTCGACCGCCGCCTCGCCCGCGCCCTCGGCGGCCGGGTCACGGTCGAGCAGGCCAAGGGTGTGCTCGCCCAGCAGCACGGCCTCGACATGGCCGCCGCGTACGAGGAGCTGGTCGACCGCTCCACCCGGGAGGGCCGGACGCTGACGGACACCGCCCGCGAGGTCATCGGGCGGGCGCAGCAGCGGCCCTGAGCGTCCTGTCGGCCCCGTCCTCTCCCCGGAGCGCGAACCTCCCGGAGCAACGGGACGGACGTCCCTGGTGCCCGGGACACCTCCCGGCCGACCGTCTTCCTGTCATCACCACCCAGCGGTCGCGGCACCCGCGGCGACCGGACAGGAAGGACCGCCAGTGGACCACAGCTCGCTCACCCCGCCCGCCACCACCCCGGCCGGCACCCCGGCCGGCACCCCGGCCGGCACCACCGCCGCCGCGCCGGGCACCGCCCGGCGTGCCCGGCCCGCCACCGCCCGCGGCTGGGCGTGGACCGGTGCCCTCGCCGGCGGGCTCGGCGTCGTCGGCATCCAGGCCTCGATGGCGCTCAGCTCGAACTGGCAGCAGGTGGCCGGCGATCCCGACGCGATGGTCGCCGACCTCGGCACCAAGACCAGCACCCTGCTGGTCATGCACACCGCCGCGCTGGCCAGCGCGCTGCTCGTGCTCGTCTTCGCCGCCGGCCTCAAGCGCCGCCTCGACGTCCAGGCGCCCGCCGGCTCGCTGCTGCCCACCGTCGCGTCCTGGGGGCTGGTGCTGGTCGCCGTCGCCGGGCTGCTCGGCACCGGGCTGGACACCCAGTTCATGTTCGCCGTCGCCGAGCCGAGCATGCTGGTGGCCTCCTCCGGTGCCTTCTACACCGACTGGGTCGCCACCATCCCGTGGCTGTGGGTCGGGGCCGGCGTCGCCGGCGTCGCCCTCGGCGTCGCGGCGCTGCGCCACGGCGCCGCCCCGCGCTGGATCGGCGTCGTCGGGCTCGTCCTCGGCGGGCTCACCCTGCTCACCGGCGTCTCGCCCTTCCAGTACCTGGCCGGCTTCGTCGGCCCGATCTGGCTGCTCGTCACCGCCCTCGGGTTCGCGCTCGGCGACCGCCGCTGAGCGTGCGGACGGTCCCGCCGGCGCTCGCGCCGGGTGAGATCCCCGCCGCGTCCTGGCCCGGGCCTCGGCCACGCCCCTACCGTGGGGGCGTGGCCGAGCCCGGGCCCGGCCGCGCCGGGATGCCCCGCACCGCCTGGACGGTCGCCGTCCTGGCGGGCTCGCTCGGGCTGTCCGCCGTCGCCCTGCAGGTCGCCTCGGGGATCACCGTGCTCCTGGGCGACCTGCTCTTCGTGCTCGTGGACGCCACCGTGGCACTCGTGTACGGCGCCGTCGCCGCCGTCGTGCTCGCCCGGCGCCCGCACGTGGTCGGCTGGCTGACGGCGCTCGCGGCCGTCGGCGGCGGCGTGTCCGCGCTCGGGGGGGCCTGGCGCAGCTACGTCTCGACGCACCCGGGGCTGCCCCCGCTCGACGGGCTGACCGCGGCGTACGGGTGGGCCTGGGTGCCCGGCACGCTCGCGCTGTTCGTGCTCGTTCCGTGGCTGGTCCGCTCGGGCCGGCTCGGGCCGGTCGCCTGGTGCGGCGTCGCGGGCGGGGCCGCGGTGATCGCCGCGTTCCTGCTCGCCCCGCCGTACGCGCCGCAGGCAGCCATCGGCGGCGCCGTCGTCATGGGGCTGCTCACCGCCGCCGCGACGGCCTGGCGGTGGCGCCGCGGGCCGGTGGCCGACCGCCGCGGGCTCGGGCTGCTCGCCCTCGGCACCGCCCTCATGGCGCTGTCCTTCGTGCCGCTGCTGGCCACGTGGGCGTCGCCCGACGTCGCCTACGCCGTGCCGCTGACCCACCTGGCCTGCCAGGCGCTGTTCCCGGCGGCGATCCTCGTGTGCGTGCTGCGCAACCGGCTGTGGGGGCTGGACCTCGTGCTGTCGCGGGCCACCGTCGCCGCCATGCTGGCCCTCGGGCTCGCGCTGGTGTACGCCGTCGTCGTGGTGGTCGCCGCCGCCGTGGTCCACGGCGCGGCCGCCCAGGTCGTGGCCGCGGTCGGCGTCGCGCTCGCCGTGCAGCCGCTGCACGCCTGGCTGCGCCGGCGCGTGCACGTCCTCGTCTACGGCGACGGCGGCGACCCCGGCCGGGCCGCGCTCAGCGTCGGCCGCCGCCTGGCCTCGGCGGCCGACGCCGAGGGGCTGGTCGCCGCGCTCGGCGACGGCGTGCGCGAGGCGCTGCGGCTGGAGCGCGCGACGATCGAGTGGCCGGCGCCGCCCGACGCCGCGCTCGGCGGCGCCGCGCCCGCGCGTCCGGACGGCGGACCGGCTGGCGGCGAGGCCGTGCGGGACGTCGTGCACGGCGGGCGCGTGCTCGGCCGGCTGCACGTCACCGCGCGGGCGGGGGAGCGGCTCGACCGCCGCACCGGCGAGGCGCTGGACCAGATCCTGCCCGTGCTCGGCGCGGGCCTCGCGCTGGCCCAGGCGGCCGGCGAGCTCGAGGCCGCGCGCGAGGCCACGACGGCCGCCCGCCTGGCCGAGCGGCGCGTCATCCGCCGCGAGCTGCACGACGGCATCGGCCCGTGGCTCAGCGGGCTGCGGCTCGGGCTGCAGGGCGCCCGCAACGCGCTCGCCACCGACCCGGCGGCCGCCGCCGCGGTGCTCGACGCGCTCGGCGACGAGGTGCGCCAGCGCGTCGAGGACGTGCGGGCCCTCTCGCGCAGCCTGCTGCCGCCGTCGCTCGACGACCTCGGGCTCGAGGCCGCGCTCTCGGAGCTGGCCGGACGGCAGGCGGTCGCCGGTTTCGTCGTCGACCTGCGGTGCGACCCGTGCGCGGGCCTCGACCCGAACGTCGCCGCGGCGGCCTACGCCATCGCCAGCGAGTCGGTGGTGAACGCCGCCCGGTACTCCGGCGCCGCCGAGTGCCGGCTGACGGTCGCGGTCGGCGCCGAGACGCTCACCGTGGTCTGCGAGGACGCCGGGCGCGGCATCGCCGCCGGCACGCCGGCCGGCGTCGGCACCCGCTCGATGCGCGAGCGCGCCGAGGAGCTCGGCGGCAGCCTCGTCGTCGCGGCGGCCCGCCCCGGCGCCGCCGCCCCGGGCACCCGCGTGCGCGCCGAGCTGCCGCTGCTGCCGGGCCGCGCCCGCCCCGCGCTGCCGACGGAGCTCCCCGCCGCGCCCGCCGGGGTCGCGCCGTGAGCGGCACCCTGGCCGAGGGCGGGGGCACCGTCGGCGGCGCGGGCCCGGCGGTGCGGGTCGCCGTCGTCGACGACCACCCGGTGTTCCGGCTCGGCATGGTGGCGCTGCTGGGCTCGCTGGCCGGGATCGAGGTGGCCGGGCAGGCCGCCTCCGCCGCCGAGGCGCGCACGCTGCTCGGTCTCGACGGCGGGCGGCCCGACGGCGAGGGGCCCGACGGCGGGCGGCCCGGCACCGGCGAGCCGGACGTCGTCCTCATGGACCTGGACCTCGGCGACGGCTCCGGCGTCGACGTCACCCGCGACCTGGTGCGCGCCCGGCCGGACGCCCGGGTGCTCGTGGTGACGATGCACGAGTCCGACGACGCGGTCGTGGCCGCCGTGCGCGCCGGGGCGCGCGGCTACCTGGTGAAGTCCGCCGGGCCTGCCGAGGTGGAGCGGGCCGTGCACGCCGTGGCCGCCGGCGCGATGATCCTGGCGCCCTCGGTGGCCGAGCGGGCGATGGCCTACGTGGTCGGCGGCAGGGCGGCGGCCCGGGTCCCGTTCCCGCAGCTGTCCGACCGGGAGCGGGAGGTGCTCGACCTCATCGCGCGCGGCCTGGACAACACCGCGATCTCCCGCCGCCTGGTGCTCAGCCCCAAGACCGTGCGCAACCACGTGAGCAACGTGCTGAGCAAGCTCGCGGTGCCGGACCGGTCCGCGGCGATCGTCCGCGCCCGCGAGGAGGGGCTCGGGCAGGGCTGAGCCGGGCTGGGGCCGGCCGCTACGCCGCGCCGCTCCAGCCGCGCACCCGGTGCACGCGCGCCGTCTTGGGGTAGTCGCCGGCCGGCCCGCGCGGACCGGTCTCGAACAGGTCGACCATGAGGAGGAGCGGGTACGCCGGCGCCTGCGCCAGCCGCCGGACCACCACGCCGTCGTGGCCGATCACCGTGCCGCCCGCGCCCCACACCGCGGTCCAGGTGTGCGGCCGGGTCGCGTCGCCGGCGACCGTGACCTCCGCCATGTCGGTGACCAGGCCGGGGTCGCCGTGCGCCTTGAGGCCGGAGCGCGCGCGGGCCCCGTCCGGGCCGACCGCCTCGGCGTCGACCTCGCACAGGCAGATCTCGCCGCGGTGTCCGGGGGACAGGTGCTCCGTGCCGACCAGCCAGACGGCGAGCATGCAGCCGGGGTCGCGCGTGGCGCTGACGGTCACCTCGACGCGGCCCGCCGACGGCGCCCACAGCAGCCGCAGCGGCGTCGCGGTGCGCACCCGCAGGCCGGGACGGTGCCGGTGCGTGCCGCGCGGCGAGCCCACGGGGCCGGAGAAGGTGCCCGTCTGCAGGTTCGACACCCGCAGCGGCGCGTCCTCCGGCCGCCAGTCGGGCTGGTCGTGGTCGATCCGCAGCCGCAGGCCCGCGCCGTCGAGCGCGAGCCGCGCCCGCGACCGGTCGGGCGTGGTCCAGTGCGGCAGGTAGTGGTCGACCCACCGCCGCGGGTCCAGCCGTCCGCCGGCGAACTCGTCGTCGAGGTCGGGGGCGCGGGCGGGCGCCGGCGGGAGCGGGACGGCGTCGGCGGTCATGGCGGCATCCTGCGCCGTCATCCCGTCACGTGGAAGCCCGCCTCGTGCTGCAGAGCGACATCGCGGAGCTCCACGCCGGTCACGCGCGCGGCGCGCGGGCCCTCCCGCAGGAACGCCAGCATCGCCTCGACCGCGCCGCCGTCGCCCTCGACCTCCACCTCGACCGTGCCCTCGACCGTGTTGCGCACCCAGCCCGAGACGCCCAGGCCGTCGGCGGCGTCCTCCACCGCGGCGCGGAACCCCACGCCCTGGACGATGCCGCGCACCACGGCCCGCACCCGCCGTCTGGCCATGCGTCCACGCTAGGGGCCACGTCGCGCGGTCGCCGCCGCGAGCGCCGCGGCGCGCCGGCGTCCCCGTCGACGTCCCGTCGATGGCAGGGCCCTCCCTCGGGCGGGCGGGCCCGGCGCCTCGTACGGTGACGGGCATGACGCCCGCAGCCCGCGCCGCCGACGCCCTCGTCCGTGCCTACCAGCGGCACCTCTCGCCGCGGAAGGGATGGCGCTGCGCGTACGGCGTCGCCCACGGGGACACCACCTGCTCCGCCGCGGCGCGCCGGATCGTCGCCCAGCGCGGGGTGGTCCGCGGCGTGGTGCCCGTGGCCGCGCAGCTGCTGGCCTGCTACCACGCGGCCCGGCTGCTGACGAACGCCGAGGTGCGCGGGGTGTGCTGCTGCGGGCCGATACCGATCCCCTTCGGCTTCGGCCGCTCGCGAGGGCTCTGAGCCGGCGGCGCCGAGCGCGGGTCAGCCGGCGGCGGCCCCGCCGCTCGACTCCCGCACCACGAGCTCGGGCTGGAAGACGACGCTCTCCGCCGCGCCGCCGCGCACGAGGAGGTCCGCGGCGGTCCATCCGAGGTCGTGCGTGGGCTGGCGCACCGACGTGAGCGGGACGGTCAGCTCGGCGGCGTAGCTGACGTCGTCGTAGCCGACGACGGCGACCTCGCCGGGCACGTCGACGCCCTCGCGCCGCAGCGTGCGCAGCACGCCGAGCGCGACGAGGTCGTTGACGCAGAAGACCGCCACGGGGCCCCGGCCGGTGCGGCGGGCCAGCAGCTCGCGGGCGCCGTGCTCGCCGCCGGCGGCGTTGAGCGTCACGGTGACCTCCTCGAGCGCCTCGGCCGGGTCGAGCCCCGCCTCGGTGAGCGCGGCGACGACGCCGGCGTACCGGTCGGCGCACTGCAGGATCGTGCGCGGCCCGTTGAGGAGGACGAGCCGCCGGTGACCCTGCGCGAGCAGGTGGCGCGCGGCCATCGCGGCGCCCGCGACGTCGTCGACCGCCACGGAGGCGAGCTGCGGCACCGGCGACGGTCGGTCGAGCAGGACGACCCGCACACCGCGCTCGTGCAGCGCCAGCAGCGGCTCGACGTCCTCGGACGACGGCACGAGCGCCACGCCCTGCACGCCGTGCTGCTCGAACAGGCGCAGGAATCGCGCCTCACGCTCGGGCGCCTCCTCCGAGCTGGCCACCATGAGCGTCCAGTCGTCCTGCGCCAGGCGGTCCTCCATGCCCCGCGCGACGTCGGTGAAGAAGGGGTTGGTCAGGTCCAGCACGATCGCCCCGGCCGTGGTCACCGAGCCGACCCGCAGCTGGCGCGCCGAGCCGTTGGGCACGAACCGCAGCTCGGCGATCGCCGCCTGGACCCGCTCGCGGGTGGCGGCGGAGACCCGCTGCGGCCGGTTGAGGACGTTCGAGACGGTGCCGACGGACACGCCGGCCAGGCGGGCGACGTCGGAGATCGAGGAACGGCGTCGGCGGGGCGGCTGAAGCACGGATCCTCCGGGGGTGGCGGGACCGGACCAGTATCCGCCCCGGCGCCGTGACCTCGGCGCGTCGCGGGCGCGCCCCTTGTCGCCGAGGCCGGGGCCCGTGTAACGTGGTCCGTGGTTGAAACGATTCATGGTCGAGTCGGTCGGCACGACGTCGAGGACGACGGAGGGACGGGCGCAGTGCGCACAGGAGCGAGGAGCACCACCGGACGGACGGCCACGCCGGCCGGCCGCGCACGGGAGACCGCACGATGAGCCGCACGATGTTCACCTTCCGGGTGCGCCCGGAGGTGCTCGCCGAGTACGCCGAGGCCCACGCGACGGTGTGGCCGGAGATGCTCCGGGCGCTGCACGAGACCGGCTGGCGCAACTACTCGATCTTCACCGCCCCCGACGGCACGGTGGTCGGCTACGTCGAGAGCGACGACATCGACGCCGCGCGCGCCGGCATGGCGCAGCGGGACGTCAACGCCCGCTGGCAGGCGGCCATGTCGCGGTTCTTCGACGGCGCGGGACCGGACGAGCAGCTGACCACGCTCACCGAGGTGTTCCACCTCGAGACCCAGCTCGCGGCCACCGCCCCGCCGGACGGGAGCCCGGACGAGCGCGCCGACGAGGCGACCCCGACGCAGGGCGCCGACGGCGCCGTGGACCCCCAGCAAGGAGCATTCTGATGACCTTCGACGACATCGTCCCGGTGCTCGACCGCCTCGCCATCGAGGTGCCCTCCTGGGCGTACGGCAACTCCGGCACCCGCTTCAAGGTGTTCTCCACCGCCGGCACGCCGCGCACGCCGCAGGAGAAGATCGCCGACGCCGCCCAGGTCCACGCGCTCACCGGCCTGGCGCCCACCGTCGCCCTGCACATCCCGTGGGACAAGGTCGACGACTATGCCGCCCTCGGGGCGTTCGCCCGGGACCACGGCGTGGGCC
The DNA here is from genome assembly GCF_046535855.1 of Puerhibacterium sp. TATVAM-FAB25. NCBI lineage: Bacteria > Bacillati > Actinomycetota > Actinomycetes > Micrococcales > Promicromonosporaceae > Puerhibacterium > Puerhibacterium sp. TATVAM-FAB25. The sequence continues at coordinate 332,011 of NZ_JAXUAK010000001.1, read as the reverse complement.
TCGGCACCATCAACTCCAACACGTTCCAGGACGACGCCTACAAGCTCGGCTCGCTCACGCACACCGACGCCGCCGTGCGGCGCAAGGCGATCGACCACCACCTCGAGTGCATCGAGATCATGGGCCAGACCGGCTCGCGCGACCTGAAGATCTGGCTCGCCGACGGGTCCAACTACCCGGGTCAGGCGGACATCCGCACGCGCCAGGACCTGCTGCACGAGTCGCTGGCCGAGATCTACGCCCAGCTGGCCGACGACCAGCGCCTGGTGCTCGAGTACAAGTTCTTCGAGCCGGCGTTCTACCACACCGACGTGCCGGACTGGGGCACCAGCTACGCCCAGGTCGTCCAGCTCGGCGAGCGCGCCGTCGTGTGCCTCGACACCGGCCACCACGCGCCCGGCACGAACATCGAGTTCATCGTCGCCCAGCTGCTCCGGCTGGGCCGGCTCGGGTCCTTCGACTTCAACTCCCGCTTCTACGCCGACGACGACCTCATCGTCGGCGCGGCCGACCCGTTCCAGCTCTTCCGGATCATCGTCGAGGTGGTCCGCGGCGGCGGCCTGGAGCCGGGCAGCGACGTGCAGCTCATGCTCGACCAGTGCCACAACGTCGAGGACAAGATCCCCGGCCAGATCCGCTCGGTGCTCAACGTCCAGGAGGCGGTGGCCAAGGCCCTGCTGCTCGACCGCGAGGCGCTGACGAAGGCGCAAGAGGCCGGCGACGTGCTCGGCGCGAACACGGTCTTCATGGACGCGTTCTGGACCGACGTGCGCGCCGACCTGGCCGCCTACCGGGCCGCCCGCGGCCTGCCCGAGGACCCGATGCGGGCGTACGCCGAGTCCGGCTACCAGCAGCGCATCGCCGCCGAGCGCGTCGGCGGCACCCAGGCGTCCTGGGGCGCCTGACCGCCCCGCCCCGAGCCCCGACCCCGTGCCGACCGACCCCGTGCCGACCCCGCACCGAACCACGGAGTGACCCCATGACCCACCCGGCCGTCCCTCGAGCCGTCGAGGACCTCATCGCCCGCTCCAACCGCCTGGGCGCCGACCCGCGCAACACCAACTACGCCGGGGGCAACACCTCGGCCAAGGCCGCCGTGCCCGACCCGGTGACGGGCGAGCCCGTCGAGCTGCTGTGGGTCAAGGGCTCCGGCGGTGACCTCGGCACCCTCACCGAGCAGGGGCTCGCGGTGCTGCGCCTCGACCGCCTGCGCGCGCTCGTCGACGTCTACCCCGGCGTCGAGCGCGAGGACGAGATGGTCGCCGCCTTCGACTACTGCCTGCACGGCAAGGGCGGCGCCGCGCCGAGCATCGACACCGCGATGCACGGCCTCGTCGACGCGCCGCACGTCGACCACCTGCACCCCGACGCCGGCATCGCGATCGCCACCGCCGCCGACGGCGAGGACCTCACCGCCAAGGTCTTCGGCGGCAAGGTCGTGTGGGTGCCGTGGCGGCGCCCCGGCTTCCAGCTGGGCCTGGACATCGCCGGCATCAAGGCCGCCCACCCCGAGGCGGTCGGCACCGTGCTCGGCGGGCACGGCATCACGGCCTGGGGCGAGACGTCCGAGGAGGCCGAGCGCAACAGCCGGTGGATCATCGAGACCGCCGCGGCCTACATCGAGGCCAACGGCCGGCCCGAGCCGTTCGGCGCCGCCCTGGCCGGCTACGAGCCGCTGCCCGAGGCCGAGCGACGCGCCAAGGCCGCGGCGCTCGCCCCGCACGTGCGCGCGATCGCCTCGCACGACGCGCCGCAGGTCGGCCACTTCACCGACACCGACGTGGTCCTCGACTTCCTCGCCCACGACCGGCACCCGGCGCTCGCGGCCCTGGGCACCAGCTGCCCCGACCACTTCCTGCGCACCAAGGTCAAGCCGCTGGTGGTCGACCTGCCGGCCACGGCGAGCGTCGAGGAGATCGTCGACCGCCTGCCCGCGCTGCACGAGGCCTACCGCGCCGACTACAGCGCCTACTACGAGCGCGGCGCCCAGGCCGCCCGGGCCCGCGGGGAGGAGCCGCCGGCCATGCGCGGCGCCGACCCGGCGATCGTGCTGGTGCCGGGCGTCGGCATGTTCTCCTACGGCGCGGACAAGCAGACGGCGCGGGTGGCGGGGGAGTTCTACGTCAACGCGATCAACGTGATGCGCGGCGCCGAGGCGCTGTCGACCTACGCGCCCATCGACGAGGCGGAGAAGTTCCGCATCGAGTACTGGGCGCTGGAGGAGGCCAAGCTGCGGCGCCGGCCGAAGCCCCGGCCGCTGGCCACCCGCATCGCGTTCGTCACGGGCGCCGTCTCGGGCATCGGCCGGGCGATCGCCGCGCGCCTGGCGGCCGAGGGCGCGTGCGTCGTCGTGGCCGACCTCGACGCGGCCAAGGCCCAGGCGGTCGCGGCGGAGCTCGGCTCCACCGACGTCGCCGTCGGCGTGGCGGCGGACGTGGCCGACGAGGCGGCCGTGCAGGCCGCCCTGGCCGAGACCGTGCTGGCCTTCGGCGGCGTCGACATCGTGGTGAACAACGCCGGCCTGTCGCTGTCGAAGTCGCTGTTCGAGACCACCGAGGCCGACTGGGACCTGCAGCACGACGTCATGGCCAAGGGCTCGTTCCTGGTCGCCAAGAACGCCGCGCGCATCCTCGTCGACCAGGGGCTCGGCGGCGACATCATCTACATCTCCTCGAAGAACTCGGTGTTCGCCGGGCCCAACAACGTCGCCTACTCGGCCACCAAGGCCGACCAGGCGCACCAGGTGCGGCTGCTGGCCGCGGAGCTCGGCGAGCACGGCATCAAGGTCAACGGCATCAACCCCGACGGCGTGGTGCGCGGCTCCGGCATCTTCGCCTCCGGCTGGGGCGCCAACCGGGCCAAGACCTACGGCATCCCCGAGGAGGACCTGGGCAAGTTCTACGCCCAGCGCACGCTGCTCAAGCGCGAGGTGCTGCCCGAGCACGTCGCAAACGCCGTCTTCGCGCTGTGCACGCCCGACTTCTCGCACACCACGGGGCTGCACGTGCCGGTCGACGCCGGCGTCGCCGCCGCGTTCCTGCGATGACCGCGGGCACGACGGCGCCGAGGTCGCGGCGGGCGGGCACGCTCGCCGCCGTCGACCTCGGCGCCACCAGCGGCCGGGTGATCCTCGGCCGGGTCGGCGACGGAGAGCTGCAGCTGCGGCACGTCGCCCGGTTCCCCAACGACCCGGTGCGCACCCGTGACGGCCTGCACTGGAACCTGCTCGAGCTGTACCGGCAGGTGCTCGACGGTCTGGCGGCCGCAGAGCGCGAGGCGCCGGGGCAGGTCGCCGGCGTCGGCATCGACTCGTGGGCCGTCGACTACGGGCTGCTGCGCGACGGCCGCCTGCTCGGGATGCCCTACCACTACCGCGACGGGCGCACCGCGGCGGGCGTCGAGGCCGTGCACGCCCGCGTCGACGCCGCGGCGCTGTACCGGCGCAACGGGCTGCAGCACCTGCCGTTCAACACCGTGTTCCAGCTCGCCACCGAGGGCCCCGTGCTCCACGTGGCCGACCGGATGCTGCTCGTGCCCGACCTGCTGGCGCACTGGCTGACCGGCGCGGAGGTGGCCGAGCGCACGAACGCCTCGACCACCGGCCTGCTCGACCCGCGCACGGGGGAGTGGGACACCGGCCTGGCCGAGCTTATCGGGATCCCGGCGGGAATCCTGCCGCCGCTCGTGGACCCCGGGACGTCGCTCGGCGCGCTCGCGCCCGAGGTCGCCGCGCTCGTGGGCCGTCCGCTCGCGGTCACCGCCGTCGGGTCGCACGACACGGCCTCGGCCGTCGTCGCCGTGCCGGCCACCGACCGCGACGTCGCGTACGTCTCCTGCGGCACCTGGGGCCTGGTCGGGCTGGAGCTCGACGCGCCGGTGCTGTCCGACGAGGCGCGGCAGGCCGGCTTCACCAACGAGGGCGGCGTCGACGGTCGCACCCGGTTCCTGCACAACGTCATGGGCCTGTGGCTGCTGTCAGAGTCGATCCGCACCTGGGAGCGCGGCTCGACCGCCGCCCAGCGCTCGGCCACGCTGCAGGGGCTGCTCGCCGAGGCGGCGCACGTCACCGCCCCCGTCGCCGTGTTCGACGTCGACGACCCCCGGTTCCTGCCGCCCGGCGACATCCCCGCGCGCATCGCCGACTGGTGCCGCGAGCACGACCAGCCCGTCCCGGCCGGCCCGGCCGAGGTCGTGCGCAGCATCGTCGAGAGCCTCGCGCAGGCCTTCGCCGACGCCGTGCACACCGCCGCCAAGCTGGCCGGCCGCACCGTCGCGGCGATCCACGTCGTCGGCGGCGGCGCGCAGAACGCGCTGCTGTGCCAGGCGACGGCCGACCGCGCCGGCCTGCCGGTCGTGGCCGGCCCGGTCGAGGCCACCGCGATCGGCAACATCCTGGTCCAGGCGCGCGCCCGCGGCCTGGTCCGCGGTGACCTCGAGGACCTCCGCGCCCTGGTCGCCGCCTCGTTCACCCCCGTCCGCCACGAACCCCGGTAGGTCTCCCCATGGTGCAACGTCAGGTCCCCAAGCCCGCCGAGGTGTTCGAGCTGATGCGGTTCCGCAGGCCGCAGCTCGACCTGCGCAAGCGGCGCCTCGAGGCAGCCCTCACCATCGAGGACCTGCGGGCCATCGCCAAGCGCCGCACGCCCCGGGCGGCGTTCGAGTACACCGAGGGCGCGGCCGAGGCGGAGATCTCGCTCGCCCGCGCCCGCCAGGCGTTCCGCGACGTGGAGTTCCACCCGTCGATCCTGCGGGACGTCTCGACCGTCGACACCGGCACCACGGTCTTCGGCGGCCCGTCGGCCCTGCCGTTCGGCATCGCGCCGACCGGGTTCACCCGGCTGATGCAGACCGAGGGCGAGATCGCCGGCGCGGGGGCGGCGGGCGCCGCGGGCATCCCGTTCACGCTCTCGACGCTCGGGACCACCTCGATCGAGGACGTGCAGGCGGCCAACCCGCACGGGCGCAACTGGTTCCAGCTGTACGTGATGAAGAAGCGCGAGATCTCCTACGCGCTGACCGAGCGGGCCGCCAAGGCCGGGTTCGACACCCTGTTCTTCACCGTCGACACCCCCGTGGCCGGGGCCCGGCTGCGCGACCGGCGCAACGGGTTCTCCATCCCGCCGCAGCTGACCCTGGGTACGGTGCTCGACGCGATCCCGCGCCCGTGGTGGTGGTACGACTTCCTCACCACGCCGAAGCTGGAGTTCGCCTCGCTGTCCTCGACCGGCGGCACCGTGGGCGACCTGCTCGACTCCGCGATGGACCCCTCGATCAGCTTCGCCGACCTCGACGTGATCCGGGAGCTGTGGCCCGGCAAGCTCGTGGTCAAGGGGGTGCAGACGGTCGCGGACGCCAAGAAGCTGGCCGACCTCGGGGTCGACGGGATCGTGCTGTCCAACCACGGCGGCCGCCAGCTCGACCGGGCCCCGGTGCCGTTCCACCTGCTGCCCGAGGTGGTGCGCGAGGTCGGCTCCGACCTCGAGGTGGCCGTCGACACCGGCATCATGAACGGCGCCGACATCGTGGCGTCCGTCGCGCTGGGCGCCCGGTTCACGCTCGTGGGCCGCGCCTACCTCTACGGCCTCATGGCCGGCGGGCGCGAGGGTGTCGACCGGATGATCCAGATCCTCACCGAGCAGGTCGTGCGCACCATGAAGCTGCTCGAGGTCGCCTCGCTCGCCGAGCTCACCCCCGCGCACGTCACCCCGCTGCGTCGGCTGGTGCCGCTGCGTGGCTGAGCCCCGGCCGCGCGCCCTCACAGCCCGGCGAGCTCCTTCGCCCGTGCCAGGACTGCGTCGATCATCGCCGGCGTGAGCCTGCCGGTGAAGGTGTTCTGCTGCGAGACGTGGAAGCAGCCGAGCAGCGTGAGCGCCGGCGGCGCGGCGGCGTCGCCGCCCGCCGCCGGCCGCAGCACCACCTCGGCGCCGTGCGCGAACCGCGGCCGCGGGCGCGGCACGGCCCAGCCCTGCTCGGCGAGGGTGTCCAGCGTGGCACCCCAGCCGATCGCGCCCAGGGCGAGCACCACGCGCACGGTCGGTGCCATCAGCTCGAGCTCGCGCGCCAGGTAGGGGCCGCAGCGGCGGCGCTCGTCCGGCGTCGGCTTGTTCGCCGGCGGCGCGCAGCGCACCGGCGCCACGAGCCGCACCCCGCGCAGCGCGAGGCCGTCGTCGGCGTGCAGCGCCACGGGCTGGTTGGCGAGCCCGGCGCGGTGCAGCGCCGCGAACAGGAAGTCGCCGCTGCGGTCGCCGGTGAACATGCGGCCGGTGCGGTTCGCCCCGTGGGCGGCGGGGGCGAGGCCGACGACGGCGACCCGCGCCCGCGCGTCGCCGAAGCCCGGCACGGGGCGCGCCCAGTACTCCTCGTCGCGGAACGCTGCACGCTTCGTGGCGGCGACCTCCTCGCGCCACGCCACGAGGCGCGGGCAGGCGCGGCACCCCACGAGGTGCGCGTCCAGCGCGGCGAGGTCGACGGCGTCGCGCGCCGCGACGGGGTAGCCGGGGTCGTCGGGGAGCGGCGGGGTGGGCGGGAGCACGTCGCCATCGTGCAGCGGCCCCGGGGACGACGGCGACCGGGGGGCGCGACGAGGGCACGCCGGGCACCGCCGGCCGCGCAGCGGCACGCGGCGCACCCGGGAGCGGTACCCGGCCGCCGCGCGCAGGTCGGTACGATCGAGGGGCGCTGCCCGCCGGGCGGCGCCCCTCGACGCGTCCCCGCAGGTCTGCGGGGCCGCGACCCAGAGCCGGGCGGCCTTCGTCCGCCCGCCCGGACCGACCTGAAGGAGCAGCACGTGCCCGACGTCGCCCCGTCGATCCCATCAGCCCCCAGCGAGCCCCAGGGCGCGGTGACGGTGACGACCCCGACGACGGGAGCGGAGCTGTTCGCCGACCGCAAGGACGTCGTCGTCGTCCGCGTCGACGGCGTGCTCACCGACCTCGACCAGCCGCTGGCCGAGGGCGCCGTCGTCGAGCCGGTCGCGATCACCGAGCCCGACGGCCTGGCCGTGCTGCGCCACAGCGCCGCGCACGTGCTCGCCCAGGCGGTGCAGCAGGTGAACCCGGACGCCAGGCTCGGCATCGGCCCGCCCGTCACCGACGGCTTCTACTACGACTTCGACGTCGCCACGCCCTTCACCCCCGAGGACCTCAAGGCCCTCGACAAGGCCATGGCGCGGATCATCAAGGAGGGGCAGACCTTCCGCCGCCGCGTCGTGACCGAGGAGGAGGCGCGCGCCGAGCTCGCCGACGAGCCCTACAAGCTCGAGCTCATCGGCCTCAAGGGCTCCGCGGGAGACGCCGCCGAGGGTGCCGACGTCGAGGTGGGTGGCGGCGTGCTGACCATCTACGACAACGTCCGCGGCGCAGGCCGCGAGAGCGAGACCGTCGTCTGGAAGGACCTGTGCCGCGGGCCGCACCTGCCGAGCGCCCGGCTCATCGGCAACGGCGTGCAGCTCATGCGCAGCGCGGCGGCCTACTGGCGCGGCAGCGAGAAGAACCCGCAGCTGCAGCGCATCTACGGCACCGCCTGGCCGAGCAAGGACGACCTCAAGGCGTACCTCGAGCGGCTCGCCGAGGCCGAGCGCCGCGACCACCGCCGCCTCGGCGCCGAGATGGACCTGTTCTCGTTCTCCGACGAGGTCGGGTCCGGGCTGCCGCTGTTCCACCCCAAGGGCGGCGTGGTCAAGCGCGTCATGGAGGACTACGTCCGCCAGCGGCACATCGAGGAGGGCTTCTCCTACGTCGGCACGCCGCACGTCACCAAGGACGGGCTGTTCCACACCTCGGGCCACCTGCCGTACTACGCGGACACGATGTTCCCGGAGATGGACCTCGAGGGGTCGAAGTACCGCCTCAAGGCCATGAACTGCCCCATGCACAACCTGATCTTCGCCTCGCGCGGGCGCTCCTACCGCGAGCTGCCGCTGCGCCTGTTCGAGTTCGGGTCGGTGTACCGGTACGAGAAGTCCGGCGTGGTGCAGGGCCTGACCCGCGTGCGCGGCCTGACCCAGGACGACTCGCACTCGTACGTCACCCCGGAGCAGGCGCCGGCGGAGGTCCGCCACCTGCTGGAGTTCATGCTCAGCGTGCTCAAGGACTTCGGCCTGACCGACTTCTACCTCGAGCTGTCCACGCGCGACGACTCGAAGCCCGACAAGTTCGTCGGCTCCGACGAGGACTGGGCCTCCGCGACCGCCGTGCTGGAGCAGGTGGCCCGCGAGACCGGCCTCGACCTGGTCCCGGACCCGGGCGGCGCCGCGTTCTACGGCCCCAAGATCTCCGTCCAGGCCAAGGACGCCATCGGCCGCACCTGGCAGATGGGCACCGTCCAGTACGACTTCAACCAGCCGGCGCGGTTCGGCCTGGAGTACACGGCGCCCGACGGCACCAAGCAGCAGCCGGTGATGATCCACTCGGCCAAGTTCGGCTCCATCGAGCGGTTCATGGGCGTGCTCATCGAGCACTACGCCGGCGCGTTCCCCGCCTGGCTCGCGCCGGTGCAGGTGCTCGCGGTGCCGGTGGCCGAGGCCTTCGACGACTACCTCAAGGACGTCGTGGCCCGGCTCAAGGCCGAGGGCGTCCGCGCCGAGATCGACCTGTCCGACGACCGGTTCGGCAAGAAGATCCGCAACGCGGCCAAGGAGAAGGTGCCGTTCGTGCTCATCGCGGGCGGCGAGGACGCCGAGGCGGGTGCGGTGTCGTTCCGCTACCGGGACGGCCGGCAGGAGAACGGCGTGCCGGTCGCCGAGGCGGTCGAGCGCATCGTCGCCGCGGTCCGCGACCGGGTGCAGGTGTGATGGACCCGTCGGTCGAGCCCTCGGTCGAGGACGCGTCGGGCTTCGCCCCCCGGGAGGACGACCTGCAGCGGCTGTGGACGCCGCACCGCATGGTCTACATCGGCGGCCAGGACAAGCCCGCCGACGCCACGGCGTCGCAGTGCCCGTTCTGCCGGGTCGCGGCGGGCGACGACGAGCAGGGGCTCGTCGTCGCCCGCGGGGCGACGACCTACGCCCTGCTCAACCTGTACCCGTACAACGGCGGGCACCTCATGGTGCTGCCGTACCGGCACGTGTCGGACTACGTCGACCTCACGCCGGACGAGACGGTGGAGCTCGCCCGCATGACGCAGACGGCGATCCGGGTCCTCACCGCCGTCTACGCCCCCGCCGGCTTCAACCTGGGCATGAACCAGGGCGAGGTCGCCGGTGCCGGCATCGCGGCGCACCTGCACCAGCACGTGGTGCCGCGGTGGCAGGGCGACGCGAACTTCCTGCCGATCGTCGGGCGCACGAAGGCGCTGCCCGAGCTGCTCGCGGACACTCGGACGCGGCTCGCCGCCGCGTGGCCGGCCGACGGGACGGCCGAGGACCCGGAGGAGACCGCCTGATGTTCTCCGGTCTGCGCGCGACGATGCAGCGCGTCTTCCGGCCGCTGGCGGCCGCCCTGATGCGGCGCGGCGTCTCGCCCGACGCCGTGACGATCGCGGGCACCGTCGTGGTGACGGCGCTCGCCCTGGGGCTGCTGCCCACCGGCCACCTGTTCCTGGGCGCCCTGCTCATCGGCGTGTTCGCGCTGTTCGACTCCCTGGACGGCGTGCTGGCCCGGATGACGGGGCGGTCGGGGCCGTGGGGCGCGTTCCTCGACTCCACGCTCGACCGCGTCTCGGACGGCGCGGTGTTCGCGGGGATCACGCTGTACTTCGTGCTGCGCCCGGACGAGCCGTACGCCGCCTGGGGCGCCGGTGCGGCCCTGGCCTGCCTCGTGCTCGGCGGCGTGGTGCCCTACGCCCGCGCCCGGGCCGAGAGCGTCGGCGCGGACGCCCACGTCGGCATCGCCGAGCGCACGGACCGGCTGGTCGTCGCCCTCGTGCCGACCGGCTTCGTGCAGCTCGGCCTGCCGGTCGTGGTGCTCGTGGCGGTGCTGGGGCTGCTCGCCCTGGCGAGCCTGGTGACCGTCGTCCAGCGCGTCGGCACGGTGCACCGCCAGCTGCGCGGCCGCGAGACGGGCCTGCGCGGCGCGGGCGGCGTCGCGGGCGGGGAGGCGTGATGGGCCTGCGCGTCGACGTCGCGAAGGCGTACACGTTCGCGTGGCGCCACGCCCCCCGCGTCCCCGAGCCGGTGCTGCGGGCGGCGTTCACCGCCGTCGCCGACCTCACCTGGCTCCGCCGCACCGAGGGCGTGCGCCGCCTGGAGGCCAACTACGCGCGCGTGCGCCCGGACCTCGACGCGGCGGCCGTGCGCCGGCTCGGCCGCGCCGGCATGCGGTCGTACATGCGCTACTTCCGCGAGGCGTTCACCCTCCAGGGCGCCACGCCCGAGCAGATCAGCGCCCGGGTGCGGCTCGACGACGGCCAGCACGTGGTCGACCACGTCGCCGCGGGCAGGTCGCTGTCCCTGGCCCTGGGCCACCTGGGCAACTGGGACCTCGCCGGCGCGTGGGCCACGCCGAACCTCGCCCCCGTGCTCACCGTGGCCGAGAGGCTGCAGCCCGAGGCGCTCTACCAGGAGTTCGTCGGCTTCCGGCGGTCCATCGGCATCGACGTGCTCGGCCTCGGCGACCCCGACGTCTTCCGCCGGCTCGTGCGCGGCGCGCGGGAAGGCCACCGCGTCGTGCCGCTGCTGGCCGACCGCGACCTCGCCGCCTCCGGCGTCGAGGTCGACCTGGCCGGGCACCGGGCCCGCGTCGCGGCCGGCCCCGCCGCGCTCGCCCTGGCGGCCGGCGTGCCGCTGGTCACCGCCGCCGTCACCTACGAGCGCCTCACCGGTGCCCGCCGCCGCGCGGCCGGCACCCCGTGGGGCGTCGTCGTGCGGTTCTCCCCGTTCGTCGAGGTGCCGGAGCCCGAGCCGGGGCTGTCCGCCCCCGAGCGCCGGCGGCGCCAGGTGGCGGTCATGACGCAGGGCTGGGTGGACCACCTCGCCCGGACGCTGCGCGAGCACACCGAGGACTGGCACATGCTGCAGCGGGTCTTCGTCGAGGACCTCGACCCGGAGCGCTACGCCAAGACGCGGGCGGAGGCGGGCGAGCTGTGACGACCTCGCGCCCCCTGCGGGTGGGCATCGTCTGCCCCTACAGCTTCGACGCCCCCGGCGGGGTCCAGTTCCACGTGCGCGACCTCGCCCAGGCCCTCCAGGCCCGCGGGCACGAGGTGTCGGTGCTCGCGCCCGCCGACGACGACACGCCCGTGCCCGACGTCGTCGTGCCCGCCGGCAAGGCGGTCGCGGTGCGGTACAACGGGTCCGTCGCGCGGCTGACCTTCGGCCCGCGCGCCGCGGCCCGGGTCCGCCGCTGGATCGAGAGCGGCGCGTTCGACGTGCTGCACCTGCACGAGCCGATGACCCCCAGCCTGTCCATGCTCGCCCTGTGGATCGCCGAGGGCCCGGTCGTGGCCACGTTCCACAGCGCGCAGGTGCGCTCGCGCGCCCTGCAGGTGGCGTTCCCGCTGCTGCGCCAGAGCCTGGAGAAGATCGCCGCACGGGTCGCCGTCTCGGAGGACTCGCGCCGCACGCTGGTCGACCACCTCGGCGGCGACGCCGTCGTCATCCCCAACGGCGTCTACGTGGACACCTTCGCCGCGGCGCGCCCCGCCCCGGCGTGGCAGGGCACCCCCGAGGCGCCCACCGTCGCGTTCCTCGGGCGGCTCGACGAGCCCCGCAAGGGGCTGCAGGTGCTCGCCGCCGCGATCCCCGCGGTCCTCGCGGCGCACCCCGGCGCGCGGTTCCTCGTCGCCGGCCGGGGCGACGCCGGGCGCGACGAGGCGGTCGAGGCGCTCGGCCCGCTCGCCGGCAGCGTGGAGTTCCTCGGCGGGATCAGCGACGCGGAGAAGGCCGCGCTGCTGTCCTCCGCCGACCTGTACGTCGCGCCGCAGACCGGCGGGGAGAGCTTCGGCATCGTGCTGGTCGAGGCGATGAGCGCCGGCGCCGGCGTGGTGGCGAGCGACCTGGGGGCGTTCCGCCGCGTGCTCGACGACGGGGCGGCGGGCGCGCTGTTCCGCACCGGCGACGCCGACGACCTCGCGCGCGCCGTCCTGGAGTCGCTCGCCGACCGCGCGGCGACCCGCGCCCGGCGGGAGCACGCCGCGGCGTGGGTGCGCCGCTACGACTGGTCGGCCGTCACCGACCAGGTGCTCGCGGTGTACGAGATGGCGGTCGCCGCGGGCGAGGCCATGCCGGTGCACCAGGCGGCCGGCCGCCGCGGGCCGTGGCGCCTGCTCGGCGGCGACGTGGCCGAGGCCGGGGGGAACGGGCGATGACCTGGTCGGAGATCGCGCTGCTCGCCCTGGCCGTCGTCGCGGTCGGCGTCTGGCTGGCGTGGGTGTCGGCGTCGCGGCTGGACCGGCTGCACCGCAAGGTGGCCGCCTCGCGCATCGCCCTGGACGCCCAGCTCGTGCGGCGCGCGAGCGCCGCCGTCGACCTGGCGAGCTCCGGCCTGCTCGACCCCGCCTCGAGCGTGCTCGTGGCGGACGCCGCCTACGGCGTCGTGGACGACGCCGGGCCGGTCGCCTCGCCCGAGCAGGCCCTGGCCATGGACGGGTTCGGCGCGGCCCGCGAGCGGGCCGAGAGCGCGCTGAGCGCCACGCTGCGCTCCGCCCTGGGGGACGCCGAGGTGCTCGCCGAGCTGCGCTCCGGCGCGCCCGGCGAGCAGCTGCTGGCCACCCTCGTGGCCACGTGGTACCGCGCGCAGCTCGCCCGGCGCTTCCACAACGAGGCCGTGGCGCAGGCCCAGCGCGTGCGCCGGCACTGGTGGGTGCGCGCCCTGCACCTGGCCGGGCACGCGCCGTCGCCGCGCACGGTGGAGCTCGACGACCAGATGCCGGAGGCGATGGCCGGCTCCGGCCCCGCCGTGCGCGCTTAGGATCGTCACGCCGGCCGCACGAGCCGACGGCACCACAGCGAGAGAAGGTCCCAGAAGTGAGCGAGAGCTACACCCGGCCCGGCGAGGGCGTCGGCGGCACCGGCGTCGGCGAGGTCGGCACGGCGCGCGTCAAGCGCGGCATGGCGGAGATGCTCAAGGGCGGCGTCATCATGGACGTCGTCACCCCGGAGCAGGCGCGGATCGCCGAGGACGCCGGCGCGGTCGCCGTCATGGCGCTCGAGCGGGTGCCGGCGGACATCCGCGCCCAGGGCGGCGTGGCCCGCATGAGCGACCCCGACATGATCGACGGCATCATCGAGGCCGTCTCGATCCCCGTGATGGCCAAGGCGCGCATCGGCCACTTCGTCGAGGCGCAGGTCCTGCAGTCGCTCGGCGTCGACTACGTCGACGAGTCCGAGGTGCTCACGCCGGCCGACTACGCCAACCACATCGACAAGTGGGCGTTCACCGTCCCGTTCGTGTGCGGCGCCACCAACCTCGGCGAGGCCCTGCGCCGCATCACCGAGGGCGCGGCGATGATCCGCTCCAAGGGCGAGGCCGGCACGGGCGACGTGTCCAACGCGACCACGCACATGCGCCAGATCCGCCAGCAGATCCGCCGCCTCGCCTCGCTGCCCGAGGACGAGCTCTTCGTCGCCGCCAAGGAGCTGCAGGCGCCGTACGAGCTGGTCGCCGAGGTGGCCCGCACCGGCAGGCTCCCCGTGGTGCTGTTCACCGCGGGCGGCATCGCCACCCCGGCCGACGCCGCGATGATGATGCAGCTCGGCGCCGAGGGCGTGTTCGTCGGCTCCGGCATCTTCAAGTCCGGCGACCCGGCCGCCCGCGCCAGGGCGATCGTCCAGGCCACCACGTTCCACGACGACCCGGACGTCGTCGCCAAGGTCTCCCGCGGCCTCGGCGAGGCGATGGTGGGCATCAACGTCGAGGCGGAGCCCGCTCCCGTGCGCCTCGCGGAGCGCGGCTGGTGACACCCGAGGAGGGGCTCACCTCCACGACCTCCCTGGGGTCCGACTGGGTCCTCGGGGAGGACGGCCTGCGCCACCGCCGCGCGGCCCGCGTCATCGTGCTCGACGACGCGGGCCGCGCGCTCCTGGTGCGCGGGCACGACGCCGACCAGCCCGACCGCTCCTGGTGGTTCACCGTGGGCGGCGGCATCGACGCCGGCGAGACCGAGGTCGAGGCCGCGCTGCGCGAGCTGCGCGAGGAGGCCGGCCTGGCGCTCGGGCCCGCGGACCTCCAGGGCCCGGTGATGACCCGCGCCGGGATCTTCCACTTCTTCGCCGAGACGTGCCGCCAGGACGAGGTCTTCTTCCTGGCCCGCGTCGACGCGGGGCACGTGCCGGTCGCCGACGGGTGGACCGACGTCGAGCGCGAGGTGCTCGACGAGCTGGCCTGGCTCACCGCCGACGAGCTGCGCGCGCAGCCGTACGAGGTGTTCCCCACCGCGCTGCCGGACGTCATCGACGCCCTGGCCGGCGGGTGGGACGGCACCGTGCGGCACCTCGGCACGGAGAACGACGACGAGGCGGTCCCGGGCGCCTGAGGCCCCGCCCCGCGCCCGCCCGGGCCCCGCGGCGCGTCCCGCCGTGCTCCTCGGCGTGCTCCTCGCCGTGCGTCCCGGCGCGGGGGCAATAGCCTGGGACCCGAGCGACGCCGGGACGAGCGCGCCCCGCGGGGCGGTGCGTCCCGGGACGGGGGCGTCGCGGACCTGTACCGGTGGCACCGCCGCCAGCAGCTGGAAGGCCGCGCGATGGGGATCCGACCACCCCGGCGAACCGCCCACGTCCCGGCGCGCGCGGCGCCCGGCCGCACCCCGCCCCGGGAGCCGCTCCCACGGCGGCCCCGGTGGCCCTGGCGGGCCGCCGCGGGGATCGTCGCGGGGATCGTCGCGGGGATCGTCGCGGCGGCGGGGCTGGCCGCGTGCACGGGCGGCGGCGAGCCGGCGCCGTCGGGGACGCCGGAGCCGTCGCCGCTCGAGCGCAACGCGCCGGACCGCGCCGAGTACTTCCTCGACGCCGAGGACCAGTACTTCCGGAACCTGACGACCGCCCTCGGCGACGCCCCCGACGCCGAGGCCGCGCAGCGGATCGAGACGCTGCTGGCGACGCCCGTCGCGCAGTGGCTCACGGGGCCGCCGACGGACACGCCGCGCGCGGTCGCCGAGAACCTGCGTCGCGCCGAGGCGCAGGGCGCGGTGCCGGTATTCGTCGTCTACAACATCACCGACCGCGACCTCGGCGGCGAGGCGAGCGGCGGCAGCGACGACCCCGGCGCCTACCGAGCGTGGGTGCAGGAGGTCAGCGACGCCGTCGGGGACGCCCCCGCCGTCCTGGTGGTGGAGCCCGACGCGCTGCCGGGCGTCCCGCAGATGGACGAGGCCCAGCAGGCCGAGCGCGTCGAGCTGCTGCGCGAAGCGCTGAGGGTCTTCCAGGAGGGCAACCCCGCCGCCGCCGTGTACCTCGACGTCGGCCACTCGCGGTGGCTCGACCCGGCGCGGGCCGCCGAGCTCCTCGAGCGGGTCGACGCGGACGGCACGCTCGTGACCGGCGTCGCGCTCAACGTCTCCAACCAGCGTCCCGAGGCCGAGCTGCGCCGGTACGCCGAGGAGCTGTGGGACGCGCTCGGGCGCCGCGTGCACGTGATCCTGGACAGCTCGATGAACGGGGCGTCGCGGACCGGCGAGCTGCTCGAGTGGTGCAACCCGGAGGGGGAGCGGGTCGGGAGGCTGCCCGACACCGTGTTCGACCCCGACGCGTGGTTCGAGCACGTCTACGTCAAGGCGCCGGGCGAGTCCGACGGCCGGTGCGGCACGAGCGCCGAGCCCGCCGGCGTCTTCGACGCCGGGCTCCTGCTGGAGCAGGTGGCCGACGACCCGGCGTGAGCGGCGTCCGGCCCGAGGACGGGCCGGACGCCGGGTCACACCGTCTCGGCCAGCTGCAGGGGTGCCGGCGTGGCCACCGTGCCTGTGCGCTCGGGGCGGTACCAGCCGACGATCTTGCCCCGCACGATCCGCACCAGCGACCCGTACAGGACGTACGCCCGCAGCGGCTCGTAGATGAGGCGGTAGACCGGGACGACGAGCAGGTGCCAGGGGCGCTCGTGCACGAGCCCGACAGCCACCGCCGAGATGACGAGGTGGATGAGCGCCACCGCCGCGGCGAACAGGGCCACGCTCTCCCAGTTGCCCCCGATGATGCTGGTGACCGCCACCACGACGACGAACGGCATGAACACCAGCGGTACCAGGACCGACATCAGGGCGTACGGCAGCGTGACCATCCCGAGCGCCCCGTAGCGCGGCCGGAACAGCATGTCCCGGTGCTTGTACAGGGCCTGGATGTTGCCGTAGGTCCAGCGCAGCCGCTGCTTGGCCAGGGCGTGCAGCCGCGTGGGCGCCTCGGTCCACGCCACCGCGTCGTTGTCCTGCACCACGGCGTACCCCAGGGCCTGGACCGACAGGGTCAGGTCGGCGTCCTCCGCCTGCGTGTCGTGGGAGTAGCCGCCGATGCGCAGCAGCAGGTCGCGCCGCCAGGCGGCGCAGGCCCCGGGCGCGATCGCGATCGCGCCGACGAACCCCTCGGCCATCCGGGTGACGCAGATCCCGGAGATGTACTCCAGGCTCTGCCAGGCGGTCAGCAGGTTGCACCGGTTGCCGACCTTCACCAGGCCGGCGACGGCGCCCACCGGCTTGCCACGCCCGGTGTCGACGAAGTGGCGCGCGAGCATCCGGATCGTGTGGGGCTCGAAGAGGGTGTCGCCGTCGAGGGTGACCACCACCTCGCCGCGGGCATGGGCGATGCCGTTGTTGCTGGCCCGCGACTTGCCCCCGTTCTCCTGGGTCAGCACCCGCAGGCTGGGCCAGCTCCGGGCGTACTCGCGCATCAGCGCCAGCGTGCCGTCGGTGGACCCGTCGTCGACCGCGATGACCTCGAGCCCGGGGTAGTCGCTGGCCCGCAGGGCGTCCAGCGTCCTGGTGATCACCCGTTCCTCGTTGAAGACGGGCAGCACCACGCTGACGGTCGGCAGGTCGCGCACCGGGGGCATCGTGGCCCACGTCCGGCGCTGCCGGGAGCGTTCCATAAGGGCCAGCACGACGTACAGGAGCGACATCGCCGTGAGCGAGATGATCCCCGTCCAGAACAGCCACGTGCCGACGTTCTTGGGGACGACCAGGACGCTCGAGGCCGCGACGAGGGTGGCGTAGTCCGCGGTGTCCGGCGGGATCTTCTTCTTCGGCATGCTGTCGGCGTCGAGCAGCGGGGCGAGGGTCGTGAACTCGTACCCCTGGGCCTTCGCGTCGCGGATCAGCCGCTCGAGCATGGCCACGGTCTGCGCCCGGTCGCCGCCGCCGTCGTGCAGCAGCACGACGTGCCCCTCGCCGTCGAGCTCCGGGGTCGGGATCTCCTCGCCCGGCGCGTAGCTCCAGTCCAGCGTGTCGAGGTCGTAGTCGACGTGCAGGTAGCCGAGCTGCTGGGCCTGGAGCACCGCGCGCGGGTTGTTGTACGGGTCGCCCTCGGGGATGCGGAAGAGCCGCGTCTGGTACCCCGCGACCGCCCGGACGAGGCGGTCGGTGCCGATCAGCTCGAAGCGGTTGCGGCCCGCGTCGTTGGCGTAGAAGTCGATGTGGGTCATGGTGTGGTTGCCCACCATGTGCCCCTCGCGGACCTCCCGGTCCACCAGCTGCGGGTACTGGTCGATGTTCGACCCGATCGGGAAGAAGGTGGCCGGCACGCCCTCGCGGGACAGCAGGTCGAGGATGGCGGGCGTCGACTGCGGGTCCGGGCCGTCGTCGAAGGTGAGCACGAGCTGCCGGGGCCCGGGCTTGCCGTAGGACTCGAGCACGTACGGGCTGTCCCCGATCAGCTCGACCTCCTCGGGGGTGGCCTCGCGGAAGACCTCGGTGCTGAAGGGGTCCTTGAGGAGCACCCCGGAGCCCGTGCGCTCGACGAGCGCCATCCGCTGGAAGACGTAGCCGCCGTCCTTGCTCAGGAGCGGGATGTCGCGCTCGTCGCCGGTCGCGAGGAGCCGTTCCGGGTAGGACGGCGAGGCGTTCTCGGAGGCTGGCCAGATCGGCGCCATCACGCGCGGCGTGATGACGAGCGCGAGGAGCCCGGCGGCCAGGACGGCCAGGACGATGCTGGCGACGACCCACCGCTCGCGCCTGCCGCGCGGGTCGTAGAACACGGGGACGGACGGGGACGGGGGTCGCTGTGAGTCTTTGACCACGGTGCGGCTCGCCTTCGGTACAGCTCGTGGGACGCAGGCTGGCGCTCGCGGAGGGGCGAGGGGGCCGCGCCGGGAGCCGCGACGGCGGCGTCGGCGCAGGCGGCAGCCCTGGCGGACGTGCGGGGGAGCAGCGGCAGCCGCTGCGGCTGCGGTCGCCGGCGTCACGGGACGCCCGACGACCTTCGCGGGGTGGGGGCGGTCGGCGGCCGAGGGCCGGGACGCGGACGGGTCGAGGACCCGGCTACGCGACCGTCCTCGGTCCGGGGGTCGTCGACGGAGCGTCGTCCATGGCGCTCCTCCTTCCTCCGCGGAGGCGGCAGGCGAGGCACGGGCCCGCGAGCGGAGCCCGAAGAGCACAGGAGCGGGGGTCGCGGGGCGCGGGCGGTGGCGACGCGGACGTGCGCGCCGTCACCACGGCCACGTCCGCTCACCCTCGCCTTGGGAGGCCCACGGCGCCGGGTGAGCCCCCGGACACGGCCCGTCGGGGACGGGCCGCAGACGGGTGGTGGCGCCCCCCTGGATCGCCGAGTCTTGCGACCCAGGAATCGTGACACGCGCTCGCCGCGGTGACCACGCCCTTGTCCGTCCGTCTCACGCGATCACCCGAATTTCACCCGCTGCCCCGCCGGGGCGCCTAGACTCCTGGGCCGTGACCGTCCCCGTGACCCCCGCCGCGAGCCCGCCCGCGGCCCTCGGCGCGACCGCGCGCGCCACCACCGGCCCGACGATCGGCGTCCTGGCGCTGCAGGGCGACGTCCGCGAGCACGCGGCGGCGCTCGCGGCGGTCGGCGCGCGCGCCGTGGCCGTGCGACGCCGCAGCGAGCTGGAGGCCGTCGACGGCGTCGTCGTGCCCGGCGGGGAGTCCACGACGATCGACAAGCTGCTGCGGCTGTTCGAGCTCGACGCGCCCCTGCGCGCCGCGATCGCGCAGGGCATGCCCGTGTACGGCTCGTGCGCCGGGATGATCCTGCTCGCCGACCGCATCGAGGGCGGCATCGCGGGGCAGCGCACGCTCGGCGGGATGGACGTGCTCGTGCGCCGCAACGCCTTCGGCCGCCAGGTGGACTCGTTCGAGGCCGACCTCGACGTCGCGGGCGTGCCGGGCGGGCCGGTGCGGACGGCGTTCATCCGCGCGCCGTGGGTCGAGGAGGCCGGCCCGGGCGTCGAGGTGCTGGCCCGGATCCCGGCCACGACGGCGGACGGCAGGGGGGCGGGGGCCGCCGCCGGTAAGATCGTGGCAGCACGTCAAGGGAGGCTGCTGGCGACCGCGTTCCACCCCGAGATCACGGGTGACGTCCGCGTGCACGCGCTGTTCGCCGGCCTCGTCGAAGATTCGCGAAGGAGTTAGGTAGCGCATGTCAGGTCACTCCAAGTGGGCCACGACCAAGCACAAGAAGGCGGCGATCGACGCCAAGCGTGGCAAGCTCTTCGCGAAGCTGATCAAGAACATCGAGGTCGCGGCGCGCACGGGCGGCGGCGACCCGGCGGGCAACCCCACGCTCTTCGACGCCATCCAGAAGGCGAAGAAGTCGTCGGTGCCGAACGACAACATCGACCGCGCGGTCAAGCGCGGCTCCGGCGCGGAGGCCGGCGGCGCCGACTACCAGACGATCATGTACGAGGGCTACGGCACCAACGGCATCGCCGTGCTGGTCGAGTGCCTCACCGACAACAAGAACCGCGCCGCCTCCGAGGTGCGCCTGGCGTTCTCGCGCAACGGCGGCACCCTGGCCGACCCGGGCTCGGTGTCCTACCTCTTCTCCCGCAAGGGCCTGGTCGTGGTCCCCAAGGGCGAGGGCGTGACCGAGGACGACGTCATGCTGGCGGCGCTCGACGCCGGGGCCGAGGAGGTCACGGACTCCGGCGACACCGTCGAGGTGCTGTGCGAGGCGACCGACCTCGTGCAGGTGCGCACCGCCCTGCAGGACGCCGGCATCGAGTACGACTCGGCCGACGCGATCTTCCACCCCTCCATGCAGGTCGAGGTCGACGTCGAGGGCGCCCGCAAGATCCTGCGCCTCATCGACGCGCTCGAGGACAGCGACGACGTGCAGAACGTCTACGCCAACTTCGACGCCTCCGACGAGGTCATGGCGGCGCTCGACGAGGAGTGACGCGCGCCGCGCGCCGGCCCCGCCGCACCCTCGCCCTCGTGAGAGGGTGAGGGTGTGCGCGTTCTGGGGGTCGATCCGGGCCTGACCCGCTGCGGTGTCGGGGTCATCGACTCGCTGTCCGGGCGGCGCGCGCGGCTCGTGGCGGTGGGCGTGATCCGGTCCGAGCCCGAGACGAGCCCCGACCTGCGCCTGCTGCACGTCGCCGAGCGGCTGGACGCCTGGTTCGACGAGCACGTCCCCGACGTCGTCGCCGTCGAGCGCGTCTTCGCCCAGCACAACGTCGGCACGGTGATGGGCACCGCCCAGGTCGCCGGCCTCGCCATGGTGGCCGCCGCCCGGCGCGGGGTGCCCGTGGCGCTGCACACGCCGAGCGAGGTCAAGGCCGCCGTGACCGGCTCCGGGCGCGCGGGCAAGGAGCAGGTGCAGCGGATGGTCCAGCAGATCCTGGGCCTGTCCGAGCCGCCGCGGCCGGCCGACGCCGCCGACGCCCTCGCCCTCGCCGTCACCCACCTGTGGCGGCCCGCCGGGGCGCTGCAGGGCGGCGACCGGCACGAGCTGACGCCGGCGCAGCGCGCCTGGGCCGCCGCGGAGCACGCCGCCCGCGGCCGGGCCCGCCGCGTCGCGCGCTGAGGCGTCGGCGGCGCTTGTTACAGTGACGCCCGTCGTACGGGTGTTCGACGGAAGGAACCCAGTGATCGCCTCCCTGACCGGCGTGGTCTCGCACGTGACGCTCGACCGGGCGGTGCTCGACGTCGGAGGCGTGGGCTACCTCGTGCTCGCCACGCCCGCCACGCTCGCCGGCCTGCGGGTCGGCCAGGAGGCGCACCTGGCCACCACCCTCGTGGTGCGCGAGGACTCCATGACGCTCTACGGGTTCGCCGACGCGGCCGAGCGGGAGATCTTCGAGACCGCGCAGTCGGTCTCCGGCGTCGGCCCGCGGATCGCGCTCGCCATGCTCGCCGTGCACACCCCGGACGCCCTGCGCCGCGCCGTGGCCACCGAGGACGTCAAGGCGCTCACCCGGGTGCCCGGCATCGGCGCCAAGGGGGCGCAGCGCATCGTGCTCGAGCTGAGCG
Organism: Puerhibacterium sp. TATVAM-FAB25; assembly: GCF_046535855.1. NCBI lineage: Bacteria > Bacillati > Actinomycetota > Actinomycetes > Micrococcales > Promicromonosporaceae > Puerhibacterium > Puerhibacterium sp. TATVAM-FAB25. The sequence goes on along the minus strand of NZ_JAXUAK010000001.1, from coordinate 310,729 downwards.
GGAAGCTCGGCGCGCCCGGGTCCGAGGCGCCCACCGGCGCGGCGCCCGCGGCGGCCGCGCCGGGCGACCGCCGCGACCAGGTCGTCGAGGCGCTCGTCGGCCTCGGCTGGACGGCCAAGGTCGCCGAGGACGCCGTCGCGACGGTGCTCGCCGACGCGGGCGCCGAGGCGGTGGCCGAAACCGAGGTCGCCTCGACCCTGCGCGCGGCCCTGCGCTCGCTGGGCGGCCGCCGTGGCTGAGGGCCGCTACGAGGAGCCGGAGTTCACCAGCGAGCGGCTGGTGACGGCGTCGGCCGACGACGTCGAGCGCGCCGCCGAGGCCGCGCTGCGGCCCAAGCGGCTCGAGGAGTTCGTCGGCCAGCCGACGGTGCGCGACCAGCTGTCGCTGGTGCTCGAGGCGGCGATCGCCCGCGGCGCGCCGCCCGACCACGTGCTGCTGTCCGGCCCGCCCGGGCTCGGCAAGACGACCCTGGCGATGATCATCGCCTCCGAGCTGGGCACCTCCCTGCGCGTGACCAGCGGCCCCGCCATCCAGCACGCCGGCGACCTGGCGGCCGTGCTGTCCTCCCTCGAGGAGGGCGAGGTGCTGTTCATCGACGAGATCCACCGCCTCGCCCGCCCGGCGGAGGAGCTGCTCTACGTGGCGATGGAGGACTTCCGCGTCGACGTCGTCGTGGGCAAGGGCGCCGGCGCCAGCGCCATCCCGCTCGCGCTGCCGCCGTTCACCGTCGTCGGCGCCACGACACGGGCGGGCCTGCTGCCCGCGCCGCTGCGCGACCGCTTCGGCTTCACGGGCCACCTCGACTTCTACGACGCGCACGACCTCGAGCGCGTGATCGTGCGGTCCGCCGGTCTGCTCGGCGTGGACGTCAAGCACGCCGCGGCGCACGAGATCGCCCGGCGCTCGCGCGGCACGCCCCGCATCGCCAACCGGCTGCTGCGCCGCGTGCGCGACTGGGCGCAGGTGCGCGGTGACGGGGTCATGGACCTGCACGCCGCGCAGGCCGCGCTGCAGGTCTACGAGGTCGACCCGCTCGGCCTGGACCGGCTGGACCGCTCGGTGCTCGACGCGCTGTGCCGCCGCTTCGGGGGCGGCCCGGTCGGGCTGTCCACGCTGGCGATGACCGTGGGGGAGGAGGCCGACACCGTCGAGACCGTGGCCGAGCCGTATCTCGTGCGCGAGGGCTTCGTCGCCCGGACGCCGCGGGGCCGCGTCGCCACCCCTGCCGCGTGGGCCCACCTGGGCCTGACGCCGCCCGCGGGGACGCCCGCCGCGGCGGCCGGCACCCTGTTCGAGGACCTCGGGAGCGGGAACCCGCCGGCGGCCGGGGACGTTGGATGAGGGTCGGCGCCTAGACTTGACGAGTCGCCCAGCCGTACGCCGGGCCCGGGCCGACGCACACACGACCGCACCAGACCAAGGACTCTCCGTGGACTTCTCCTTCCTCATCCTCATCGTCGTGCTGCTCGGCCTGATGTTCTTCATGACGTCGCGGCAGCGCAAGCAGCAGCGGGAGGCGCAGGCGTTCCGCACCGAGCTCGCGCCCGGCCAGGAGGTCATGACGGGCTCCGGCATGTTCGGCACCATCGTCGAGGTCGACGAGGCGAACGACATCATCACGATCGAGTCCACCCCCGGCGCGCGCACGCGCTGGCTGCGCGCCGCGATCGCCAAGCGCGTGGACGCGCCGGCGGAGACCGCCGTCGAGACCGAGACCGCGACCGAGACCGCGACCGGCACCCCGGCCGCGGCGGGTACCATCGCGCCCGCAGGGTCCACCTCTGCCGACGTCATCGACGTGCCCGACGACCTCTCTGGCCTCGACACCGCCCAGCGCGAGTACCGCGACCAGCAGCGCAAGGCCGACGGCGACGCCGAGGGCAAGTGACCCACCCGTGACGCAGTGCCGGCCGGGCGCACCCGGCCGGCACGATCCCGCGCCGACCACACCGGCGGCGCGCACCAGAGAGAAGACTGACGTTGGCCAACTCCAGCACGCGGCGATCGCGGCCGGTACGCACGCTCGTGATCTTCATGGTCCTGACCGTCCTGCTGCCGATCGCCGGCCTCGTCGTCGGCGCGCAGCTCGACGGACGGACCACCGAGAACCCTGACGGCGCGAGCCTGACGCCGGGCCTCGCCCTCGACCTCGAGGGCGGCACCCAGATCATCCTGACGCCGACCACCACCGACGGGTCGCAGGTCACCGACGAGACGGTGAACGAGGCGATCAACGTGATCCGCCAGCGCATCGACTCCTCGGGCGTCACCGAGGCCGAGATCACCAGCCAGGGCGGGGCCAACATCGTCGTCGGGATCCCGGGCCGGCCCTCCCAGGAGACCGTGGACCTGGTGAGCCAGGCCGCGCAGATGCGCTTCCGCCCCGTGCTGACGTACGGCCTCGGCACGCCGGCGCCCGCGCCGTCCGCCTCCGGCGACGCCGCCGCGAGCCCCGCGCCGTCGGCCTCCGCCGAGGCCGGCACCGCCGCCAGCCCCGCGCCGTCCGCCTCGCAGAGCGCCGGCACCAGCCCCGCGGGCAAGAGCGCCGCCGGGCCCGTGCCCGCCCCGGCGCCGGCCGCCGCCGACCCGTCCGCCTCGCCGTCCCCGTCCCCGTCGGGCGACGCCGGCACCGCCGCCGCGGACCCGAGCGACCTGGCCCAGATCACCCCGGAGATCCAGGAGCAGTTCCAGAACCTCGACTGCACCGACCCGGAGAACCTCAAGGGCGGCGGCGGGGACGACCCCGACGCCGTGCTGGTGACCTGCTCCACCGACGGCTCCACCAAGTGGATCCTGGGCCCGGTGGAGCTCGAGGGCACCCACATCACCAACGCGACCTCCGGCCTCGTCGCCGGCCCGAACGGCGTCACCACCAACGAGTGGGGCGTCATGCTGGACTTCGACTCCACGGGTTCGCGCCAGTTCGCGGACACCACCACGCGCCTGAACTCGCTGGAGTCGCCGCGCAACCAGTTCGCGATCGTGCTCGACGGCCTCGTCGTCTCGGCGCCGTCGATCACCAACGGCCCGATCACCAACGGCGAGGCGCAGATCACCGGCACCTTCAACCGGGACACCGCCGGCACGCTCGCCAACCAGCTGAGCTTCGGCGCGCTGCCCATCACCTTCGAGGTGCAGAGCCAGCAGGAGGTCTCCGCGACGCTCGGCTCGGAGCAGCTGCGCAACGGCCTGATCGCCGGGCTCATCGGCCTGCTGCTCGTGGTGGTGTACTCGCTGTTCCAGTACCGCACGCTCGGCCTGCTCACCGTGGCGTCCCTGGTCGTCGCGGGCCTGATCACGTACGCGACCATCGCGCTGCTGAGCTGGGGGATGGGCTACCGCCTGTCGCTCGCGGGCGTCGCCGGCCTCATCGTGGCCATCGGCTTCACCGCCGACTCGTTCATCGTGTACTTCGAGCGCATCCGCGACGAGCTGCGCAACGGCCGCTCCCTGCAGTACGCGGTCGACCGTGGCTGGCGGCGCGCCCGCCGCACGATCTACGCGGCCAAGGCGGTCAACCTCATCTCCGCGGTCGTCCTGTACTACCTCGCCGTCGGCGGGGTCCAGGGCTTCGCGTTCACCCTCGGCCTCACCACGGTGATCGACGTGGCCGTGGTCGTGTGGTTCACGCACCCGATGATGGAGCTCCTCGCCAGGATGCGGTTCTTCCGCGACGGCCACCCGCTGTCCGGCCTGTCGCGCGAGCGCCTCATGATCTCGGCCGCCAAGCCGCGGTACGTCGGCGCCGGGCGCGTCGCGATGCCGGAGGCGGTGGCGCAGGACGTCGCGGCGGAGGTCGACCCCGACGCGGCCGCCGAGGACGAGCCCGCGCTCGTCGGCGCCGGCAGCCGCGCCGGCCGTCGCGGAGCCGCGCAGGAGACGCCGGCCCCCCGGCCGTCGGCCCCTGCACCGCGCACGGCGCCCGCGCCGGTGACGGACGAGTCGGGACGCCGGCTGACGATCGCCGAGCGGCGTGCCGCGCAGCGCCGGGCGAACGCCGGCTCTGACGCCGGCTCAGACGCCGGCTCAGACGCCGGCCGGGACGCCGGCTCAGACGCCGGCCGGGACGAGGACGCGCCGGCCGCCGGCGGCCAGGACGAGGAGAACCGCTGATGGCCGGGCTGAACTTCGCCGCATGGGGCAACGACCTCTACACCGGTCGCCGGTCCTACCCGATCGTCCAGCGCCGCAAGCGCTGGTTCGCCGTGATCGCCGCCCTGTCGATCGCCTCGATCCTGGTGCTGGCCGTCAAGGGCCTGGAGCTGGGCATCGACTTCCGCGGCGGCACCGAGGTCCACGTGACCAACGTGCAGACCACGGACCAGGAGCCCGCCGTCGAGGCCGTGCAGGCGGTCGTCCCCGGCGAGGAGCCGCGGGTGGCGACCGTGGGCAGCAACGCGCTGCGCATCCAGACCGTGCAGCTGACCGAGGAGCAGACCGCCGAGCTCGCCCAGCAGCTCGCCGACGCCTACGGCGTCGACGCGGCCGAGGACGTCTCCGACTCGTTCGTCGGGCCGACGTGGGGCTCGGGGGTGTCGCTGCGCGCCCTGTGGGGCGTGGTGGTCTTCGTGCTCGCCGCCGCGGCGTTCATGGCGGTCTACTTCCGCGCCTGGCGCATGTCCGTCGCCGCGATCGTGGCCATGCTGGCCGACCTGCTCATCTCCGCGGGCGCGTACGCGCTCGTCGGCTGGGAGGTCACGCCCTCGACCATCATCGGCTTCCTGACCATCCTGGGCTTCTCGCTCTACGACAAGATGGTCGTGTTCGACAAGGTGCGCGAGAACACCGACGGCGTGCTCGACCAGACGCGCAACACGTACTCCGAGCGGGCGAACCTCGCCGTCAACCAGACGCTCGTGCGGTCGATCAACACCTCGGTCGTGGCGCTGCTGCCGGTGGCGGGCATCCTGTTCGTCGGTGCGCTCGTGCTCGGCGCGGGCACGCTGCGGGACATCTCCCTGTCCCTGTTCGTCGGCATCGCCGTCGGTGCCGCGTCGTCGATCTTCCTGGCGACGCCGCTCGACGTCGCCCTGCGCGAGCGGGAGCCGAGGATCGCCGCGCACACCGCCAAGGTGCTCGAGGCGCGCGCGGGGACGGTGTCCGGCACCGAGGCGGCCCAGCTCACCGCCGCGGGCGCCGGCTCGGTCCAGCTCACCCCCGGCCAGCACCTGGGCCACGCGGCGCAGCCGCGGCGCAAGCGCTCGCACTGACCCGCGCGTGCCGGCGCGCCCGCGCCGGCACGTCCGCACCGCGCCGCCCGGCGCGCCGAGAGACCTGAGAGACAGCACCACCGCATGACCGACGACATCGCCCTCGTCTCCCTGTCCGGCCTCGGGGCCGCGCGGGCGGCCGAGATCCGGGCCCTCATCCGCGACGTGCCGGGCTACCCGCACGAGCCCGTCGTGTTCCGCGACATCACCCCGATGCTGGCCGACGGGCCGGCGCTGGCCGACGTGATCGAGGCGTTCGCGCGGCTCGTGGAGGCCGACGGCGGCGTGGACGTCGTGGCCGGCATGGAGGCCCGCGGGTTCCTGCTCGGGGCCCCGCTGGCCCTGCGCCTGGGGGTGGGGTTCCTGCCCCTGCGCAAGGCCGGCAAGCTGCCGCCGCCGGTCGAGCGCGCCGACTACGAGCTGGAGTACGGCACCGCCGCGATCGAGCTGCGCAGCGGCACGCTGCGCCCCGGCGCGCGGGTGCTCGTGCTCGACGACGTGCTCGCCACGGGCGGCACGGCCGCCGCGGCGGCCGAGCTCGTCGAGCGGTGCGGCGGCGAGGTCGTGGCCCTGGCGTTCCTCCTCGAGCTGGGCGGCCTCGGGGGCCGCGACCGGCTCGCCGGCCGGAAGGTCGAGACGCTCCTGCGCGTCGGCGGGGACAGCGAGTCGTAGACTTGCCACCCACCACCCGTCAACCGGCCGGCCGCTGGTGAAGGAGGCGCGCATGAGCGAGGACGCGAAGGTCCAGCGTGCCCCGGGCGTGCTCGGCTCGCAGCCGGCGTCCGGGACGGGAGTGCGCGTGCGCAACCGGCTGGTGCGGCTCGGCGTGCGCGGGTCGAGCGTCAGCCCGGCGCTGGAGCCCCTGCTGCAGGCGGTGCGCGCGGCGCACCCCAAGTCGGACCTGTCGGTCATCGAGCGCGCGTACGCCACGGCGGAGCGCGCGCACCGGGGCCAGCAGCGCAAGTCGGGCGACCCGTACATCACCCACCCGGTGGCGGTGGCGACGATCCTCGCCGAGCTCGGCTTCGAGGGCGCCACCCTCGCCGCGGCGCTGCTGCACGACACGGTCGAGGACACCGAGTACGCGCTCGAGCAGCTGCGCGCCGAGTACGGCGACGAGATCGCGATGCTGGTCGACGGCGTCACCAAGCTCGACAAGGTGAAGTACGGCGACGCGGCCCAGGCCGAGACCGTGCGCAAGATGGTCGTGGCGATGGCCAAGGACATCCGCGTGCTGGTCATCAAGCTGGCCGACCGGCTGCACAACGCACGCACCTGGAAGTACGTGCCGAGCTCCTCGGCCGGGCGCAAGGCCCGCGAGACCCTCGAGATCTACGCCCCGCTGGCCCACCGGCTGGGCATGAACACGATCAAGTGGGAGCTCGAGGACCTGTCCTTCCAGGCCCTGTACCCCAAGGTGTACGACGAGATCGTGCACCTGGTGGCCGAGCGCGCCCCCGCGCGCGAGGAGTACCTGTCGGTGGTGCGCGAGCAGATCACCGCCGACCTGCGCAGCTCGAAGATCCGCGCGACGGTCACGGGCCGGCCCAAGCACTACTACTCGATCTACCAGAAGATGATCGTCCGCGGGCACGACTTCGCGGAGATCTACGACCTGGTGGGCACGCGCGTCCTCGTGGACACCGTGCGCGACTGCTACGCGGCGCTCGGCGCCCTGCACGCGCGGTGGAACCCGGTCCCGGGCCGGTTCAAGGACTACATCGCGATGCCGAAGTTCAACATGTACCAGTCGCTGCACACGACGGTCGTGGGGCCCGGCGGCAAGCCCGTCGAGATCCAGATCCGCACGCACGACATGCACCGGCGCGCGGAGTACGGCGTGGCTGCGCACTGGAAGTACAAGGAGTCCGCGCGCTCCGGCCGCCCGGGCGAGGACCCGCGCGCCACCGACATGGCGTGGCTGCGCCAGCTCGTCGACTGGCAGCGCGAGACGGCCGACCCCACCGAGTTCCTCGACTCGCTGCGCTACGAGATCGGCGGGGCGGAGGTCTACGTCTTCACGCCCAAGGGCGAGGTCATCGCCCTGCCCGCCGGCGCGACGCCGGTGGACTTCGCCTACTCCGTGCACACCGAGGTGGGCCACCGCACGATGGGCGCGCGGGTCAACGGCCGGCTCGTGCCGCTGGACTCGACCCTGCAGAACGGCGACGTGGTCGACATCCTCACGTCGAAGGCCGAGAGCGCGGGCCCCAGCCACGACTGGCTGGCGTTCGTGAAGTCGGCGCGCGCCCGCAACAAGATCCGCCAGTGGTTCACCAAGGAGCGGCGCGAGGAGGCGATCGAGCAGGGCAAGGACGCCATCACCAAGGCGATGCGCAAGCAGAACCTGCCGATCCAGCGCCTCCTGTCGCACGAGGCCCTGGTGGGGCTGGCCACGGAGCTGCGCTACGCGGACGTCTCCGCGCTGTACGCGGCGGTCGGCGAGGGGCACGTCTCGGCCCCGCACGTCGTCGACCTGCTGGTGAAGTCGCTCGGCGGCGCCGAGGGCACGGCCGAGGACACCGCCGAGGTGGCCGTGCCGGGCGCGCCCGCCACGGTGCGCCGGCACCGTACGGGCGACCCGGGCGTGGTGGTCAAGGGCGTCGAGGACGTGTGGGTCAAGCTCGCCAAGTGCTGCACCCCGGTGCCGGGCGACGAGATCATCGGGTTCGTCACCCGCGGCGCCGGCGTCAGCGTGCACCGCGCCGACTGCGCCAACGTCGAGGGCCTGCGCGCCCAGCCCGAGCGCATCGTCGAGGTCGCGTGGAGCAGCGGGGCCAACGCCACGTTCCTCGTGCAGATCCAGGTCGAGGCGCTCGACCGCTCCCGCCTGCTGTCCGACATCACCCGCGTGCTGTCCGACAACCACGTCAACATCCTCTCGGCCAGCGTCTCGACGACGTCCGACCGGATCGCGATGTCCCGCTACGTGTTCGAGATGGCCGAGCCGGCGCACCTGCAGCAGGTGCTCAGCGCGGTGCGCAAGGTCGACGGCGTGTTCGACGTCTACCGGATCACCGGGGCCAAGGCGGCCGAGGCGCCGCACCTGCCGACCGCCTGAGCCCGCGCGCCGACGGGCCGGGGCCCGGGCCAGGTGGCAGCATCGGCTCCGTGACGCTGCCGATCAGCCCACCGATCCTGCCGATGCTGGCCAAGTCCGTGCCCGCGGTGCCCGACCAGCCCGACGGCGAGGCCGCCTGGGTGTACGAGCCGAAGTGGGACGGCTTCCGCGCGATCGTCTACCGCGACGGCGACGACGTGCGCATCGACTCGCGCAACGCCCGGCCGATGCAGCGCTACTTCCCCGACGTCGTCGAGGCGGTCCTGGCGCAGCTGCCGCCACGGTGCGTCGTCGACGGCGAGATCGTGGTGGCGCGGCCCGGCCCCGACGGCGCGGCGGCCCGGCTCGACTTCGACGCCCTGTCGCAGCGCATCCACCCGGCGGCGTCGCGCGTGCGGATGCTCGCGCAGACCACCACGGCGAGCCTCGTCGTCTTCGACGTCCTGGCCGTGGGCGACGACGACCTCACCGGCCGCCCGCTGCGCGAGCGCCTGGCGGCCCTGGACGAGCTGGGCCTCGACGGGCCGGGGATCTTCGCGACGCCGCGCTCCGCCGACGCGGCGGTGGCCCGCGAGTGGTTCGACGCGTTCGAGGGCGCCGGGCTCGACGGCGTCGTGGCCAAGCCGCTCGACGCGCCGTACCAGCCGGACAAGCGCGCGATGGTCAAGGTCAAGCACGCCCGCACGGCCGACGTCGTGCTGGCGGGCTTCCGCCTGCACAAGACCTCGACCGACGCCGAGCCGCGCATCGGCTCGCTGCTGCTCGGCATCCACGACGACGACGGGCAGCTGCAGTTCGTCGGGGTGGCGGCGTCGTTCCCCACGGCCCGCCGCGCCGCGCTGCACGCCGAGCTGCAGCCGCTGGTCGTCGAGCCCGGGACGCCCGCGGCGGCCGACCACCCCTGGTCGGACTGGCAGGACCCGGCGGTGGCCGAGGGCGCGGCGGGGGAGCGCCGCCCCGGAGCGCAGTCGCGCTGGAGCGCCGGCAAGGACCTGTCGTTCACCATGCTGCGGCCCGAGCGGGTGCTGGAGGTCGGCTACGACCACATGGAGGGCACCCGCTTCCGGCACACCGCGCAGTTCAAGCGGTGGCGCCCGGACCGCGAGCCGGCGTCGTGCACCTACGCCCAGCTCGAGGAGCCGGTCGGCTACGACCTCGCCACGCTGCTGCCCGGGGCGCCCGGCACCGCCTGAGCACCCGACCGGGCGCCCGCGCCGATGAGTTGCCCGGCACGGCGTCGTCGCTGAGGCATGGGGACCCTCAGGTACGGCATGAGCTGCTCGGTGGACGGCTACGTCACGGACCCCGGCGGCGGGATCGGGTGGACGGCGCCCAGCGAGGACGCGCACGCGTTCGTCAACGCCCTGACGCGGGACGTGCGGGTCTTCGTGATGGGGCGGCGGATGTTCGAGACCATGCGGGTGTGGGACACCTGGCCCGCGGGCTCGAGCGCCGTCGAGGACGAGTTCGCCGGCATCTGGCGACAGGCGGACAAGATCGTGTGCTCGGACTCGCTGAGCACGCTCGACGCGCCCCGCACCACGCTCGAGCCGCGGCTCACGACCGCGCGGCTGGCCCAGGTCGTCGCGGCGGCCGACGGCGTCGTCGAGGTCTCCGGCCCGACGACGGCGGCCGAGGCGCTGCGCGCGGGCATGGTCGACGACCTGCGCCTCTTCGTGGTGCCGCGGCTGGTCGGCGGCGGCGTGCGCGCGCTGCCCGAGGGGGCGAGCACCGCGCTGCGGCTGACGGACCAGCGGGTCTTCTCCGACGGGGCCGTGTACCTGCGCTACGCGCGCTCCTGAGCGCCGTCCGCCGCATCTTTCGGCCGGTCCCGGTCGCGGCTGGGCTGCACCCGCTTGGGCTCGCCCGGCATCTTGGGGTACTCCGGCGGGTACGGCAGGTCCCCGAGGCCGTGCTCCTCCTCGTCGCGGCGCGCGAGCGCCAGCGCCGGCTCCAGGTCGCAGTCGAGCGCGGGGTCGCGGTCGGCGCGCAGCGGGGCGAACAGGTCGCCGCGCTCGGCGAGCCGCGCGGGCACGCTGAGCACGTCGAAGTCGTCCGGGTGCACGGCGGCGACCTCGTCCCACTCGAGCGGGGTGGAGACGGTGGCGCGCGGGTTGGCGCGCACGGAGTACGCCGAGGCGATGGTGCGGTCGCGGGCCATCTGGTTGTAGTCGACGAAGATCTTGGCGCCGCGCTCCTCCTTCCACCAGCGCGTGGTGACCTGGTCGGGCAGCCGGCGCTCCAGCTCCCGCCCGATCGCGATGGTGGCGCGGCGCGCCTGCTGGAACGACCAGCGCGGCGCCAGCGGCACGAAGACGTGCACGCCGCGGCCGCCGGACGTCTTGGGATAGCCGGTCAGGCCCAGCTCGCCGAGGAGCTCGCGCAGGTGCGGCGCCACCGCCGCGGCGTCGGCGTAGGCGGTGCCCGGCTGCGGGTCGAGGTCGATCCGCAGCTGGTCCACCTTCTCCGTGCTGTCCGGCTCCGGGCCGCGGCGCACGGGCCACGGGTGGAACGTCAGCGTGCCGAGGTTCGCCGCCCACGCGACCACGGCCGGCTCGGTGGGGCAGACCTCGTCGGCGGTGCGCCCGCTGGGGAACGCGATGGTGGCCGTCTCGACGTAGTCGGGGGCGCCCTGGGGCACGCGCTTCTGGTAGAACGCGTCGCCGCGGCTGTCGGCGCGCGTGGCCATCACGGCGCCCTCGAAGACGCCCTTGGGCCAGCGCTCCAGCGTGGTGGGGCGCTCCAGCAGCGCGCCGAGGATCCCCTCGCCCACGGCGACGAAGTACTCGACGACCTGCAGCTTGGTGATGCCGCGGGCGGGGAACACGACGCGGTCCGGGCTCGTGACGCGGACGGTGCGTCCGGCGACGTCCAGCTCGACGGCGGGGGCGGCGGTGCGTGCCATGGGTCACACGGTACGGCGCGGACCGTCCCGGCGCCCCGCGACACGGTCGGGACCGGTGGGCGTCGCCGCCGGTCAGTGCGCTGCCGGTCGGTGCGCTGCCGGTGGGTGCGCTGCCGGTGGGTGCGCTGCCGGTGGGTGCGCCGCCGGCGGGTGCGCCGCCGGCGGCCCCGGGGCGGTGAGCGCGCGGTGCGCGGCGGCCAGCGTGGTGCGGGCGCGGGGGCGGCCCACGGCGCGCAGCCGCAGCTCGAGCGCCCGCGCGGCGGCCGTGAGGTCGACGCCGGCGTGGGCGAGCGCCACGAGCACGGGGACGGCGTCGTCGGGCGGCAGGTGCAGCGCGACGTCGACGGCGGTGCGGACCGGGGTGGCGACGCGCACGCCGGCGACCGGGCGGCAGTCGCCCACGATGCCGGGCGCCGACCACACCCGGGCGCCCGACCACGCCGGCGGCCGGTGCGTGCCGGGCACGTACGCCAGGTGCAGCGCCTCGCCGTCCGCGGCGCCGCAGTGCACCCACGCCGCCGTCACCCCGGTCACCACCGCCCGGGCGGGCACCGCGGGCGCGAGCGCGAGGGCGCGCACCTCGGGGGTCAGGGGCAGCCACGACGGCGCCGCGACGTCGTGGCGGACCCGGACCAGGACGCCGTCGCGCACGAGCGCCTGCCAGGCGGCCGGGCCCCCCACGTCCGCGGGCCGCACCAGGGTGCGGCGCGCGGCCGCCGGGCGCAGCAGCGCCGACAACGGATGCGGCCCGGACGGCCGGGACGGCTCGGGCGGCCGCTGCCGCCGAGGCGGCTGCGAAGGGCGGACGACGACGGCGGGTCCCATGCTCTCGGACGCTAGCCGCGTCCGGGGGCGTGGGACCCGCCGTCGTGGGTGCCTGTGGACGACGCGCCGACGGCGCCGCCGGGGGGCGGCGTCAGCCGCGCGACTCCTCGGCGGCCCGGACCACCTGCTCCAGCCACGCGCGGCGCGCGGCCAGCGCCGTCTCGAGCTCCTCGACCTTGCGCGGGTCGCCCTTCTGGCGGGCCGCGTCGAGGTCCGCCTCGAGGCCGGCGATCGCCTGCTCGAGCTGCGCGGCCGCGCCCTCGGCGCGGGCGCGCGTCTCGGGGTTGGTGCGCTGCCACTTGGCCTGGTCGGCGTCGCGGACCGCGGCCTCGACCGCCCGCAGGCGGGCCTCGACGCGCTGGACGTCGGCGCGCGGCACCTTGCCGGCCTGCTCCCAGCGGTCCTGGATGTCGCGCAGGCGGCGCTTGGCGTCGTCGAGGTCGCGCACGGGGACGAGCGCCTCGGCCTCGGCGAGGAGCGCCTCCTTGACCTCGAGGTTGGTGCGGAACTCGGCGTCCAGCGCCGCGTTCTCCGCGTCGCGCGCGGCGAAGAACGTGTCCTGCGCCGCCCGGAAGCGGGCCCACAGCGCGTCGTCGTCCTTGCGCGCCGCGCGGCCGGCGGCCTTCCAGCGCGACATGAGGTCGCGGTACGCGGCGGAGGTGGCGCCCCAGTCCGTGCTGCTCGACAGCGCCTCGGCCTCGGCGACCAGCTGCTCCTTGGCGGCCTTGGCGGCGCTGTTGCGCTGCTCGAGGTCGGCGAAGTAGTGGCGCCGCTCGCGGTCGAACGCGGTGCGGGCGTGGCTGAAGCGCTTCCAGAGCGACTCCTCCGTGGGCCGGTCGATGCGCGGGCCGGAACGCTGCGCCTCCTTCCAGCGCTCGAGGAGGTTGCGCAGCTCCTCGCCGGCCGGACGCCACTGCATGCGCTGCGGGTCCGTCGCGGCGATCTTCTCCGCGGCCTCCACGATCTGCGTGCGCGCGGCCACGGCCTCCGCCTTGGCGGCGGCGCGGGCCTGCTCCAGCGAGGCGCGGCGCTCGGCGGCGCGCGAGGCGAGCGACTCGACACGGGCGCGCAGCGAGTCGAGGTCGCCGACCGCCGCCGGCTCGGCCGTCTCCTCGCGCAGCTTCGCGAGGGTCGAGTCGATCTCCTTGACAGACAGGTCGGCGCTGTCGAGGCGGGTCTCGAACAGCGCGACCTTGGCCACCAGGTCCAGGTAGCGGCGCACGTACAGGCTCATCGCCTCGGAGGCGGAGACGCCCGGGAACTGGCCGACGGAGCGCTCCCCGGCCGCATCGCGCACGTACACCGTGCCCTCGTCGTCGACCCGGCCGAACTGCTCGGCGGCCGCCACGGCGGCGGCGTCCAGCACCGGGGGCACCGGCGCCGCGGGCGTGGCGGCCGCGGCGGGGGCGGCCGGGGCGTCCGGCGTCGCGGGCCGACGCAGCGCGGAGGGCTTGGGCAGGGCCGACGGCTTCGGCGCCGACGGCCGGGGCGCCGTCCTCGGCGTCGGGCGCTCGGCCGGCGCGGCAGGCGCCTCGGCGGCGGCCTCGGTCGACTCCGCGGGCGCCTCGGCGGGCTCGTCGGCGGCGGCCTCGGGCGCCGCGGACGCGTCCGCGGCGGCCTGCGCCTCGCCGGGCGTCGCCTCGGGCTCGTCGGCCGTGGCGTCCGCCGCAGCGGCCGGCTGCTCGGCGGCCGGCTGCTCAGCGGGGGCGGCCTCGGGGGTGGTCTCGGGGGCAGGAGTCTCGGCCGTCTGCGGCTCGGTGGCCTCGACGTCCCGGGGGACGTTCGAGCCTGCGGTGCTCTCGCTCACTGGGTCTCAACTCCTTCGATGGTGACGGGGGCGGCGGGCGGTCCGTCGGACAGCCCTCCGGCCGCGCCCGCGTCAGCGACTGCCTGGACGACGTCCAGGCCGGACGTGATGCGTCCGAACACGGTGTACCCGCCCGCGGCATCGGACGGGATGGTGGAATCCTGGTACACCAGGAAGAACTGCGAGCCCATCGAGGACCCGTCGCCGCCCACCCGCGCCATGGCGAGGGTCCCCGCCGGGTAGACGTCGTCGGCGGGAGCGTTCTCGATCGGGCCGAACGAGTAGCCGGGCCCACCGGTCCCGGTCCCCGTCGGGTCGCCGCACTGCAGCACGTAGATGCCGCTGGTGGTGAGGCGGTGGCACGAGGTGCCGTCGAAGTACCCCTGCCGGGCCAGGGCGACGAAGCTGGCGACGGCCTGCGGCGCCCTCGCGCCGTCGAGCTCCAGGGTCATCCGGGTCTGCTCGTCGCCGGCGCACAGGTCCACGGTGGCGGTCCAGGTGCGGCCCTCCGCCGTGGCGGCGTCCGGCAGCGAGAGGCCCCCGCGCGCCCCGGCCGGGCCGGTGGCGCAGGCCCCGGCCACGGTCGCGGTCGCGGCCGGCGCGGTCGCGGCGCCGTCCGCCGTCGCGCTGCCGCCGCCGGCGAGCCCGACGACGAGCAGCGTGCCGACGAGCGCGAGGACGGCCACGGCCGCGACGAGGCCCGCGGCACGCCGGCGGCGGGCCCGGGCCCGCGCCCGGCGCTCCTCCTGCTGCCGGCGCGCGTGCGCGCGGTCGCGCTTGGTGGCCGCCACGTCGCTCCTCCCCGAGCCTCTCGTCCGAAGTGCGCACGCCCGGTGCGCACGCCGCTTGCGCACGCGCGCGAACGCGTGCGGTGGACAGTCTAGGCACCAGGGTCTGCGGAGTCCCTGCCCGTCCCACGGCTCACCCGCGGCTCACCCCCGGCTCACCCGCTGGCCGGTCCGCGCCCGGACGCCGTCCGGGGCCGCAGTAGCGTGCTCGCCATGGAGATCCACGTCGTCGTCGCGCCCGTCTTCGCCACCAACTGCAGCGTGGTGGTCGCCGGCGGCGACTGCGTCGTCGTCGACGCCGGTGCGGGCGTCGCGGCGCCGGTGGCCCTGCTGGTCGAGGACTACGGCTGGACCCCGCGCGCCGTGCTCGCCACCCACGGCCACGTGGACCACACGTGGGACGCCGCCGCGCTGTGCGACCGGTACGGCGTGCCCCTGCGCATCCACGAGGCCGACGCCTACCGCCTCGCCGACCCCTTCGGCACCCTGGGCCTCGGCACCGGCGGGGTGAGCGGCGCGCTGCGCCAGGCCGTCGCGGCACTGGGCTTCGCGCCCGAGGACTACCGCGCGCCCGCCGACGTCGTGCCGTTCGGCGCCGCCGGCGACGACGGCGCCGGGACCCTCGAGGCCGGCGCCGTGCGGCTGCGGGTGCAGCACGCGCCCGGGCACACCGAGGGCGCCACCCTCTACCTCACCGACGACGCCGTCCTCGCGGGCGACGTGCTGTTCGCCGGCTCGGTCGGCCGCACCGACCTGCCGGGCGGCGACCCGGCGACGATGCGCGCCACCCTGCGCGACGTGGTCGCCCGGCTCGACCCCGGCCTCGCCGTCGTGCCCGGGCACGGGCCGACGACGACGGTGGGCCAGGAGCTGGCCACCAACCCGTTCCTCGGCTGACGGCCGGGCCCGACGAGCCCGTCCGGCGCTCGCGGTCTGGGAAGATGGGGGCATGGCTCGCATCGCCCCGCTCTCCGGCTTCCCCGAATGGCTCCCCGACGGTCGCGTCGTGGAGCAGCACGTCCTCGACACGCTGCGCCGCACGTTCGAGCTGCACGGGTTCGCCGGGATCGAGACGCGCGCGGTCGAGCCGCTCGAGCAGCTGCTGCGCAAGGGCGAGACCTCCAAGGAGGTCTACGTGCTGCGCCGCCTGCAGGCGGACCCGGAGGCCGACGAGGGCGGCGACAAGCAGCTCGGCCTGCACTTCGACCTGACCGTCCCGTTCGCCCGCTACGTGCTGGAGAACGCCGGGAAGCTCGCGTTCCCGTTCAAGCGCTACCAGGTCCAGAAGGTCTGGCGCGGCGAGCGGCCCCAGGACGGCCGGTTCCGCGAGTTCGTGCAGGCGGACATCGACGTCGTCGGTGCCGGCGAGCTGCCCTACCACTTCGAGGTCGAGCTGCCGCTGGTGATGGCCGAGGCGCTCGGCGCGCTGCGCGAGATCGGCCTGCCGCCGGTGCGCGTCCTGGTCAACAACCGCAAGGTCGCCGAGGGCTTCTACCGCGGCGTCGGCCTCGAGGACGTCGAGGGCGTGCTGCGCCAGGTCGACAAGCTCGACAAGATCGGTCCCGACGCCGTCGCCGAGCTGCTCCGGGCCGAGCAGGGCGCCACCCCCGAGCAGGCCAAGGCCTGCCTCGAGCTCGCCGCCATCGCCGGCGAGGACGTCTCCGTGGTCGACCGCGTGCGCGAGCTCGCCACGGCGCACGGCGCCGTCACCGAGCTGCTCGAGACCGGCCTCGCCGAGCTGCGCGCGCTGGTGGCGGCGGCCGCCGAGCGGGCGCCGGGCGTCGTGGTCGCCGACCTCAAGATCGCCCGCGGTCTCGACTACTACACCGGCTCGGTCTACGAGACGGTGCTGGTCGGCCATGAGCAGCTCGGCTCGATCTGCTCCGGCGGCCGGTACGACACCCTCGCCTCCGACGGCAAGAACACCTACCCGGGCGTGGGCCTGTCGATCGGCGTCTCGCGCGTCGTCTCGCGCCTGCTGTCGGCCGAGCTGGTGCAGGCCACGCGCGGCGTGCCCAGCGCCGTGGTCGTGGCCGTCGTCGACGAGGAGCAGCGCGCGGCGTCCGACGCCGTCGCCGCGGCGCTGCGCGGCCGCGGCATCCCCGTCGAGGTGGCGCCGAGCGCCGCGAAGTTCGGCAAGCAGATCAGGTACGCCGACCGCCGCGGCATCCCGTTCGTGTGGTTCCCCGGCACGGTGGGCGAGGACGGCGTGCGCGGGCCCGACCAGGTCAAGGACATCCGCTCCGGCGAGCAGACGCCTGCTGACGCGGCGACCTGGGAGCCGCCGGCCGAGGACCGCTGGCCCCGGGTGGTCCCCGCCGACGCCTGACCCTCGTTGTGGGTACACAACACGCCGTGCGATCGCGATACCGCACGGCGTGTTCTGTACCCACAACGGCGTGGGGCCTGCCGATGCGTTGACCCGGGCGTCGAACGCGTGTTCGAATGGCGGCATGCGGTGGGACGGTCAGGCGATCACGGCCGACGACGGCGCGCTGCCGGGGCTGGAGCGCCCCGCGCTGTCGCGCATCGGCCTCATGCGCACCGTGCGCACGCCGGAGTTCGCGGGCATCACCTTCCACGAGGTGGCGGCCAAGAGCGCGCTGTCGCAGGTGCCGGCGGCGTCCCGCATGCCCTTCCGCTGGACGGTCAACCCGTACCGCGGCTGCAGCCATGCCTGTGCCTACTGCTTCGCCCGGCCCACCCACCAGTACCTCGACCTCGACGCGGGCAGGGACTTCGACAGCCAGGTGGTCGTGAAGGTCAACGTCGCCGAGGTGCTGCGCGCGGAGCTCGCCAAGAAGTCGTGGCGGCGCGAGCCCGTGGCGCTGGGCACCAACACCGACCCCTACCAGCGGGCCGAGGGCCGCTACCGGCTCATGCCGGGCATCATCGGGGCGCTCGCGGACTCCGGCACGCCGTTCTCCATCCTCACCAAGGGCACGCTGATGCGCCGTGACCTGCCGCTCATCGCGCAGGCGGCCGAGACGGTGAAGGTGGGGCTCGGCGTCTCCCTGGCCTTCGCCGACGAGGAGCTGCAGCAGCAGGTCGAGCCCGGCACGCCGACGCCGCGCGCCCGCCTGGACCTGATCCGCGCGGTGCGCGCGGCGGGGCTGCCGTGCGGCGTCATGGTCGCCCCGGTGCTGCCGTGGCTCACGGACTCGCGCGACCACCTGCGCCGGCTGCTGGACGCCATCGCCGACGCCGGGGCCACCGGCGTCACGGTGATCCCGCTGCACCTCAAGCCCGGCACGCGCGAGTGGTACCTGCAGTGGCTCGAGCGCGACCACCCGCACCTGGTGGCCGGGTACGGCCGGGTCTTCGGCCGCGGCACGTACTCGATCAAGGCCTACCAGGAGTGGCTGTGGGAGCGCGTGCGGCCGTTGCTCGACGAGCGCGGGTTCGGCTCGTCCGGGCACCGCAGCGGCTCAGGGGCCACCGGCCGTCCGCACGACGACGGCGACTACCCGGCGGGGTCGATCGTGGAGCCGGCCGACGAGCCGGCCGCCGGGACGCGCTCCTGGCCGGCCGGCGCGCTGGCCGGGATGCCGGTCGACGGCGCCGGCCTGACGGTAGCCGGCGCCGGCCCCGACCAGACGCTGTTCTGAGCCCCCGGTTGCGGTCCCGGCTCCCGTCCCGGCTCGGTCCCGTGCTGGGGGCGCCTCAGCCGTCGGCGAGCCGGGCGGGGAACCCGCCCGTGGCGACCGGCCCCCAGCGCTCGATCGTGATCCGCACGATCGACTTGCCCTGCGTGACCATCGCGGCGCGGTACTCGTCCCAGTCGGGGTGCTCGCCGGCGGCGGCGCGGTAGTAGTCCACCAGCGGCTCGACGGACGCGGGGGAGTCAATCACCTCGGCCGCGCCGTCCACCTGCACCCACGCGTCGTCGAAGTCGTCACCGAGCGCCATCAGGGACGCCTCGGGCCGCCGGCGCAGGTTCACCACCTTCGCGCGCTCGGGGTAGGTGGAGATCACCACGCGCCCCTCGCCGTCGACGGCGAACGTCACGGGGCTCAGCTGCGGGCGCCCGTCGGCGCGGGTCGTGGCCAGCACGCCCTTGCGGCGCTCGCGGAGCACGGCGAGCAGCCCCTCACGGTCGACCTTCGTGTTCGTGGCGATCCTGCGGGCCATGGGAAACCCTTCGTCGGGGACGGCGGTGCGACGGATAGACTCGCACAGGCGCACGGGTCCCGTGCCGCCCCCCACGTCATCCTGAATCCCTAGGAAGGACCTCTCCGTGCTGCGCACCCACACGGCCGGCTCGCTGCGGGCCGAGCACATCGGTCAGACCGTCACCCTCACGGGCTGGGTCGACCGCCGTCGCGATCACGGGGGAGTGGCCTTCATCGACCTGCGCGACGCCTCGGGCATCGCCCAGGTCGTCATCCGCGACGAGTCGGTGGCGCACCCGCTGCGCGCCGAGTTCGTCCTGCAGGTCACCGGCGAGGTCGCCCGCCGCCCGGAGGGCAACGCGAACCCGAACCTCGCCACCGGCGAGATCGAGATCATCGCCAAGGGCGTCGTGGTGCTCAACGAGTCCGCGCCGCTGCCGTTCCAGGTCTCCACCGCGCTCGCGGACACCGAGACCATCGGCGAGGAGGCGCGCCTCAAGCACCGCTACCTCGACATGCGCCGCCCGCAGCAGGCCCACGCGCTGCGCCTGCGCGCCAAGGCCAACCAGGCGGCCCGGCGCGTGCTGGACGAGCACGAGTTCGTCGAGATCGAGACGCCCACGCTGACCCGCTCGACGCCCGAGGGCGCCCGCGACTTCCTGGTGCCGGCCCGCCTGTCGCCGGGCTCCTGGTACGCCCTGCCGCAGTCGCCGCAGCTGTTCAAGCAGCTGCTCATGGTCGGCGGCATGGAGCGCTACTACCAGATCGCCCGCTGCTACCGCGACGAGGACTTCCGCGCCGACCGCCAGCCGGAGTTCACCCAGCTCGACGTCGAGATGAGCTTCGTGGACCAGGACGACGTCATCGCCCTGGCCGAGAAGGTCCTCACGGCGCTGTGGGACCTCATCGGCCACCAGATCACCACGCCGATCCCGCGCATGACCTACGCCGAGGCGATGCGCCTGTACGGCACGGACAAGCCGGACCTGCGCTTCGGCAACCCGCTGGTCGAGCTCACCGAGTACTTCGCCGAGACGCCGTTCCGCGTGTTCCAGGCGGAGTACGTCGGCGCCGTGGTCATGACCGGCGGCGCCGACCAGCCGCGCCGCCAGTTCGACGCCTGGCAGGAGTGGGCCAAGCAGCGCGGCGCCAAGGGCCTGGCGTACGTGACGTTCGCCGAGGACGGCACGCTCGGCGGCCCGGTCGCCAAGAACCTCTCGGACGCCGAGCGCGAGGGCCTGGCCGCCACCACCGGCGCGCAGCCCGGCGACGCGGTGTTCTTCGCCGCCGGCCGCACGAGCGAGGCGCGCGCCCTGCTCGGCGCCGCCCGCCTGGAGATCGCCCGGCGCACCGGCCAGATCGACGAGGACGCCTGGGCGTTCGTGTGGGTCGTGGACGCGCCGCTGTTCAAGCCGGCGGGCGAGGACGACGACGTCGACCTCGGCCACTCCGCCTGGACGGCCGTGCACCACGCGTTCACCTCGCCCACGCCCGAGTGGGTCGAGAAGTTCGAGCAGGACCCGGCGAGCGCCCTGGCCTACGCCTACGACATCGTGTGCAACGGCAACGAGATCGGCGGCGGCTCCATCCGTATCCACCGCCGCGACGTGCAGGAGCGCGTGTTCGACGTCATGGGCATCGGGCACGAGGAGGCGCAGGAGAAGTTCGGCTTCCTGCTCGACGCCTTCCAGTTCGGCGCCCCGCCGCACGGCGGCATCGCGTTCGGCTGGGACCGCATCGTCGCGCTGCTGACCAGGTCGCCGTCCATCCGCGACGTCATCGCCTTCCCGAAGTCCGGCGGCGGGTTCGACCCGCTCACGGAGGCGCCCGCCCCGATCACCCCGGAGCAGCGCAAGGAGGCCGGCGTCGACGCGGTGCCCGGCGAGTGAGCCTCGACGCCGCTCTGCTCGAGCGGGTGGCCCTGCCCGGCGTCGCGCTGCCGGCGCGCTGGGCGGGGCACCCCGTCGTCGTGGCGGAGAACGCCCGGCACGGCTGGGACGTCACGCACGCCTGGTCCGACGACGACGCGCTGCTCGTGCGGCTGCGCTGGCGCGAGCGGGCCGACGGGGACCGGCCGTTCGCCGTCGAGGTCGCCGACGACGCGGAGTCCGCGAGCCTGCTGTCGGTCGGGACGCCCGGCGGCGCCGCGCGGCTCCTGCTGCGCGCCGCCGCGGACCTCGCGGCGGAGGGGACGAGCCTGGCCTCGGCCACGCGCTCGTCGGTGCCGCGCGGCACCCGCGCCACCCTCGCCGCGATGGCGGTGGCCGACCCGGGCCTCGTCGTGCCGCCCCCGTTCGACGCGCCTACCGACGGCGCGTGGGACTGGATGGGCACCACCTCCCACCCGCCGGCGCAGCCCGGCGAGGAGCGCGTCGAGGAGCTGGTCGGCGACGCCGGCCGCGCCGAGGCGCAGGCCGCGCGCGAGCGCGGCAACCCGCACGGCGAGCTGCCCGTCGACGAGCCGCGCTCGCGCTGGTGGGGCTGGCGGGACGACGAGGGCGTGGTGCGCGGCGTGGTCGGCGCGAGCCGGCGCGTGCCGGGCAAGCCGTGGGTGCTCGGCTCCGTCGGCACGGACCCGGGGTGGCGCGGGCGCGGCATCGCCGCGGCGACCGCCGCCGTGGCGACCCGCGCCGGGCTCGCCGAGGTCCCGATGGTCACCCTCGGGCTGTACGCGGTGAACCATACGGCCCGGCGCCTGTACGCGCGCCTGGGGTACGAGCTGACGCAGGAGTTCGAGAGCCACCGCTGAGCGCGGTGCGTGCCGACCGCCGCCGCGCCGCGGCGGTCGGTACGCTCCCGGGATGGCCACCGTGATCCCCTTCGACGGGCACACGCCCGACATCCACCCCACCGCCTGGGTCGCCCCGACGGCGACGGTCGTGGGCCGGGTGCGGATCGGCGCGCGCGCGAGCGTCTTCTACGGCGCGGTGCTGCGCGGCGACATGGACGAGATCGTGCTCGGCGAGGGCAGCAACCTGCAGGACAACTGCGTGGTGCACACCGACACCGGCGTGCCGACGCACATCGGCGCCGGGGTGGGCGTCGGGCACGGGGCGATCGTGCACGGCGCCACGGTCGAGGACGGCTGCCTCATCGGCATGGGCGCCACCCTGCTCAACGGCTCGGTGGTGCGCACGGGCGCCTTCGTGGCGGCCGGCGCGCTGGTGCGCGAGGGTCAGGAGGTCCCGGCGCACCACCTCGCCGTCGGCGTGCCGGCGAAGGTCCGCGGCGAGCTCGACGAAGCCGGCCGCGAGCGGGTGCGGCGCAACGCGCTGCAGTACCGGGAGCTGGCCGACCGGCACCGCAAGGCGGTCGGCTGAGCGTCCCGCCGGCCGGTCAGCGCGCCACGGCGACGTCGCCGACCGAGAACCCCAGGAGCGCCACGCACAGCACGGCCACGGCCATGCTCAGCGCGAACGGTGCGCGGCTGCGCGGCCGGGCCACGGCGAGCACCCCGGCGGCCACGGCCAGCGCCGCCGCCAGGCAGCCGGCCACCCAGGCGACGGTGCTCGGCGGGCCGGCCGGCCCGGCCACGACGACGACGGTCGCCGCCACGAGCAGGGTCGGGGCGAGCACGCCGGACGCGCGCCGCCCGAGCCGGTGCGGCAGGCCCCGCACGCCCGTGGCGGCGTCGTCGTCGAGATCGGGCATGGTGTTGGCGACGTGGGCGCCGACGGCGAGCAGCGCGACGGCGAGCAGCGCCCAGCGCGCGGGGACACGGTCGCCCGGCGCGGCGAGCACCACGAAGGCGGTCATGAGGCCGAACGAGACGGCGTACGGCACCCACGACCACGCGGTGGCCTTGAGCCCGGCGTTGTAGGCCCAGGCGCCGACGACCGCGGCGACGTGCACCAGCCCCGGGACGAGCCCGGTGGCGAGGGACAGCACCGCGCACGCCGCGAGCGCGACCAGGGCGCAGGTGCGCAGCAGGTGGGCCGTCACGAGCCCGGCCACCACCGGCTTGTCGGTGCGCCCGACGGCCGTGTCGCGCCCGGCGTCGATCCAGTCGTTCGACCACCCGATCGACAGCTGCCCCGTGCCGACGGCCGCGGTGACCAGCGCCGTCGTGGCCGGGCCGGACCCGAGAGAGGCGGCGAGCAGCGCAGCCATCCCCGTCACCACGGCCGCCGGGGCGGCGTGCGTCGCGCGCACCAGCCCCAGCAGCAGGCGCCCCGCACCGGTCAGGCTGGTCATGCGGTGCACCGTAGCCCGCCGAGGCGGCGATCGCCCTGCCGCGCGGATCTCGCCGCTCTGGGTGACGATTCACCCATGTCGCGCATCGTGGCCGTCGAGCCCGTCCTCCCGGAGCACCAGTACGCCCAGGAGGAGATCACCGCCG
This sequence comes from Puerhibacterium sp. TATVAM-FAB25, assembly GCF_046535855.1. Taxonomy (NCBI): domain Bacteria; kingdom Bacillati; phylum Actinomycetota; class Actinomycetes; order Micrococcales; family Promicromonosporaceae; genus Puerhibacterium; species Puerhibacterium sp. TATVAM-FAB25. The sequence goes on along the minus strand of NZ_JAXUAK010000001.1, from coordinate 287,682 downwards.
TCGTCGGGCCGCTCGTCGCGCCCGACCCGGCCCGCGCCCCGCTGCTGCGACGCCTGCACGCGAACGCCGGCGTCGAGCGCCGCCACCTCGCCCTGCCGCTGGAGCGCTACGCCGACGTGCACTCCATGGGCGCCTCCAACGCCGTGTTCCTCACCGAGGGGGTCGACCTCGCGGAGCAGGCGGCCCGCCGGGCGCTGGCCAGCGCCGGCATCGCGCCGCACGAGGTCGACCACGTGTTCACGACATCGGTGACCGGGGTGGCGGCACCGTCGCTCGACGTGCTGCTGGCCGACCGGCTCGGCCTGCGCAGCGACGTGCGGCGCACGCCGTCGTTCGGGCTCGGCTGCGCCGGCGGCGCCGCCGGGCTGGCCCGCGTGCACGACCACCTGCTGGGCCGGCCGCGCGACGTGTCGCTCCTCGTCTCGGTGGAGCTGTGCTCGCTGACGCTGCAGCACGGTGACGACTCCACGGCCAACCTGGTGGCGTCGGGGCTGTTCGGCGACGGCGCGGCGGCGGTCGTCGTCGTGGGCGGCGAGCACCCGCTCGCGCGCCCCGTCCACCGCGGCGACGCCGGTACCGCCCCCGTGGCGCGCACCGCCACCGTGCTCGACACCCGCTCGCGGCTCTACCCGGGCACCGTCGACGCGCTGGGCTGGGACGTGCGCGACAGCGGGTTCGGCATCGTGCTGTCGTCCGAGCTGCCGGAGCTGCTGCGCGCGCACCTGCTCGCGGACGTCAAGGGGCTGCTGGCCGACCACGGCCTGTCGCCGGCGGAGGTGCCCACCTGGGTGGTGCACGCCGGCGGGCCGCGGGTCATCGACGCCGTGCGCGACGCCCTCTCCCTCGCCGAGGACGACCTGTGGGCCAGCCGCGCCAGCCTCACGGAGGTGGGCAACCTCTCCTCGGCCTCGGTGCTCGACGTGCTGGCCCGCACGCTGCGCGAGGGCGGCGCGCCGGCCGGGACGCCCGCCGTGCTCATGGCCTTCGGCCCGGGGGTGGCCACCGAGATGGTGCTGCTGCGGCTCGAGGGCCGTGCCTGCTGCGACGCGTCGTCGTCGGCTGCGTCGGCGTCGTCGGCGGACTCGCCCGCGGAGGGGCGCTGACGTGCTCGGGCTGTACGTGGCGCTGGTCGGCGCGACGGCGCTGGAGCGCCTCGCGGAGCTGGTGGTCTCCGCGCGCAACGCCCGCTGGTCGTTCGCGCGCGGCGGGGTCGAGTCGGGCCGCGGGCACTTCCCGGCGATGGTCGCCCTGCACACCGGCCTGCTCGTCGCCTGCGTGGCCGAGGCCGTGCTCGCCGACCGGCCGTTCCTGCCCTGGCTCGGCTGGCCCATGCTGGTGCTGGTGCTGGCGAGCCAGGGCCTGCGCTGGTGGTGCATCGCGGCGCTGGGGCCGCGGTGGAACACGCGCGTCATCGTGGTGCCGGACCTGCCGCTCGTCACGCGCGGCCCCTACCGGTGGCTGCGCCACCCCAACTACGTGGCGGTGGTCGTCGAGGGCTTCGCGCTGCCGCTCGTGCACACCTGCTGGGTGACCGCCGTGGCCTTCACCGTGCTCAACGCCGTGCTGCTGCTGCGCTTCCGGATCCCGGCCGAGGAGCGGGCGCTCACCCTCGCCACCGGCGGCGCGGCGAGCGGCGCCCGGTGAGCAGGGCCCGGTGGCCGGGGCCGGTGGCCGGGGCCGGAGCCCGGGCGTGAGCGGGGCAGCGGCCACCGACGTCGACGTGCTGGTGGTCGGCGCCGGCCCGGTCGGCCTCGCGGCCGCGGTGCGCGCCCGCGAGGCCGGGCTCGACGTGCTCGTCGTGGACCGGCGCGGCGGGACGCTCGACAAGGCCTGCGGCGAGGGGCTGCTGCCGGGAGCGCTCGCGGCCGTGCACCGGCTCGGCGTGGACCCGCCCGGGCACCCGCTGGCCGGGATCAGCTACCGGACCGCGGGGCGGCACGCCGACCACCGGTTCGCCGCCGGGCCGGGACGCGGGGTGCGGCGCACCGTGCTGCACGCGGCGCTGCGCGAGCGCGCGGCCGACGCCGGTGCCGGGCTGCGGCAGGCGAGCGTGCAGGCGCTGCGGCAGGACGACGGACGCGTCGAGGTGGACGTGGCGCCCGCGGGCGGCGGGCCGGCCACCCTGCGCGCGCGGTGGCTGCTGGGCTGCGACGGGCTGCACTCGACCGTGCGCCGGCTCGCCGGGCTCGACGCCGGCGGGGCCGGCGGCGCCGCGGCCGGGGCGCGCTACGGCCTGCGCCAGCACTTCCGCGTCGCACCGTGGACCGACCTGGTCGAGGTGCACTGGGCGCCGCACGCCGAGGCGTACGTGACGCCGGTGGCGCCCGACGTCGTCGGCGTGGCCCTGCTGGGCCCGCGGGCCGCCACGCCGGGCGCCGGCGGCGCGGACGGCTTCCGGGCGCTGCTGCGCGCCGACTTCCCCGAGCTCGCGGCGCGCCTCGGGGACGCGCCCGCGGCCGGGCCGGTGCGCGGCGCCGGGCCGCTGCGCCAGCGCTCGCGGGCCCGCGCGGCCGGCCGCGTGCGGCTCGTCGGCGACGCCTCCGGCTACGTCGACGCGCTGACCGGCGAGGGGGTGCGCGTCGGGCTCGCGCAGGCCGACGCCGTCGTGCGCCACCTCGCAGACCCGGCGGCCTACGAGCGGGCGTGGCGCGCCGCCACGCGCGACTACCGCCGGCTGACCGGCGGGCTGCTGGCCTGGGCGGGCAGCCCCGCCCGGGGCGCGATCGTGCCCGCGGCCGGGGCGGCCCCGTGGCTCTTCGGCGCCGTCGTGGAGCGGCTGGCGCGCTGAGCCCGCGCCACCGCCGGGACCGGTCTGGACCGTCAGCCCGCGGCGTCCGCCCACTCCAGCACCAGGTCGGCGTCCCCGCGGGTGGCGGCGATGAGCTCGGCGTTGACCTGGTCGGTCCCCAGCGCCCAGGCCCGCGCCTCCTGGGGCGTCTTGCCGAAGGCGGCGTGCCGGGCCACCAGGCGGTCCAGGCGCAGCTCCTCCGGCGGCTGGAGGTACCAGACCTCGCGCATCCGCGCACGGGCCCGGGGCCAGGCGCCCGAGCGCGCCAGCAGGTAGTTGCCCTCCGTGACGACGAGCGGGACGTCGGCGGGCACCGCCACGCCGGCGGCCACGGGCTCCTCGATCTCCCGGCGGAACACGGGCGCGTAGACCGGCCCGTCGCCGGGCCGCTGGGCGGCCAGCCGCTCGAGCAGGGCGGCGTACCCGGCGTCGTCGAACGTGTCGATCGCGCCCTTGCGGCCGCGCCGGCCCAGGTCCTCGAGGACCGCGTTGGACAGGTGGAAGCCGTCCATGCCGACGACGACGGCGCGCTGCGGCCCGAGCGCGTCGGCCAGCGCGTGCGCGAGCGTCGACTTGCCGGCGCCGGGCGCGCCGACCAGGCCGAGCACGGTGCGCCCGCCGGCGGCGAGCGCCGCGGCGCGCTCGACGAGCCGGTCGGTCGTCAGGCGCGTCACGGCGGGGGGCTGCGTCGCGGGCGGCTGGTGCGCCGGAGGCTGCGTCGCGGGCGGTGTCGTCACGGGGGAGATCGTCGCAGGTCGGGCCGGCCGGGGGTCAGGCGACGCCACGCCGCTCCTCCTCGGTGGGCTCGAGAGCGCCGGTCATGAGCGCGACGACCTCGGCCATGGTGCGCTGGGAGGGCCGCACCACGGCGGCGCGCCGACCGGTGCGGTGGACGTGGATGCGGTCGGCGACCTCGAACACGTGCGGCATGTCGTGGCTGATGAGCACGACGGGGATGCCGCGCGAGCGGATCTCCTTGATGAGCTCGATGACGGTGCCGGACTCGCGCACGCCGAGGGCGGCGGTGGGCTCGTCCATGATGATCACCTTCTTGCCGAACGCGGCGGCCCGGGCCACGGCCACGCCCTGGCGCTGGCCACCCGAGAGGTTCTCGACCGGCTGGGTCACCGACTTGATCCGGATGCTCATGGAGTCGAACAGCTCCTCGGCGCGCCGGCGCATGGCCCGCTTGTCGGTCATCCGCAGCACCGACCCGAGCGGGCCGGGGCGGCGCAGCTCGCGGCCCATGAACAGGTTCGCGGCGATGTCGAGGGCGGGCGCCAGGGCGAGGTCCTGGAACACGGTCTCGATGCCGTGGGCCTGCGCGTCGCGGGCGGTGTGGAACGTCACCGGGCGACCCTCCACGCGGATCGTCCCGGCGTCGGGCACCACCACCCCGGACAGGGCCTTGATGAGCGTGGACTTGCCGGCGCCGTTGTCGCCGATCACCGCGAGCACCTCGCCGGGCAGCAGCTCGAAGTCCGCGCCGTCCATCGCCGTGACCGAGCCGTAGCGCTTGACGAGGCCGGTCGCGGCGAGCACGGGGGCGCGCCCCTCGCTGCCGGCGCTGCCGGCGGCCTCGGTGCCGGGACCGGTGCCGGGGCTGGTGCCGGGATCGGTGCCGGGGCCGGAGGCGGGGGTCGTGGCGGTCATGTCTGGGCCCTCCGTCGCGAGACCTGGTCGAGGGCGACGGCGGCGATGACCAGCGCGCCGGTCGCGATGTTCTGGTACAGGTTGTCGACCCCGGCCTGCGTCAGGCCGTTGCGCAGCACGGCCACGATGAGCGTGCCGACGAGGGTGCCCATCACCGAGCCGCGCCCGCCGAAGAGGCTGGTGCCGCCGATGACGACGGCCGTGATCGTCTCGAGGTTGGCGTTCTGGTAGGCGTTCGGGTCGGCGTTGGGGATGCGCCCCAGGGCCGCCCACGCCGCCAGCGCGGCGATGAGGCCGGCGGTGAGGTACACGAGCACCAGCACCCGGCCCGAGCGGATGCCCGTCAGCCGGGCGGCCTCCGGCGCGCCGCCCACCGCGTACAGGTGGCGCCCGGCCGCGGTCTGGGTCAGCACGAACCAGGCGACGAGGTACAGGACCAGCATCGCGAGCACCCCGGTGGAGATCACCAGCCCGCCGAGCTGCACCTTCGTGCCGAACCAGGTGAGCAGGCCGGGGTCCACCGGGTAGGTCGCCGAGCCCGCGTAGAGCTGGGTGGCGGCGAACACGGCGGTGAACATGCCCAGCGTGACGATGAAGGGTGGCAGGTGCAGCCCGGCGACCAGCACCCCGTTGAGCAGCCCGATCAGCGCCAGCACCACCACGGTCACCAGGAGCCCGACCGCGGCCCCCTCCGTGCCGCCCACCTTGGCCAGGACGATGGTGCCGAGCACCGCCACGGCGCCGATGGACAGGTCGATCCCGGCGGTGAGGATGACGAGCGTCTGCGCCACGGCCAGGATCCCGATGACGGCGGACTGCTGCAGCACCAGGGCGAGGTTGCCCGGCCGCAGGAACGTGTCGGTGACGAGGCTGAAGACGACGACCGCCACCGCGAGCGCGACGAGCGGGCCCACCAGCGGGTTGCGCAGCAGGTGGTCCCAGCTCGTCGCGCCCGGGGTGCGGGCACGGATGGTGGCCGACTCCACGTCAGCCCCAGCAGTTCTCGAGGCCCCAGGCGGTGTCCTGCGACTCCAGGCCCTCGACCGGCTGGTCCGTGATGAGCTGGGACCCGGTGTCCGTGAACCCGCTGGGCTTGGTGCCGTCCTGGGCGTACTGCACGACCGCGGCGACGCCGTCGGCGGCCATCTTGTCGGGGAACTGCATGACCGTGGCGCCGATCTCGCCGTCCTTGACGGCCTGGACCCCGTCGCACGAGCCGTCGATCGACCCGATGACCACCTTGTCGGCGGCACCGGCGTCCGACAGCGCCTGGTAGGCGCCGCGGGCGGCGGGCTCGTTGATCGTGTAGACCGAGTTGATCTCCGCGTTGCGGCTGTACAGGTTCTCCATGGCCGTCTGGGCCTTGGTCTGGTCGCCGTTGGTGTTCTCCATGCCGGCGATCTCGGGGGAGTCCTCGGTCAGGCCCATGCCCTCGAGGAAGCCCTCGTGCCGGAAGGTGTCCACGGTGCCGCCCGGCGTGCCGTCGAGCATGGCCAGCACCGGGGCGGTGTCGCCGAGGGCCGCCTTGACCCAGGCGCCCTGCAGCCGGCCCGCCTCCCGGTTGTCGGTGGCGAACGTCGCGTCGACGGCGTCCTCCGGGTCGGTGGCCGTGTCGAGCGCGATGACCAGCACGCCCTGGGCCCGGGCGTCGGCGATGGCCTGCAGGATGCCGGTCGAGGAGTTCGGCGTGATGAGGATGCCGTCGACCCCCTGCGCCACGAGGTTCTCGATGGCCGCGACCTGACCCTCGTTGTCGCCGTCGAACTCGCCGGCCAGGGCGACGAGCTGGGCGCCGTTCTCGTCGGCCGCCTCCTGCGCGGCCTCGCGCATCCGGACGAAGAACGGGTTGGAGTCGGTCTTGGTGACCAGCCCGACGGTGACGTCCGACGAGCCGCCGGTGGCGTCCCCGCCGGTCTCGCCGCCGCCCCCGGCGTCCCCGCCGCCGCAGGCGGCGAGGGTGGCGGCGGTGCCGAGCGCGGCGAGCCCGGCGACGGCGGCGCGGACGGTACGGCGCCGGTGCCCGCGGGCCGACCCCGGGCCCGCTGCGGCGGTGGTGAGCGACGAGAGCATGGCGAACTCCTTCGTCCGGGTGGTCGCGCGTCGTTGCGTGACCTCGATCACAGTAGGATCGCCGCAAGCGCTTGCGCAAGCGCTTGCGCGCGACGGGGCACGCGATGCGCAGAGGCGCACGGGGCCGCGCGGGCGGCGGAGACGGAGGCGTGCGATGGCGACGATGGGCGACGTGGCCCGCGCGGCGGGCGTGTCCGTGTCGACCGTGTCCCACGTCCTCAACGGCACCCGGGTGGTGGCCCCGGACACCCGCGCCCGGGTGGAGGCGGCCGTCGCGGGGCTGGCCTACCGGCGCAACGGGCTGGCACGCTCGCTGGCCCGGCGTGAGACCCGCACCGTCGGCGTCGCCGTGTCGGCGCTGACCAACCCCTACTTCGGCCCGCTGGTGTCCGCGCTCAACGGCGAGCTGGAGCGGCGCGGCTACACCGTCCTCGTGGGGGACACGGGCGACGAGCCCGCGCACGAGGCGGCCGTGGTCGAGCGGATGCTCGACCAGCGCGTCGCCGGCCTGCTGCTGGCACCGACCGCCGCGGCCGGCGGCGGCGTCGTGCCGCAGGTGCAGGCCCAGGGGGTCCCGGTGGTCCTCGTCGACCGGCACACCGACGCCGCCTGCGACCAGGTGGTCCCGCTCAACCGGGAGCCGGTGGAGCACCTCGTCGACCACCTGGCGGACCTCGGCCACACCCGCGTTGCGGCCGTCGCGGGCCTGCCCGGCCTCGACACCACGGCCGAGCGCCTCGACGGCTACCGCGCGGTGGTGGCCCGCCGCGGCCTCGACGACGACCCCGCCCTGGTGCTGCCGGGGCGCTCGCGGGCCGACGACGCCCAGCGTGCGGTCGGCGCCGCGTTCGCCGGCCCCGGCCGGCCGACCGCCGTCGTGGTCCTCAACAACGCCATGACGATCGGCACGCTGCGCGCCCTGCGCGACCTGGGCCTGGCCGTGCCGGACGACGTCGCGCTGGTCTGCTACGACGACTTCGAGTGGGCCGACCTGTTCCGCCCGCGCCTGACGGCGGTGCGCCAGGACCTCGACGGCATGGCGCGGCGCGCCGTCGAGCTGCTGCTCGGGCGCCTGGCGGGGGACGGCCACGCCCCGGTGCTCGAGCGCGTGACGGCGTCGCTGCGGCACCGCGAGTCGTGCGGGTGCGGCCCGCAGGCGCCCGCCCTGGGCTGGCCCGAGGCGGTGCAGGCGGCGGACGGGGGTGTCCCCGCCGCTCCGTAGGCTGGGGCCATGGACCTGTTCGACGCCGTCACCACCGGGCAGCACGGCACGCCGGTGGTGGAGCGGGCGGGGTCCGGCGCGCCGCTGGCCGTGCGCATGCGCCCGGCGTCGCTGGACGAGGTGTCCGGGCAGGAGCACCTGCTGCAGCCCGGCTCGCCGCTGCGCCGCCTCGTGGAGCCCGCCGACGAGGCCGCGCGCCGGGCGGCGCCCGGCTCGGTGATCCTGTGGGGCCCGCCCGGCACCGGCAAGACGACGCTCGCCTACCTCGTCGCCACCGTCTCGGGCCGGCGGTTCGTCGAGCTGTCCGCGGTGACGGCGGGCGTCAAGGACGTGCGCCAGGTGGTCGACGACGCCCGCCGCCGGCTGGCCACGAGCGGCGAGGAGACGGTGCTCTTCATCGACGAGGTGCACCGGTTCTCCAAGTCGCAGCAGGACGCGCTGCTGCCGAGCGTCGAGAACCGCTGGGTCACCCTCGTCGCGGCCACCACGGAGAACCCGTCGTTCTCGGTCAACTCCCCGCTGCTGTCCCGCTCGCTGCTGCTCACCCTGCGCCCGCTGACCGGCGAGCACGTGCGCGACCTGGTGCGTCGGGCCGTCGGCGACGAGCGCGGCCTCGGCGGCGCGGTCGAGCTCGCGCCGGACGCCGAGGACCAGCTGGTGCGCATGGCCGGGGGCGACGCGCGCAAGGCGCTCACCGTGCTGGAGGCCGCGGCGGGCACGGCGCTGTCCGAGGCGCAGGCGGAGGCCCGGGTCGGGGGCGAGGCCGGGACCGGGACGCCCGAGGGGCCGGTCGTCGTCGGGCTGGAGACGGTCGAGCGCGCCGTCGACGTCGCCGCGGTGCGCTACGACCGCGACGGCGACCAGCACTACGACGTCGTCAGCGCGTTCATCAAGTCCATCCGCGGCTCCGACGTCGACGCGGCCCTGCACTACCTGGCCCGCATGGTCGCCGCGGGGGAGGACCCGCGGTTCATCGCCCGCCGGATCGTCATCTCGGCGGCGGAGGACGTCGGCATGGCCGACCCGTCCGCCCTGCAGACCGCGGTCGCCGCGGCGCAGGCGGTGCAGCTCATCGGGATGCCCGAGGGGCGCATCGTGCTGGCCGAGGCGGTCGTCCACCTCGCCACCGCGCCCAAGTCGAACGCCGCGTACGCCGGCATCGGCGCGGCCCTGGACGACGTGCGCGCCGGGCGCATCGGTGTCGTGCCGCCGCACCTGCGCGACGCCCACTACTCGGGCGCCGAACGCCTGGGGCACGGCAAGGGCTACCAGTACGCGCACGACGCCCCGCACGCGATCGCCCCGCAGCAGTACCTGCCCGACGAGCTCGTGGGGCGCCGGTACTACACGCCGAGCGACCGTGGGTACGAGCGGCAGGTGGCGGAGCGGCTCGAGCGGGTCCGGGAGATCCTCGGGCGGGCGCGGCCGTCGCAGAGGTAGGCCGCGCGCGCAGGTCGGCGCCGCCGCCGGCGCACCGGGGGCGCACCGGGGGCGCCCGCCGGTGGGGTAGCATGGTCCGGTTGCCGTTCGCGGCGACTCCCTGGGACCTCGGCCCCGCGGGCCTGCTCCGGACCGGAGCGGCGCCCCCACGGCTGGTCCCGCACCCGACGAGACCTCTCGCCTCGGGTGTGACCTCATCCATCCGACAGGACAGGAAGCACAGTGACCTCTGTGACCCGTTCGCGCCGCCAGGTCCGCCTGAGCCGCGCCCTGGGCCTCGCGCTCACGCCGAAGGCCGTCAAGCACTTCGAGAAGCGCCCCTACCCGCCCGGCGAGCACGGCCGCGCCCGCCGCCGCACCGAGTCCGACTACGCGGTGCGTCTGCGCGAGAAGCAGCGTCTGCGCGCCCAGTACGCGCTGCGCGAGAAGCAGCTCGTCAAGGTCTACGAGACCGCCCGCAAGCACCCGGGCCTGACCGGTGAGGTCATGGTCGAGGACCTCGAGACCCGTCTCGACGCCCTCGTGCTGCGCGCCGGCTTCGGCCGCACGATCCTGCAGGCCCGCCAGGCCGTGACCCACCGTCACATCCTGGTCGACGGCAAGATCGTGGACCGCCCGTCGTTCCGCGTGAAGCCGGGCCAGACCATCCAGGTCAAGCCGAAGTCGCAGGCCACGACGCCGTTCCAGGTCGCCGCCGCCGGCGCCCACCGCGACGTCCTGCCGGCCGTCCCGGGCTACCTGGAGGTGCAGCTCGAGAAGCTGCAGGCCACGCTGACCCGCAAGCCGAAGCGCGCCGAGGTCCCCGTGACCTGCGACGTCCAGCTGGTCGTCGAGTTCTACGCCCGCTGACGCGGCTCGCGCGGCACCCCCGCGCACCACACCGACGGACGCCCCGTCGCCCTGCCTCCGGCAGCGTGCGGCGGGGCGTCCGCGCACGTCCGGGGCGTGCGCCGCGCGCCGGACCGCGGGCCCGCGTCCGATAGGGTGACCTGCGCACGCCGCGGGGTGTGCGCACCGCGGGGTCGGCGGCCGGTGGCCGGGACCCGGCGTGCCCGTGCGAGGAAAGGGACCGGAATGACCGTGGGAGACGTGGCCGGGCTGATCGCCGCCATCGCCTTCGTGCTGCTGGTCGGCGTGCTGGCCGTGCCGCTGGTCAAGCTGGGCCGGGTCCTCGACGAGGCGACCCGCTCCATCCGCGAGGTCACCGAGCACTCCGTGCCGATCCTCGACGAGGCGGCCACCACCGTCGCGGGCGCCAACACCCAGCTCGGCAAGGTGGACACGATCACGACGTCCGCCGCCCAGGTGAGCGAGAACGTCTCCGCGCTGTCCGGCCTGTACGCCGCGACGCTGGGCCGCCCGCTGGTCAAGGTGGCGGCCTTCTCCTACGGCGTGCGCCAGGCCTTCGCCGGCGCGGCCCGCAAGGCGTCGGGCGAGCGGGGCGGCCGCTGATGCGCCGTGTGTTCTGGATGGGCGTCGGCGTGGCCGTGACCGTCGTGGTCTACCGCCGCGGCCGCCGCCTGGTGCGCCAGTACGTGCCGGCGACGCTCGCGCAGCGCGCCGAGCACGCCGCCACCGAGGCCGGCCGCCGCGCCGGCGACGTCGCGCAGGAGTTCCGCGCGCGCTTCGCGGAGGCGCGCGCCGCGCGCGAGGCCGAGCTGCTGGAGGCCCTGCTGGCCGAGGGGCAGGCCGACCCCGCCGAGACCCGCGCGCGCCGAGCTACCGGCGCCCGCGGCGCCACGGCCGCGGGCGGTCCGGCTACCGACGACGACGAGGACGCGCTCGGCTACTCGTTCTGAGCCGACGCGGCACCCCGCCGCGGCGGCGCGCCGCCGCCGTCCGGACCCACGGACCCCTCGCCTCGCGGGAGGCACACCGCGAGCACCCCCGTTCGGAGCAGCGCGCCGTGCGCGCGAGAATGGCTCTGGCACCACCCCTCACCCGTGAAGGACACCATGCGCACCGCCGACATCCGCCAGCGATGGCTCGACTACTTCGGCTCCAAGGACCACCACCTGGCCCCCAGCGTGCCGCTGGTCTCGCCCGACCCCTCGATCCTGTTCACCATCGCGGGCATGGTGCCGTTCATCCCCTACATCCTCGGCACCGAGCAGGCGCCGTGGCCGCGCGTCGCCAGCGTGCAGAAGTGCATCCGCACCAACGACATCGAGAACGTCGGGCGCACCACCCGCCACGGCACGTTCTTCCAGATGAACGGCAACTTCTCGTTCGGCGACTACTTCAAGCGCGAGGCCATCGACTTCGCCTGGGAGCTGCTGACCACCGAGCAGTCGAAGGGCGGCTACGGCTTCGACGGCGACCGCATGTGGGTCACCGTCTGGGAGCAGGACGCCGAGGCGTACGACGCGCTGACCAAGGGCGTCGGCATCGACCCCAAGCACATCGTGCGCCTGCCGCGCGAGGAGAACTTCTGGGACACCGGCCAGCCCGGCCCGGCCGGCCCGTGCGCCGAGTGGCACTACGACCGCGGCCCCGCGTACGGCCCCGAGGCCGTCGGCGGCAACGTCGACCCGGGCGGCGACCGCTACCTCGAGGTCTGGAACCTCGTGTTCGACCAGTACGTGCGCGGCGAGGGCCAGGGCAAGGACTACCCGCTGCTGGGCGAGCTCGAGCACAAGAGCATCGACACCGGTGCCGGCCTGGAGCGCATCGCGTACCTGCTCCAGGGCAAGGAGAACCTGTACGAGATCGACGAGGTCTTCCCCGTCATCTCGGCCGTCGAGGAGCTCACCGGCCGCCGCTACGGGGCCGACCCGGAGGACGACGTGCGCATGCGCGTCGTCGCCGACCACGTGCGCTCGTCGCTGATGGTCATCGGCGACGGCGTCCGCCCGTCGAACGAGGGCCGCGGCTACGTGCTGCGCCGCCTGCTGCGCCGCGCGGTGCGCGCCGTGCGCCTGCTCGGGTACGACGCCGAGGCACTGCCGGTGCTGCTGCCCGTGTCGAAGGACGCGATGAAGGCCTCCTACCCGGAGCTGGAGGCCGAGTTCGGCCGCATCTCCGACGTCGCCTACGGCGAGGAGGACGCGTTCCGCCGCACCCTCGCGCAGGGCACCACGATCCTCGACACCGCCGTGTCCAAGGCGAAGCAGGCCGCCGGGACCGCCGCGCCGGTGCTCTCGGGCTCCGAGGCCTTCCAGCTGCACGACACCTACGGCTTCCCGATCGACCTCACCCTCGAGATGGCGGCCGAGCAGGGCGTCCAGGTGGACGAGAAGGCGTTCCGCGACCTCATGGCCGAGCAGCGCCAGCGCGCCCGCGCCGACGCGCTCGCCAAGAAGACCGGCCACGCCGACCTGCGCGCCTACGAGACGATCGCCGGCGAGCTGTCCGCGCCGGTGGAGTTCCTCGGCTACCGCCAGCAGGAGGCCGCGGTGACCGTGGCCGGCCTGCTCGTCGACGGCGTGCCCGCGCCAGCGGCGACCGCCCCGGCCGACGTCGAGGTCGTCCTGGACCGCACCCCGTTCTACGCCGAGTCCGGCGGCCAGCTCGCCGACCAGGGCACGATCGTGCTCGACGGCGGCGCGACCATCGAGGTCGACGACGTGCAGCGGCCGATCAAGGGCCTCAACGTCCACCGCGGCCGCCTCGTGGAGGGCACGGTCGCGCTGGGCGACCCCGGCACCGCCACGATCGACGTGGAGCGCCGCGTGGCGATCAGCCGCGCGCACTCGGCGACCCACATGATCCACAAGGCGTTGCACGAGCTCGTCGGCCCGGACCGCACGCAGGCCGGCTCGGAGAACGCGCCCAGCCGCGTGCGCTTCGACTTCCGCTCGCCGCAGGCGGTGCCCGCCTCGGCGCTGCAGGAGATCGAGGAGCGCGTCAACGTCCGCCTCGCGGAGAACCTCGAGGTCACCGACCAGCTCATGCCCCTGGACGAGGCCCGCGAGCTCGGCGCCATGGCGCTGTTCGGCGAGAAGTACGGCGACATCGTGCGCGTCGTCTCCATCGGCGGCGACTGGTCGCGCGAGCTGTGCGGCGGCACGCACGTCAAGGCGTCCGGCGAGATCGGCCGCGTCGCGCTGCTGGGCGAGTCGTCCATCGGCTCGGGCGTGCGCCGCGTCGACGCCCTGGTCGGCGACGGCGCCTACGGGTTCCAGGCCAAGGAGCACGCGCTCGTCGGCCAGCTGACCGGCATGCTCGGCGCGCGGCCCGAGGAGCTGGGGGACCGGGTGGGCGCGCTGCTGGCGCGGCTGAAGGAGACGGAGAAGGAGCTCGCGGCGCTGCGCCAGGGCAAGCTCCTGGCCGCGGCCGGCACGCTCGCCGCCGAGGCGCCGCGCGTCGGCGCCGTCCGCGTCGTCACGCACGACGCCGGCGACGTGGCCTCGGCCGACGACCTGCGCGCGCTCGCGCTCGACGTGCGCGGCCGCCTCGGCGACGCGGACCCCGCGCTGGTCGCCATCGGCGGCGTGGCCGGCGGCCGCCCGCTGGTCGTGGTCGCGACGAACGCCCCGGCGCGCGACGCCGGCCTGCGCGCGGGCGACTTCGTCAAGGCGGCGGCCGGCGTGCTCGGCGGCGGGGGCGGCGGCAAGCCGGACCTCGCCCAGGGCGGCGGCTCCGACGCGACCGCGCTGCCCGCGGCGCTCTCGGGCGTCGTCGACGGCGTCCGCGACGGGATCGTCGGCTGACCGCCGTGACCGAGCCGTTCGAGGCCGAGGCGGGCTCCGCGGGCGTCGCCCGCGGCGCCCGCCTCGGCGTGGACGTCGGCAAGGCCCGCATCGGCCTGGCCGCCTCGGACCCCGACGGCCTCGTCGCCACGCCGGTTCAGACGGTGCCGCGGGTGCTGCCTGGCGAGGGCACGACGGCGGACGTGGCGCGCATCGCCGCGGAGGTCGACGAGCGGGCCGCCCGCGTGGTCTACGTCGGGCTGCCGCGGCACCTGTCGGGGGCGGAGGGGGCCGCCACGCAGGACGCCCGCGGGTTCGCCGCCCGGCTCGCCGCGGCCGTCGCGCCCGTGCCGGTGCGCGTCGTCGACGAGCGGATGAGCACCGTGACGGCGCACGCGCAGCTGCGCGCCGCCGGGAAGAAGACCAGGAGCCACCGCCCTGTGATCGACCAGGCGGCGGCCGTTATCATCTTGCAATCTGCACTCGACGTGGAGCGGGCAGCGGGGACACGCGCCGGCGAGCTCGTCGAGGCCCCCACCCCCTGACGCAGGACCGACGAACAGGACCTCCCGCGTGACCGACCTCTTCGAGCCCCCCGCCCTCCAGCAGCCCGTGCCGAGCAGGCGCTCTGCCGCGCGGCAGCGGGCCGCGGCGAAGCGCCGGCGGCGCCGTCGCCGCCGCACGACGCTCGTCGTCCTGGCGTGCCTCGTCGTGGTCGCCGGCGTCGGCTACCTCACCTGGGGCAACGTCTCGGGGCTGCTGAGCAGCCCGTTCGAGCGGGAGGCGGAGGACTACGCCGGGCCGGGGAACCAGGCGGTCGAGGTGGAGATCCCGGCGGGCGCCACCGGCACCGAGATGGGGCAGGTCCTGCACGACGCCGGCGTCGTCGCCTCGGTCGAGGCGTTCCGGCAGGCGTTCAGCGAGAACCCGCAGGCCAGCGGCATCCAGCCGGGCGTGTACCAGCTGCTGACCGAGATGAGGGCCTCGGACGCCGTCGCCGCGCTGGCCAAGAACGAGAAGCTCGAGACCAGGGTGACCATCCCCGAGGGCTTCACCGCGGAGCAGGTGCTCGAGCGCATCGCGTCGGTGACGACGATCTCGCGCGCGGACCTCGACGCCGCCGTGGGCGACCCCGCCTCGATCGGCCTGCCGGCCGAGGCCGACGGCACGGTGGAGGGCTGGCTGTCCCCGGCCACCTACACGGTGCAGCCGGGCGACACGGCGCAGACCCTGCTCGGCCAGATGGTCGAGCGCACCGTCGCGGAGCTCGACGAGCTCGGCGTCGCGCCGGAGGACCGCCACGACGTCCTCACCGAGGCCTCGATCGTCGAGCGCGAGGCGCCGGACGACTACCGCGGCGAGGTGGCGCGCGTGATCCAGAACCGCCTGGACCGCGGCGAGCCGCTGGGCATGGACGCCATCGACGCCTACGGCCTCGGCAAGCCGGCGAGCGAGATCACCCGCTCCGAGTTCAACGACGAGAACCTGCCGTACGCGTCCCGGGTCCACCAGGGGCTGCCGCCGACCCCGATCGGCAACCCGGGCCGCCCGTCGGTGGAGGCGGTCGTGAACCCGCCGGAGGGCGACTGGCTCTGGTACGTGACCGTCAACCTGGACACGGGCGAGACGAAGTTCACCGACAGCTACGACGAGTTCCAGCGGTTCAAGCAGGAGTACCAGGCCTGGGAGGCGAGCCAGGGGTGAGCGAGCCCGCCACCGCGGCCGGGACCGTCCCCGGCCGCCGCGCGGCCGTGCTCGGGCACCCGATCGCGCACTCCCTGTCGCCGGTGCTGCACACGGCCGCCTACGCCGCGCTCGGCCTCGACGGCTGGCGGTACACGGCGATCGACACGACCGCCGAGGACCTGCCCGCGGTGCTGCGCGAGCTCGACCTCGGCTGGTCGGGCCTCAGCCTGACGATGCCGCTCAAGCAGGCGGTGATCCCGCTGCTCGACGAGGTCGACGACGTCGCCCGGGCCACCGGCGCGGTCAACACCGTCACCGTGCGCCCGGCGGCGTGCGGCGTCGTGCTGGCCGGCACGAACACGGACGTGCACGGGCTCGTCGCGGCGCTGGCCGAGGGGGTGGGCGCGGGGCTGGGCGCGGGGCGGGGTGCGGGCCTCGGCGCACGCCCCGTGCGCGAGGCCGTCGTCGTCGGCGCCGGCGCCACCGCGGCGTCCACGCTCGCCGCGCTGCGCGACCTGGGGTGCCGCACCCCGCACGTGCTGGTCCGCTCGCTGGGCCGGACGGCGGGGCTGCAGGAGGCCGCCGAGCGCCTCGGCGTCGAGCCGCGGTTCGCGCTGCTCGACCCGGAAGGCTCGCACGAGGTGCTGCGGGCGGCCGACGTGGTCGTCTCGACAGCCCCCGCGCACGCCGCCGACGAGCTCGCGGGCGCGCTGGGGCGCACCGGGCAGCGGGTGGACGGCGTCCTGCTCGACGTCGTCTACGACCCGCGCCCCACGGCCCTGTCGCAGGCGTGGGCGCGGGCCGGCGGCGTCGTCGTCGGCGGGGAGCGGATGCTGCTGCACCAGGCCGCCGAGCAGGTGCGGCTGATGACCGGGCGGCGGGCGCCCCTGGCGGCGATGGACGCCGCGCTGCAGGGCGAGCTCGCCCCGGCCGTCTGACCGGCTGAGACGGTCGTCCGGGCGCCGGCGCGCCCGTGGGAGAATCGGCGCATGCTGCGCTGGTTGACATCGGGGGAGTCGCACGGTCCGTCGCTCGTGGGGGTGCTGGAGGGGCTGCCGGCCGGCGTGGAGCTGGTCACCGCCGACATCCAGGCGGCGCTGGCGCGCCGCCGGCTCGGGTACGGCCGCGGCGCGCGCCAGAAGTTCGAGCAGGACGAGGTCCGTGTGCTCGCCGGGCTGCGCCACGGCGTCAGCCAGGGCGGCCCGCTGGCCATCGAGATCGGCAACTCCGAGTGGCCCAAGTGGGTCGACGTCATGGCGCCCGACCCGGTGCCCGCGGAGGCGCTGCTCGTCGACGCCGGGACGGGCGACGCGCGCGAGGTGGCCCGCAACCGGCCCCTGACCCGCCCGCGCCCCGGCCACGCCGACCTCGTCGGCATGCGCAAGTACGGCTTCGAGGACGCCCGGCCGGTCCTCGAGCGCGCCAGCGCCCGCGAGACGGCGACCCGCGTCGCGCTCGGCACCGCCGCCGCGCGCTTCCTCGAGCAGGCCCTGGGCGTGCGGCTCGTCTCCCACGTGGTCGCGATCGGCCCGGTGGACGTGCCGGACGGCGCCCCGCTGCCGACGCCGGACGACGTGGCCCGCCTCGACGCGGACCCGGTGCGCTGCTTCGACGCCGCGACGTCGGCCGCGATGGTGGCCGAGATCGACGAGTGCCACAAGGACGGTGACACCCTCGGCGGCGTCGTCGAGGTGCTCGCCTACGGCGTGCCCTCCGGCTTGGGCACGTACGCGCACGGCGACCGCCGCCTCGACGCGCGGCTGGCCGCCGCGCTGATGGGCGTCCAGGCGATCAAGGGCGTCGAGGTCGGGGACGGCTTCCGCACCGCGCGGCGCCGCGGCTCCGAGGCGCACGACGAGATCGTGCGCGGCGACGACGGGCGCCTGCACCGGCTGTCGAACCGTGCGGGCGGCGTCGAGGGCGGGATGAGCAACGGCGAGGTGCTGCGCGTGCGCGCCGCCATGAAGCCGATCTCCACCGTCCCGCGCGCCCTGCGCACGGTCGACGTCGCCACGGGCGAGCCCGTCACCGCGCACCACCAGCGCTCCGACGTGTGCGCGGTGCCGCCGGCCGCCGTCGTGGCCGAGGCGATGGTCGCGCTCGTGCTGGCCGACGCCGCCGTGGAGAAGTTCGGCGGCGACTCGGTGGCCGAGGTGCGCCGCAACGCCCGGGCGTACCTCGACGCGATGCCGGAGCTGCTGCGGTGACCCAGCCCGTGCTCGTGCTGGTCGGCCCGCCCGGCAGCGGCAAGTCGACGGTGGGCGAGGCGCTCGCCGCGCGCCGCGGCGTCGCGTTCCGCGACACCGACCACGACGTCGAGGCCACCGCGGGCAAGCCGATCTCCGACATCTTCGTCGACGACGGCGAGCCGGCGTTCCGGGCGCTGGAGCGTGACGCCGTCGCCGCCGCGCTCGGCGCCCACGACGGCGTGCTGTCGCTGGGCGGCGGCGCCGTCCTCGACCCCGCGACCCAGGAGCGGCTGGCCGCCTACGCCGCCGCGGGCGGCACCGTCGTCTTCCTCGACGTCTCGCTCGCCCACGCCGGGCCGCGGGTGGGCCTCAACCGGTCGCGCCCGCTGCTGCTCGGCAACCCGCGGGCGCAGTGGCAGGCCCTCATGGAGGCCCGCCGGCCCGTCTACGAGCGCGTCGCGACCGTCCGGGTGCTCACCGACGGGCTCACGCCCGAGCAGGTGGCCGACCGGGTCGAGCAGGCCGGCGCGCCCGACACCTCCCGTCCGTCGTCCGTCCCCGAGGAGCCCTCCGCATGACGTCCCCCGCCCGCGTCACCGTCCACGGCGACAAGCCCTACGACGTCGTCATCGGCCGGCACCTGCTGGGCGAGCTGCCCGGCATGCTCGGGCGCGACGTGCGCCGCGTGCTGGTGATGCACCCGGCGTCGCTGGAGGCCACCGGCGAGGCGGTGCGCGCCGACCTGGCCGCCCAGGGCTACGAGGCGTTCGCCGTCGAGCTGCCCGACGCCGAGGAGCAGAAGACCGCGCAGGTGGCGGCGTTCTGCTGGCAGGTGCTGGGCCAGGCGGACTTCACGCGCTCGGACGCCATCGTGTCCGTGGGCGGCGGCGCCACCACCGACCTGGCCGGGTTCGTGGCCGCCACGTGGCTGCGCGGCATCCGCGTGGTGCACGTGCCGACCACGCTGCTGGCCATGGTCGACGCCGCCGTGGGCGGCAAGACCGGCATCAACACCGCCGAGGGCAAGAACCTCGTCGGGGCGTTCCACCCGCCGGCCGGCGTGCTGTGCGACCTGGCCGCGCTCGAGTCGCTGGACCGGTGGGACCTCGTCGCGGGCCTGGCCGAGGTGGTCAAGACCGGCTTCATCGCCGACCCGCGCATCCTCGAGCTGGTCGAGGAGCACGCGGACGCGCTGCGCGAGTGGGGCACCCGCGAGACCGCCGACGCCACGTGGGACGTGCTCGCGGAGCTCGTGGAGCGGTCCGTGGCCGTCAAGGCGCGCGTGGTGGGGGAGGACCTCACCGAGCAGGGGCTGCGGGAGATCCTCAACTACGGCCACACCCTCGGGCACGCCGTCGAGCTCGCCGAGCGCTACCAGTGGCGCCACGGCGCGGCGGTGGCCGTCGGCATGGTGTTCGCCGCCGAGCTCGCCCGGCTCGGTGGGCGCCTGCCGGACGAGGTCGTGGACCGCCACCGGGCGATCCTGTCGTCGCTCGGGCTGCCGACCACCTACCGCGGTGACCGCTGGGAGCAGCTGCTCGGGGCGATGCGCCGGGACAAGAAGACCCGCGGCGACCTGCTGCGGTTCGTGGTGCTCGAGGACGTGGCCAAGCCGACCCGCCTCGAGGGGCCCGACCCGGCGCTGCTGGCCGCGGCCTACGCCGAGATCTCCAAGGAGCCGCCGACCGGGCGGCCGGGCGTGTCGGTGCAGCTCGGCGTCTGACGCCCGCTCAGGCCCACAGCCCGCGGGCCGACAGCACGTCGCGCAGCAGGTCGGCGCGGTCGGTGACGATCCCGTCGACGCCGAGGTCGAGCAGCCGGTGCATGGCCGCGGCGTCGTTGATCGTCCACACGTGCAGCTGGCGGCCGGCGGCGTGCGCCGCGGCCACGGTGCGGGCGTCCACGACCGTCAGCCCCTGCTGACGGACCGGGACCTGCAGGGCGTCGACCTGGCGCAGGGCGAGGCGGGTCAGCGCCGGCACGTGCAGGCGCGCGCCGGCCAGGAAGCCGGCCACCTCGCTCGTGCCTGCGCTGGTGGCGACCGGGCGGGACAGCCGGGCGAGCGTGGCGCGGCGCCGCGTCGCGGAGAAGCTGGTGACGCAGACCCGGTCGTGGGCGGCCGTGCGCTCGATGGCCTCGGCGGTCGGCGCGATCCCGGAGGCCGCCTTCACGTCGATGTTGACCCGCAGCCCCGGCCACGAGCCGAGCAGGTCGTCGAGCCGCGGCACCGGCTCGGAGCCGCCGATGCGCGCGCGGCGCACCACGTCCCACGGCAGCTCGGCCACGCGGCCGCGAGCGTCGGTGGTGCGGTCGAGCGAGGCGTCGTGCAGGGCGACGGCCACGCCGTCGGCGGTGCCGTGCGCGTCGGTCTCGACGTACCGGAAACCGAGGTCGACGGCGGCCTGGAACGCCGCCAGGGAGTTCTCGAGGCCCGAGTCGACGCCGCGCGGGCGCGCGAACCCGCGGTGGGCCAGCGCCGCGACGCCGGGCCGCCCGTCCGGCAGGCGGGTGTCGAAGTACGGGTGCGTCACGCGGCAGCCTCGCCGTCGCCCTCGCCGTCGTCCTCGCCGTCGTCCTCGCCGTCGGCCGCAGGGCAGGGGAGACGGGCGTCGAGCCACTGCAGCATCCCGGCGAGGTACGCCGCGCGCGGGGCGTCGTCGGACAGGCTGAGGTCGTGGACGCCGTCACGCACCCGCAGCAGCGTCACGTCGCCGCCGAGGCGCGGCGCGGCTGCGGCGATCCGCTCGACGTCGAGCACGGTGTCCTGGGCGTCGAGCCGCGGGTTGTCCGCCGCGTCGGGCCCGGAGCTGGCCGCGACGGCGACGAGCACCGGGCAGGAGATCGCCAGTCCCTGGGCGACGCGGGCCTGGGCCCGCCGCACGGCGCGCATCCAGCCCACGCGCACGGGCAGGCCCTCGGGCCGCTTGAGCCGCGTGTCGAAGGCCCAGCGGCCGCCGTTGTCGGCCAGCAGGTGGGTGGAGTACCAGGACGGCTCGCGCCTCACCGGCGAGAGCGGGCTCAGCGGCGCGAGCGTGTCGAGCACCCTCGTGCCCACGCCGCGGGTCAGCGCCGACCCGGGGATGTCGAGGAACGGGGCGTCGAGGACGAGCGCGTCCGGGCCCGCCGCCTCGCCGACCGCGTGCCGGTGCGCGTGCGCCCAGAGGCTCGCGGTGAGGCCGCCGGTGGAGTGGGCGTGCACCACCAGCGGCAGGTCGGGGTGCTCGGCGCGGACCGCGCGGGCGGCCTGGGCGACGTCGGTCGCCTGCTCCTGGAGGTCGGCGACGTAGTGCGGCACCTGGTCGGGGCGCCAGGACCGGCCGGCGCCGCGCAGGTCGACGGCGTAGAAGGTGTAGCCGGCGTCGGCGAAGGCCCGCGCCAGGTGGTCCTGGAAGAAGTAGTCGTTGTACCCGTGGACGTGCAGGACTGCTGCACGGGATCCGTTCACGTCCGTCCTAGTCCCTGTCTGTGCAGGTCAGCCCTGCAAGCGGCGGAGCTCGCGCTCCGTGGGTACGTCTGCGCCCCGACCATATCCGAGGGGCTCGTCGGTGTCATCGCGCATCACCCTGCGCATCACCGGTGTCGTCGTCGGGATCGTGCTGGCAGCCGTCGAGCGGGACGGGAAGGCGGCTGCGGGGAAGGCTGAGCACCGGAAGGAGCGTGCACTAGCGGCGCCTCACGGCGTCGTCGATCGCGGGCCCGAGCTCCGGCCAGGTGAACTCGAACCCTGCGGCCTGGAGCCGCTGCGGAAGGACCCAGCGGCTCTTGAGGACCAGCTCGGACTCGTTGCGGAGCGCCCACAGCGCGGGCTCGAGGAGCCAGCGTGGGGCGGGGATGCCGATCGGCATGCCGACGGCGCGGTGCAGCTCGGACATGAGGGTGCGGTTGTCGCTCGGGTTCGGCGAGGACAGGTTGACCGGCCCGTCGAGCCTCTCGTCGGTCTCGATGAACCGGATCGCCGCGAGCACGTCGTCGATGTGGATCCAGGAGAACTTCTGCCTCCCGCCCGAGTGGTGGATCGGCACAGGGCCGCCCGTCGGGTCCTCGCCGATCCCGCGGTAGCGGCGGTGCTGGAACCACCAGCCGTCGTGCTGCGGCCCGCCCACCCCGAGGCGCGCGACACGGGCCAGCAGGTCGGACGCCGGCCCGCCGAGCACGATCGCCATGCGCAGCGCGGCCCGGCGCGTGCCGGGCAGGGCACCGGTGAAGAGCTCCCGCTCCCACGACCGCGCGACGTCCACCGAGAAGCCGGTGCCGAGCTCACCGTCGGACTCGGTCTGCGGCTGGTCCACGGCGTAGCGGTAGATGGTGGCGGTGCTCGCGTTGAGCCACAGCCGCGGTGGGTGTGCCGCGGCGGTGATCGCGTCGCGCAGCTGACGGGTCGTGTCGAGGCGTGAACGCAGGATCTCGTTCCGGTTCCCCTCGGTGTACCGGCGGCCGACGCTCTTGCCGGCCAGGTTGACCACGAGCGCTGCACCGTCGACGGCTGCTGCCAGGGCGGCGAGGTCACCCCAGCGCGCGTCGGGGCCGCTGCGGCCCACGCGCACGACGTCGTACCCGCGCGCGCTCAGGTCTGACACGAGGCGGTGCCCGATGAATCCGTTCCAGCCCGCGACCACCGCGCGTCCGCCCACAGTCATGCCCCCGCATCTGCTCGAGCAGCGGCCTGGTAGGTGTCAGCCAGGGCCCGCTCGATGATGCCATGGTGGTCGACGGCGGCTCGGCAGGGCGACGCGCGTGGCCGGACGCGTGACGATGCCCTGTCACCGCGCGGCGTGGTCCTGTCCCAGGTAGTCGCGGAGGATGCGGACCCAGGCGTCGAAGGCGTCGAGGTGGGCGTCGTGGCTCCCCCGAGGGATGTCGGTGCGCCGCGTTCCGGGCCGACGTCGGATCAGGTCGTCCTTCTGCTCCGTGGTGAACATGCCGTGCTCGGCGAAGACGGCCAGGGTGGGGACCGTGAGCGACTCCCACTCGGTCCAGCGGGGTTCGTGGACCGCGGCGATGGTTCGTTCCATGACGTCGGGGTCGAACCTGGGTCGCAGGCCGCTGTGGGTGCACTCGAGGCCGTCGATCCACGCCTGCGCCAGCGGGGACGCGCCGAGGAACGCCCGGGCGCTCTCGACGTCGGCGAACGGCGTCGGCCAGGAGGCGAACCAGGCGCCGAGCTCGCGCGCGCCCTCGGCCCGGTCGTTGCCGGCGACGTGGCCTTCGAGCATCACCAGCCGGTCGACGAGATCGGGTCGCGCCGATGCGGTCAGGAAGGCGGTGTGGGCGCCCATGGACTGGCCGACGAGCGCCACCTTCTGCCCGAGCAGGAGGTGCTCGATGACCGTGACCACGTCGTCGACGAACGCTCGCCGGGACAGGTCAGCGGGGCGGCGGGTGCTGTCACCGTGGCCACGCTGATCGACGAGCAGCACACGGAACGAGCCGGTGAGCGCGTCCGCAGTCGGCAGCAGCTCGCGCGAGCTGCCGGCCAGACCGTGCAGCAGGACGACGGCGGGCCCGTCACCGCCGCGGTCGGTGACCGCGATGCTCACGTCCTCGTTCTGGATCACGGTGCGTGTCGTCACGCGGCAATCATCCCTGCGACGACCGGGAGCATGCCGGACCGGTCCCCGGGCGCAGTGCCGACGGCTGTCCCGCCTCGCCGGTTCCGACACCGGCGGGGACGTGGTGACGGCGGCCGCGAGGTCCGCTGCGGCGCCTGCATGATTGACGGGTGAGCCTGGGAATGGACTACGTGACACGGGTGGACGAGCGCAGCATCGACCTGCGTGGCGCCGCCGCCCAGCCCCACCCCGTCGACATGGTCGGCGGCCTGGTCGCCGGCCTGGCCGGCGGGCAGCTGCGGATCGTCACGGGCATCGCCATGGGGCTGGTGACGATCGCCGTCGGGCAGCGCGGCGCGCCTCCCGCCGCCGTCGCCGGCGGCTGGGAGGACGTCGTGGAGGTCAGCTGCCGGGCGGTCGAGGACGTCGTCGTGGCCGCGGGCCCGTACGCCGACGCGCCGGACCTCCGGTGCGCGGTCAACCCGCCGGGCGCCGGCTGGTTCCGGGTCCGGGTGCACGCCCGCGGCCGCGACCTCGGGTACGACCTGGTGGCCACCGAGCCGCGCGAGGAGTACCTCCTGGTCACCTGGCCGGCCCAGCCCGAGCCGCCGGCTGTCCTCAGCGCCGCGTCCGGCGTCGCCCAGCAGCTCGAGGCGTCGCAGGCGCGGCGACGCCCTGTGGCCGCCGGGGAGCCGGCGGCCGCCCGCGAAGGTCACCTGCGCGAGTCCACGGTCGACGCTCAGCGGCGGGCCGAGGCGGTCGCGAACCTGCTGCGCGTGGACCGGCAGCAGCGTGACTGACCTCGGGCGGCAGCCCGCACGTGCCGCCCGGCACCGGCCGGCCGTCGCTCTCCCGCCTGCCCGCGCGAGTCGCGCCGGACCCGCCGTAGCCTCGATCGTCAGGGTCGCGACGGAAAGAAGGTCCCGTGAGCGCGCCGCAGGTTCTCCTCGGTGGCCGCTACCGCCTCGACAGGGTGATCGCCAGCGGCGGCATGGGCGTGGTCTGGGAGGCCTGGGACGAGCGACTCGGCCGGCCGGTCGCGATCAAGCAGCTGCGTCCCGTGGCCGGCGTCCCGGCCGAGGAGGCGGAGCTCGCCAAGCAGCGGGCCATGCGCGAGGCGCGCATCACCGCGCGGCTGCACCACCCCCACGCCGTCCCTGCCTTCGACGCCGTCGAGCACGAGGGGCAGCCCTGCCTCGTCATGCCGTACCTGCCGTCGACCCCGCTGTCGGCCATCCTCGAGGAGCGCGGGACGCTGCCGCGGGGGCAGTCGGCACGCATCGGCGCCGAGGTCGCCTCGGCCCTGGCCGCCGCCCACGCGCTCGGGATCGTCCACCGTGACGTCAAGCCCGGCAACGTCCTGATCACTCCCGACGGCGGCGCCCACATCAGCGACTTCGGCATCTCCCACGCGATGGGTGACCCCACCCTCACCGGTTCGCAGACCTTCCACGGGACGCCGGCCTACCTCGCGCCCGAGGTGGCCCTGGGGCGGGATGCGACGTTCGCCTCCGACGTCTTCTCCCTCGGCGCGACCCTCTACGCGATGCTCGAGGGAGAGCCACCCTTCGGCACCGAGCCGAACCCGCTCGCCCTGCTGCACAAGGCCGCCGCGGGGCAGGTGCGAGCCCCGAGCCAGGCCGGAGCGCTCACGCCGTTCCTGCGCGCGATGCTGTCGAGGGAGCCCGCCGCCCGGCCGGCCATGGCGGAGGTGGCCACGTTCCTGGCCGGGGTGGAGCCCGAGGCCCCGCGGGCCGAGCGGCCGCAGCCGGTCCCGGTGGTGGTCACGCCCGACCCCGTCCCTGGCCCGGGCGTCGTGCACGTGACCCGTGCTGCGCCGGTCGCCGACCCGGCATCGGCGGCACCGCCCACGATCACGCCGGCCGGGCACGGGTCCGGCCCCGGCGGTCCGCCGGCGCGCCGTCGCGCGCGCGTGCCGGTGCTGGTCGGCGGGGTGCTGGTCGTGGCCGCCCTGCTCCTGGCCACGGGCCAGCTGACCGGGTGGTTCGGGGCAGAGCCGCGCGAGCCGCTGGTTGCCGGCCAGGCGACGTCGGCGTCCCCGGAGACGTCCCCGGAGACGTCCCCGGAGGCAAGCCCGGAGAGCACCCCGGAAGACGCCGGCTCGCCCGCCGCGACCCCGGAGGCCGTCGACCCGCCGGCGGAGGCCGCGACCGAGCCGCCGGCCACGCAGGGACCCGAGCCAGAGGGCGAGGAGCAGGGCTCGGAGGCGGACCAGCAGGGACAGGACGACGGCCAGCAGGAAGACGAGCAGGGGCAGGGCGGCGGGGAGCCGGACGCCGCGGCTCCGGACCGTGCGAGCCAGCTGGCCGCGGCCGTCACCAGCTACTACGCGCTGATGCCCGGGGGCACGGACGACGCCTGGGCGCGGATGACGGGCGACTACCGGCAGAACCACGCGGGAGGCCGCGACGCCTACGAGGCGTTCTGGAGCCGCGTCGCCGAGGTCGGCGTCAGCGACGTCCAGGCCGCGCCGCCCGACCGCGCCGAGGCCACGCTCACCTACGTGTTCCACGACGGCAGCGTCGTCGTCGAACGCACCGCCTACCGGTTCGCCGACGAGGGCGGAGAGCTCAGGATCGCCGCGACCGAGGTGCTCAGCAGCACGGGAGCCTGACCGGTCGCCGCGCCGGCGGGAGGCGCGGACCGCCGACGTCGCGCGCCGGCCCGCCGGGACCGGCGCCACGTCCGGCGTGGCCGTCCCGACCGACCTACCGTCGGAACGGGCCGCCGACCGGACGGTCCAGCGAGGAGACGACCATGAGCGAGCGCACACCGGACGAGAGCGCCTCCGAGCAGGAGCCGTCGAGCGACGTGGACGTCGTCGGCCAGAGCGCCGCCTCGGGTGGTGCGGCGCCCGGCCACGCCCCGGCGTCGCCGGGGTCGGGGCACGAGGGCGGCGACGACCGCTCGCCCGCCGACGCCGACGCCGACCCGGACGAAGCCCGCGAGAAGGTACGGGAGCTCGTCAAGGACACCCGGATCGCGATGCTCACCACGGTGGACGCGAGCGGCCGGCTCGTGAGCCGTCCGATGGGCGTGCAGGACGTCGAGTTCGACGGCGACCTCTGGTTCTTCGCCGACGAGTCCTCAGCGAAGGTCGGCGAGATCGCCCACGACGCCCAGGTCAACGTGTCCTTCTCGTCCGGCAGCTCGTGGCTGTCCGTCAGCGGGACGGCGTCGTTGGTGCGCGACCGCGAGCGGATCCACGAGCTGTGGAACCCGGTCGCCGGTGCGTGGTTCCCGGAGGGCCCCGACACCCCGAGCGTCGTGCTCGTGCGGGTCGAGGCCGACAGCGCCGAGTACTGGGACTCGCCCGGCGGGCGGCTGGCGACGGCGATCAGCCTGGTCAAGGCGAAGCTCACCGGCCGCCGCTACGACGGCGGGGAGAACGCCACCGTCGAGCTGTGACGGAGGGTGGGCGACGCGGACGGCGTGCCAGGCGGCCGCGCCCGGCCGGCGACGTGCCGAGCCGCGACGGGCGCCGGAGGCGGCGTCAGTCGGCCACGGTGATGCCCTGTTCGGCAGCGAGGGCGGCGGCGAGCTGCTGGAGCTGCACCGTGGAGATCGTCGCGCCCGCCAGGGAGCCGAGGCCCACGAGGTCCTCGAGGTCGGCCCTCCGCAGGTCGGCGTGCCTGAGGGTGGCGGCCTGGAGGTCGAGTCGCCCGATCCGGGTGCCGTCCAGCGCCATCCGGGTGACCGTGGCCTGGCCCAGGTCGAGCTCGTCGATCGTGCAGTCGGTGAAGGCGACGTCCTGCAGGGCCGAACCGCGCAGGTTCACGAAGCTGAGCCGGCATCCGACGAAGTGGACGCCGGTCCACGTGGACTCGTAGAGCTCGGCCGACCCGAGGCGGGAGCCGCGGATCTCGACGTCGCGCCAGCGGCCCCGCACGCCGCGGAACACCGGGACGTCCAGTCGCTCGACGGCGACCTCGGCGAGGGTCGCGTAGCGGGCGTTGGCCTCGGGGGCGCGCACCCCCTCCAGGCGCGACCCGACGACGGTGGCGGACTCGAGGTCGAGGTCGTCGAGCGTCAGGTCGGTGAAGCTGAACCCTTCCAGGTCCGCCTGCGGCGTCAGGTCGTCGGCGTCGCCGGCGGTCAGGTCGCTCAGCCGGACGGTGTCGAAGGTCGGAGCGATGGTCGTGGGCCTCTTGGGCACGGGAAGCACCTCTAGGCGTGCAGGGAGGGGAACGAGGGTGAAGCGCCTGGACTCATGCCTGCAGCAGCGCGCGGCCGTGCACCGCGACCCTGCCGGCGCACGGCAGCCGCGGGGTCCGCCGGCAGCCGGGCGCGTGCGCGCTGACCATGACCGCAGCCTATGCGGTGCCGCGCAGCGCCAGGACGGCGCCGCCAGCCTTCGGCGCGGAGACGAGGGCGACTCCGGGAAGGACGTGCCATGGGCGATCTCGTCCTTCCCTGCGGCAGCCATGGTCTCGCCGGCCTCACTGACCGACGCGCTCCGTGCTCGTCGTCGGGTGGCGGCCTACGCTGGGACGGAGCAGCCGGCGCCTACCTCGCGGAGGCCCCTCATGCCTGGCACCAGGCTCACCGCGTGCCCGCTCCGCGGCCAGGTCGATCCGCGCCTGCTGCGGTTCAGCGCCGGGGCGACCGCCGGCGTCCTCGCCGTCGCCCTGCTGATCGTCGACGTCGCCCGGCCACTGAGCCTCGGCCTGCTCGCCTCCCAGGTCGCGGTGTTCGCGTTCACCGCGTTCGTCAGCTTCCAGTGGTCGTTGTGGGCGCAGGTCTACGCCCGCGTCGTCTGGCCGCGGATCGCAGCACCGACCAGGTTGGAAGACGCTCGTCCGCCGCGGCTCGCCCAGCTCTTCGGCTTCGTGCTCACCGCCCTGGCGCTGGTCCTCTTCGCGGCTGGTGTCGACGTCGCCGGCTACAGCCTGACGGCGCTCGCGCTCGGGATGACGGCCCTCGACGCCTCCACCGGGTGGTGCCTGGGTTGCAAGGCCTACCCGCTGGTCCGCCGGCTGCGATCGGCCTGACCCCGGCCGAGCCGTCCCCGCCGAGCGGTCGTCGTGGCAGGCGGGGGGAGCGCCACCCTGGACTGCGGTCGACGACGCGGCGGTTGCAGCGGGCTACTGTGAGGCCGTGATCCTACGAGAGCGCCACAACGTCAGGCTGTCCGGTGCTCCGGACGGCACGCCCATGGTGTTCGCGCACGGGTTCGGCTGTGACCAGTCGATGTGGCGTCTCGTCGCGCCGCGGTTCGAGGCCGACCACCGGGTGGTCCTGTTCGACCATGCCGGCGCGGGCGGCGCCGACCCCGCGGCCTACGACCCCGACCGGCACGCCGCTCTCGACGGCTACGCGAGCGACGTCGTCGACCTGCTCGACGAGCTCGCGCTCGGGCCCGTCGTGTTCGTCGGTCACTCCGTCAGCGCGACCATCGGCATCCTCGCCGCCGCCCGACGCCCCGACCTGTTCGCGCGCCTCGTGCTGGTCGGCCCCAGCCCGCGGTACATCGACGACGACGGCTACCGCGGGGGCTTCTCGGCCCAGGAGATCGAGGAGCTGTTGGCCACGATGGGCACCAACTACCTCGGCTGGTCGTCCGTGATGGCCCCGGTGATCATGGGGAACCCCGACCGGCCCGAGCTCGGCGAGGAGCTGACCGAGCTGTTCTGCCGCACCGACCCGAACGTCGCAGAGCGGTTCGCCCGTGCCACCTTCCTGTCCGACAACCGCGCCGACCTGGCTCGCGTGCGCACGCCCAGCCTCGTGGTGCAGTGCCGCGAGGACGTCATCGCGCCGGTGGAGGTGGGCCGGTACGTGCACGAGCACCTGCCGGTCTCGCGCTTCGCGCTCATCGACGCCGTCGGGCACTGCCCGAACCTCAGCGCGCCCGACGCCCTGACCGCCGCGATGCGCGACTTCCTCGGCGAGCCCGTGCGCGAGCCCGTGGTCGCGTGACGCCGGCAGGCAGGGCACGCTCCTGGGCGAACAGCCCGGTGGCGCTGCTGCGCCTCGACGCGGACGGCTGCATCCTCGAGGCCAACGACACCTTCCTCGCGTGGGTCGCGGCGGACGCCGCAGATCCCTCGCCGGCACGGCTCGACGTTCGCGGCCGGCGGCTGAGCGACCTGCTGACCGTGGGCGGGCGCATCTACTGGGAGACCCACATGGCGCCGATCCTGGCCCTGCAGGGGCGGGTGGACGAGGTCGCCGTCGAGCTGCGCTCGGCGGGGGATCCGCTGCCGGTGCTGCTGTCGGCGGTGGCGCGCACCGGGGCGCCCGAGCCGGTGGTCGACGTCGCCCTCTTCGCCGCCCGGGAGCGCGCCCGGTTCGAGCGCGACCTCGTCGCCGCCCGCGAGGCGGCGGAGAGCGCCGCCGCCCGGCTGCGCTGGGTGCACGAGGCGACGGCGGAGCTGTCCGGCGCGGCGGGCGTGCAGGAGGTGACCGACGCGCTGGTGCGCGCCGTCGAGCGGCACACCGCGGTCGCCTCGGCCGAGCTGGTCGCCGGGGACGACGCCGCGGAGGGCGACGCGCCGTACGTGGTCGTGCCCGTGGCGGGCAG
Source organism: Puerhibacterium sp. TATVAM-FAB25 (assembly GCF_046535855.1). Lineage (NCBI taxonomy): Bacteria > Bacillati > Actinomycetota > Actinomycetes > Micrococcales > Promicromonosporaceae > Puerhibacterium > Puerhibacterium sp. TATVAM-FAB25. Next base: position 257,910 of record NZ_JAXUAK010000001.1, on the reverse strand, counting down.
CCGACAGTCTTACGGCGCGCTCGTCGTCACACCGCACGGGCGCCCCGGCGACCCGCCGGTCGACCCGGACGCCCTGGCCACCATCGCCCGGCAGGGCGGGGTGGCCCTGGACCGCGCCCGGCTGCACGAGCAGTCCGTGTCCGTGGCCCAGGAGCTGCAGCACGCCATGCTCACACCGACACTGCCGCGGCGCGCCGACCTGGAGGTGCAGGCCGAGTACCGGCCCGCCGTCAGCGGCCTCGAGGTGGGCGGTGACTGGTACGACGCCTTCGCGCTCGACGGCACCACCGTCGCCGTCGCGGTCGGCGACGTCGTCGGGCACGGGCTGCGTGCCGCCACCGAGATGGGCCAGCTGCGTACCGCCACCCAGGCGCTCGCGGCCCCCGGGCTCGGCCCGGGCGCCACGCTGGGGCTCGTCGACCAGTTCGTGCGGCGCCGCGGCGTCGGCCTCGCCGCCACGCTCGTGTACGCCGAGCTGGACACCACCACCGGGGTGCTGACGTACGCCTGCGCCGGGCACCTGCCGCCCCTGCTCGTGCGGCACGACGGGCACGTCTCCTACCTGTGGGAGGGGCGGTCGGCGCCGCTGGGCGTGCCGGCCCTGCGCGGCCCGCGCCCCGAGGGCGTCGCGCAGCTGGCGCCCGGCGACGTGGTGCTGCTCTACACCGACGGGGTGGTGGAGCGCCGCGACCGGCCGCTGCGCGCGGGCTTGGACCAGCTCGCCCGCGTGGCCGCCCGACGGGAGACCGTCGACGAGGGCGAGCTGCTGGCGCACTTCTTCGACGCGCAGGCCAACCAGCGCGACGACGCGTGCCTGCTGCACGTCACGTGGCACGGGTCGCCGTCGGCGGCTGCGTCGGCGTCGCCGGGCGCGGCGACGGTGGCCGGGGCGACGGTGGCCGGGGCGACGGTGGCCGGGGCTCCGCAGCTCAGTCGGACGGACGTCTGACCGCCGACGGCGAGGTGGCCGACGTCGTCCGCCCTGACGGCGGGCCGAAAGAGTGTGCCAAGCGCCGCCAGTCGGCGGGGTCCGCCTCGACCGGCGGCCCCGCGCGGGCCCCTCAGCACGGTGGGGCACGCGCCGATGGTAGAAGCATGGAGAGGCAGGCCCCGGGCGGGGGTGAGCTGGAGACGTCGGCCGTCACGACGCGCCTGATCGTGCACCACGTGCGCGAGCGGGGCGGCGAGGCGGCGGTGGCCGAGCTGCTGCGCCGGGCGGACGTGCCCTACACGCTCGAGCAGCTGCAGGACGAGTCGCGGTGGATCAGCTACGCGGCTCGCGTCCGGCTGTTCGAGGCGGCGGTCGACGTGCTCGGCGACCCGGACTGCCCGTTCGCGATGGGCGCCACGGCGCTGCGCTCGGGGCTGGGCCACTCCATCATCCTCGTGCTGCGGGCGCTGGGCTCCCCGGCGCAGGTCTACCGGCAGCTGCCCCGGGCGGTGCCGAAGTTCTCGACGACCTCGACGATGCGGGTGCTCGACCTCGGGCGCACGCACGCGACCCTGAGCTATCGGCTGCACGAGGGCTACGCCCCCTCGCCTCTCAACTGTCGCTACGCGCAGGGCCTCATCCGGACGGTGCCGGAGATCTTCGGGCTGCCGCCGGCCACGCTGACGCACGAGCAGTGCGAGTCCGACGGCGCGGAGGCGTGCATCTACCACGTGCGCTGGGCGGCCCGGGCACGGGCGCCGTGGCGCCGCTCCCGACGGTCGGACGTCCTGGAGCTCGAGGCGCTGCGCGGCCAGCTCGAGGCGCTGCAGTCCGCGGCCGCTGATCTCGTGGAGAGCGAGGACCTGCGGGTCACCCTGCGCAACATCGTCCGCCGTGCCGCGTCAGCCGTGCTCGCCCCGCGGTACCTGCTCGCCGTCGACGACCCGTGGGGCGGGGACCCCCTGGTGGAGAGCGACGGGCTCACGCCTGACGAGACCGCCGACCTCGCGGGCCGGCTGCTGGCCGGCGAACCGCTGGGCGACGAGGCGGTGGTCGTCGACGTGGCCTCGAGCCGGCGACGGCACGGCCGCCTCGCCGCCGTCTACCCGCCCGGCCAGCGCGGCCTCGCGACCGAGGACGCCCTGCTCGGCGCGTACGCCCGGCACGCCGCCGCCGCGTTGGACCTGCTCATGGCCCTGGAGGACAGCCGGCGCGGGGAGGCCCGCTCGGCCGACCTGCTCCGGCTCGCCCACCGCCTGCGCGCGGCGACCGACGAGGACACGATCGCCGAGGTCGTCGCCGCGGCCCTGCCGGACATCGTCGGCAGCGACAGCGCTGCGGTGCTGCGGTGGGACCCGACCGGCGGCACGCTGACCGCGGCCGCGGCCGCGTCCGCCGGGCTGCCGGCGCCCGCGCGCGCCGCCCTGCACGCCGCGCGGCTGCGGTGGGACGACACCCCCGAGCTCGTCGAGATGCTCACGCGCCGGCGACCGCGAGTGCACACCGTCGCCGGGGCCAGCCCCGTCCTGAGGACGCTGCTGACGCAGCTCGGGCTCGACGAGGTGATCGTGGTGCCGCTCCTGGCCGGTCGGGAGCTGCTGGGCGTGGCGACCGCCAGCTGGAGCTCGGACCGGGCGCCGCGCGACTCGCACGAGGCCGTCGAGCGGCTGTACGGCGTGGGGGAGTACGCCGCGACCGCGCTGCAGAACGCGCGGCTCCTGGCCACGGTGCGCCACCAGGCCCTGCACGACGCCCTGACGGGGCTGCCGAACCGCGTCCTGTTCACCCGGACGCTGGAGCAGACGCTGCTGGACCTCGCCGACGGTGAGGGTGCTGCCGTCCTGTTCTGCGACCTGGACAGGTTCAAGCGCGTCAACGACACGCTGGGCCACCCCGCCGGCGACGAGCTGCTGCGCCAGGTCGCAGCGCGGCTCTCCGGGGTGCTTCGGGCCGGCGACACGGCCGGCCGGCTCAGCGGCGACGAGTTCGCCGTGCTGCTGCGCGGCGCCCGCGACCCGGACGCCGCCGAGGCGCTGGCCCGCCGCGTCGTCGCGTGCCTCCAGGAGCCGTTCCGCGTGGCAGGCCGGGAGCTGCGGGTGACGATGAGCGTGGGCGTCGCGCTGCACACCGGCGTCGGCGGCCGGGCCGACGACCTGCTGCGAGAGGCCGACGACGCGATGTACGCGGCCAAGGCGCAGGGCCGCAACCAGGTCGCGGTCGGGACCTCGTCCGGCGCGCCCGGAGGGCCCGGAGGGCCCGCGTCGCTGGAGAACGAGCTGCGCCACGCCCTCACGGCGGAGCAGCTGCACCTCGACTTCCAGCCCGTCTGGGCCGTCCAGCCGGCCGGCGAGGGCGCGGTCCCCTCGAGCTCCGAGCCGGTCCGGACGCACGTGGTCGGGGCGGAGGCGCTGGTCCGGTGGCGCCACCCCCGGCTCGGCCCGCTGTCGCCGGCCGCGTTCCTGCCCATGGCCGAGGAGACCGGTCTCGTGGTGGAGCTCGACCTGTGGGCGGTGCGCGCCGCGTGCGCCGCCCTGGCCCGGTCCGCCGGCGAGTCGCCGGCCACGCTGCACGTCGCGGTGAACGTCTCCAGCAGCACGCTGCTGGACGCGCGGCTGCACGAGACCGTGCGGTCCGCGCTCGCCACCCACGCCCTGCGCCCGGAGCAGGTGTACCTCGAGGTGGTGGAGAGCCGCGCGCTGCTCGACGTGCCCGCCGTCGCCGACCGGCTCACCGCGCTGCGGCGCCTCGGCGTGCGGATCGCCCTGGACGACTTCGGCACCGGCTACTCCACCCTCTCCTGGCTGCAGCGGCTCCCGGTCGACCAGGTCAAGATCGACCAGTCGTTCATCGCCGGGCTGCCGGACGACGCCGCCGCGAACGCCGTGGTGCGCGGCGTGCTGGCGCTGGCGCGCGAGCTCGACGTCGAGGTGGTGGCCGAGGGCGTCGAGACGCCCACGCAGCTCGCCGCGCTGGCCGCGGCGGGGTGCCCGCTCGTGCAGGGCTACCTGCTGGGCCGGCCGGCGCCGTGCCTGCCCGTGGTGCCCGACGGCGGCCGGCACGGGGAGCCGGTGACCTCCCGGCCGGCCTGAACCGGCGATCGCTGGCGGCCGTCGAGCTCCGACGGGCGGTAGCGGGCGCCGGGGTCCCAGCGGCGGGCGGGCGGCGGGGGCGGCTTGACGCCGCTGGGGACGCGCACCGGCGCACCCGGGCGCGGGAGCCGGGCGAGCTCCGACGGGCGGTAGCGGGCGCCGGGGTCCCAGCGGCGGGCGGGCGGCGGGGGCGGCTTGACGCCGCTGGGGACGCGCACCGTGGCGCGCGGACCGTCGTCGGGCACCGTCGACCCTCCTCCCTGCCGATGCACCGGCCGCGACGTGCGGCTGCTCCGGTGCGGCCGCTGGCGTCATGCTGCCCCCCGCCGGTGCGCTGCGGCAACCGGCGGCCGCTGCGTCTCCGAGCGGCTCAGGACCGTGCCCGCCCTGCGGCGTCGCGCACCGCGTACACGGCGGCCACGATGCCGGCGGCCCATGCCGCGAGCACCACGACCTCGACCCCGTCGAGACCCATCATCGGCCCGGCACCGTCCGCCCCGTGGAGATGTGCAACGCCCCCACCCTTGCGGCAGCGGTGCCGGCTCCACCCCGGAGGGGCGGGCACCGTGCCCCTCGGGCACCCTGGGACGGTAGCGACGCCGGTCGCGGGGAGCGGAGGGCGACGTGGGCGAGCCGGACGACGTGCGACGCAGTCCCCACCAGAGCGAGGACGAGCCGGGCACCACCGAGGAGAAGGACGAGGCGCTCGACCGGATCGTCCTGGAGGGCCGGCCCCGGCTCCACCGCAGCACGCCGGACCTGCTCGCCACCGGCACGGTCGCGGGCATCGAGGTCGGCGTCGGCGTGCTGGCCCTGCTCGTCGTCGTGCACGAGACCGGCAGCACGCTGCTGGGCGCGCTCGCCTTCTCCATCGGGCTCATCGCGCTGCGCCTGGGCCACAGCGAGCTGTTCACCGAGGGCTTCCACGTGCCCGTCATGGTGGTGGTGGCGGGCGAGGCGCGGTGGACGCACCTGCTGCGGCTGTGGGGCGGGACCCTGCTCGGCAACCTCCTCGGCGGCTGGGTGTTCGCCTGGCTGGTCGCCGTGGCGCTGCCCGACCTGCACGCCACGGCGGGCGAGCTGAGCCGCGGGTTCCTCGACCGCCCGCTGGACCTGCGCACGTTCGTCCTCGCGGTGCTCGCCGGGGCGGCGATCACCCTGCTGACCCGCATGCAGAACGGCACCGACGACGACGTCGCCAAGATCGTCGCGGCGGTGGCCGTCGCGTTCGTCATCGTGGGCTCCGAGCTGCTGCACTCGGTCCTGGACACCCTGATCGTGTTCGTCGCGGTCCACGCCGGGGAGCCCGGCGCATCCCTGGCGGTGTGGCTGCCGTGGTTCGGGTGGGTGCTGCTCGGCAACCTCCTGGGCGGGCTGGTGCTCACCACGCTGCTGCGGGTCGTGCGCAGCCGCGAGCGCCTGCTGCAGTGGCGCCGGGCGGGCGGCTGACCGGGACGCGGCCGACGGCCGCGTCCCGGCCCGGCTCAGGCCAGGTCCGCCTTGCGCAGCAGGCCGTGCACGCCGACCGTGCGGTCGACGACCTGCGAGACGACGAAGTCGGCCGCCGCCGACAGGTAGGCGTACGCGATCGCCCGGTCGATCCCGTGGTCGTGCTCGAGGAAGTCGAGCGCGTTGACGACCGCACGCCGCATGGCGACGTCCAGGTCGCTGGACTGGCCGTCGACCGACCCGTCGGGGTCCGACAGCCCGATGGGGATCCACGCCTCGTCGGTCTCGGCGAACGGGTAGGAGTAGGCGACCGACGGCGCGTCGCCCGAGCCGGGCTTGCACACCGTGAGCCGGAAGGTGCCGCGCAGCGACCCCTCCATCGCCGTGAGGGCCACCTCGCCGTCGCCCATCGCCATGTGCGGGTCGCCCACGTAGAACAGCGCGCCGTCGGCGGCGACCGGCAGGTAGAACGCCGAGCCGGGGCCGAGCTGGGAGATGTCGATGTTGCCGCCGCCGAGGGTGGGCGGGATCGAGTTCGCCTCCGGGGCCGTCAGGCCGGTGTTCTCCGCCCGCGCGACGCCCATCGTGCCGAAGAACGTGCGAAGCGGGAACCGCAGCCGCGACCGCCCGGCGCCGATGACCGCGTGGTCGCCCTGGATCCGGGCGAGCACCGACACGTTGCCGTAGTCCGTCGGGATGCCCGTCGCGCGCCCGTCGGTGGCCACGGGCGGCATCACCTCGGCCAGCCCGATGCCGGCCGGCGCGCCGCCGCCGGCCGCGCGCGCCAGGGCGCCCTTGCCGTGCCGGGAGGAGATGACGCCGTACGGCACGCGCGGCGTCGTCTCGAGCGTCTCGATCTTCAGCACGTCGCCGGGCTCGGCGCCCTCGACGAGCACCGGCCCGGTGATGACGTGCGGGCCGTCGACGTCGAAGCTGCGCTCGTGGCGGGAGTAGCCCGCCGCGATCGCGGCGGCGTCGTCGAGCACCTCGCGGCGCGCGACGCCCCGCTCGCCGAACCACGCGACCGGGTCGCGGCCCTGGTCCTCGAGGATGCCCTCGTGGGAGACGGCGTCGATGGTGATCGTGCCGCCCGAGCGCACGCGTGCCACCGGCGTCGCGTGCACCGAGGGCACGTAGCCCCACAGCACCTCGTCGGCCTCGGAGCCGAGGTAGACGTCGCCGGCGACGCGGCCCCTGCCAGGCTGCAGGACCCCCGCGTACCGGCCCGGGGCGCCCTTGCCCGCGGTGGCGGTGGGCGTGGCGGAGGTGGGCGTGGCGGAGGTGGGCGTGGCGGCGGCGCTCGCGGCGGTGCCGGTGGCGAGCGCCGCGCCGGCGCCGGCGCCGAGGGCGGCGCGCAGGAAGGTGCGGCGGCCGAGCCCTTCGACGAGGGTCCGGGCGATCTGCTGCTGCGGGGAGGTGATCATGGTGCTCCTTTGCCGTGCGGGTGCCGCGACGGTAGGGAGCCGGTGTTTCGTCCCGGTGCAGATGAGATGTCCGGTATGTAAGGCGCGCGTCCCGGCCGGCCGGCCGGGACGCGTCGGTAACGTGTCAGTAGCGGATCGCGTCGATGACCTTGACCCGGACGGCGTAGACGGCCGGGACCAGGCCGGCCAGGGCGCCGACGGCCACGGCGCAGGCCATGCCCGTCAGGGCGGCGCTGAGCGGGAACCCGGGCTTGTCCTGCAGGACGGTGCCGAAGACGGCCTCCACGGGGATGTTCTTGACGATCGCGACGGCGGCGACCACGCCGACCAGGCCGGCCACCGTCGTGGCGACGACCGACTCCATGAGCACGCCGAAGAACACGCGCCCGCCGGTGGCGCCGAACGACCGGCGGATGCCGATCTCCCGGATGCGGTAGCGGACCGTCACCAGCGAGATGTTGAGCAGCCCGAGCCCGCCGAGCAGGAGGGCGAAGCCCCCGACGCCGAGCACCACCCACCGTAGCGCCTGGTCCAGCATCAGCTGCTGGTCGTACGGCGCCTCCACCTGCATGGGCGCGCCCGCCGCGGACAGGTCGCGGCTGAGCACGGCGGCGAGCTCGTCCGCCGTCTCCGGCGGCACCCAGAAGCGGTAGCTGTCGGCCCGGGCCTGCTCCGGCGCCCAGCGCACCAGGTGGTCGAACAGCATCAGCGCACGCGGCCCCTCGCCGGACCAGCGCGGCCGCAGCTCGCCGACCACCGTCGCCGTCACGGGCGTCTCCGCGAGCAGGCGCACCTGCGGGTGCTCGGTCACCGCCGCCCCGCCGGCGTACTCCTCGAGGAACACACGGTTGACCACGAGGACCGGCCCGAGCTGCTCGGCGTCGCGCTCGGTGAACCAGCGGCCGGCCACGACGTCGGTGCGCATGATGGTGCCGTAGGCCGGGTCGACCGCCATCGTCTCGGGCATGACGCCGGTCGCGCTGCCCTGCACCCCGAGCTGCACCCACGACTCCACGGAGTGGTAGGAGATGTCGTACCGCGCGGCGACGGCGTCCACGGTGGCGTCGAGCGCGGCCGTGTCCTGCACCCCCTCGGGCGCGGACGACCACCCGGTGAGCGTGGCGTCGCGACCCATGTCCCGCTCGGTCTGCTCCTGCATCGCCTGGCCGAGCATGGTGACGGCCGCGGTGACCCCGGTGATCGCGGTGACCGCCACGGCGACGCCCACCAGGGCGAGCAGCACGCGCACACGGTGGACGCGCAGCTCGTCCCACGCCTCGAGGACCGCCCCGACGAGACCGGTCACAGCGCACCCACCTCGACCACGGCGGCGGGCACCGCGAGGTCGATCGGCTCGAGGACGCCCCCGGCGAGCCGGAACTGCCGGTCGGCCCGGGCCGCGATCGCCAGGTCGTGGGTGATGGTCACCAGCGCGGCGCCGGTGCGCCGCGCCGCGTCGTCGAGCAGGTCCATGACGGCGCGGCCGGTCTCGACGTCGAGGGCGCCGGTCGGCTCGTCGGCGAGGATGACGCGCGGCCCGCGCACCAGGGCCCGGGCGATGGCGACGCGCTGCTGCTCACCGCCGGAGAGCTTCTCGGGCATGGTGTCCAGCCGCTCGCCGAGCCCGACGCGCTCGAGCATCTGCGCGGCCAGCCGCCGCCGGGACCAGAACTGCCGGCCGCGGGCGTACAGCAGCGGCGCGGCGACGTTCTCCAGCGCGGTGCGGCCCGCCAGCAGGTTGAACTGCTGGAAGACGAAGCCGAAGTCGTCGCCCCGGCGCCGGGCCCGCGCGCGGGCGCCGAGCCGCTCGACGGGCACGCCCTCGAGCAGGTACTCGCCGGAGGTGGGGGAGTCCAGCAGGCCGAGGATGTTGAGCAGCGTGGACTTGCCCGTGCCGGAGCGGCCGACGACGGCGACGTGCTCGCCCGCGTCCACGCTCAGCGTCACACCGCGCAGGATGCGCAGCTCGCCGCCGTCGGGCAGCGGCACGTGCCGCGCCACCTCCCGCAGGTCGACCAGGGGGCCGGCGCTCATCCGAAGCACGCCTGCTCGTAGGCCTGCATCGCGGCGACGTCCCCGGCGGCCGCGGCGGCGTCGTAGGCGGCGGTGTCGCCGCAGTCCGGGCCGGCCTCGGTGCCGTCGTCCAGCGGGGTGAACTCCAGGACGCGGTCGCCGGCCGCCAGCCCTTCGGTGACCTGGACCTGCGTGCCGTCGGTGAGCCCGAGGGCCACCTCCCGCTCCTGAGGCTCGGCGCCCTCGGCGGGCACCACCCAGACCCTGCCGGACTGCGCGGACCCGAGCACGGCGCTGATCGGCACCACCACCACGTCCGCCGCGTCGCCGTTGGTGATCGCGATCTCGGCGCCGAGGCCGGCGAACGCGGTGACGTCGCCCGGGACGGCGCAGCTCACGGTGCCGGTCGACGTCGCGGCGGGGTCGCCCTCGTCCGGTGCCTCGGCGCCCGCCGGCGGGCCGCCGATCGTCAGGCCGGTGCACGTGAACGGGGCCGGCCCGCCCTTGAGGGTCACCTGCGCCTCGCCGGCCGCGCCGACGAGGCGGTACTGCTGGTCGGCGCTCAGCGTGCCCTGCACCGACAGGGTGCCGGGGGAGACGGTGCCGATCACGTCGCCCACCGCGACCTCCTGGTCCTCCAGGACCGTGACGTCGAGCGTGCCGGCCACGGGGGCGGTCACCGTGGTCACCGTGGCCCGCGGGCTGCGCTCGGTGACCGTCTCGACGCCTGTCTCCGGGTCCACGCTGACCTGAGGGTCGCGGGGCTCCTCGAGGCGGACGCGCAGCACGTCGGCGCCGGCCGCGACCGCGCCGTCGTCGGCCAGGACGCGCGAGACCGTGCCCCGGGCGGTCGCCCGGACCTCGACGGGGGCGTCGGCGACGACGGACGCGGGGACGGTCACCGTGTTGGTCACGGTGCCGGTGCCCACCTCGATGACCGACTCGGTCACCTGCCCGGTGGGCTGCAGCGCGTCCGGCGCGTCGAGCTCGGCGCCGGTGAACGCGATCTTCACCAGCGCGGCGGCGATCACCGCCCAGATGACGATGCGCAGGATCGGGAAGACGTACTGCCTGGTGACACCCACCGTCGGGCTCCTCGCGTCGGCTGACGTGCAGCCCGCCGGCCGTGCTCGGGCGCCGCTCGGACCCTAGCGGAAGCCCGCGCGGCGTCGGCCGAGGTCGGCGGGTGAAGCCGCGCGACGGGGCGCGAGGATCCGAGCAGGTCAGCGCGTCGCGCCGCCTCCGGGTCCGCCTCCCGCACCGGCCCCGGCGCCGCCTCCCGCGGCACCGGGGCGCGGTGCGGCCCACGTGGCCGGCACGTCGGCGCCGCCTTCCTCGGTGACCCGCCTGCCCATCTGGACGTAGGCCGGCTGCGGCATGATCCGCCCGGCGGCCAGCGCCTGGCCCATCCGGAACGACGTCGCCCCGGCGAGCAGGCCCGGGGGGACGAACGAGAACGCCCGGGCGAGGTCGGCGACGTCCGCCGCCGAGCTCATGCGCATCAGCAGCAGGTTGTCGCACTGGGTCACGACGTTCTCGTCGACCTTGTGGGGGCGCTGGGTCGAGGTCAGCAGGTAGAGGCCGAACTTGCGCCCCTCCGCGGCGATCTGGACGGCCCGGTCCGCGGCGACGCGCGTCAGCTCGTCCGGCGGCTCGCCGGGGCAGATGTTGTGGGCCTCGTCGAGCACGAGCAGCACGGGCCGGCGGCGGGACCGCTCCGCCCAGAGCGTGCTGAGGGTCGCCGCGGCGACGAGCCGCTGCTCCTGGGCGGTGCCGAGGGAGCCCAGGTCGACGACGCAGCACCGGGCCGTGGGGTGGCGCAGCTCGTCCACCAGCGAGGCGCCCCCGCGGCTCCAGACCTCCCAGTCGAGGACGCCCAGGTTCTTGGCCCGCTGCCCCAGCCGGCGGGCCGCCGGGTCGTCGTGCTCGAGGAGGTCCGCCGCCCCGCTCAGCAGCGGCTGGTGGGGGACCTCGTGGCGGAGCAGGTCGACCAGCGCGGCGTACTCGTCGCGGTCGCGCACGGGCTCCAGGCCGAGCACCGCCGCCCGGAGCGCCGCGTCCAGGTCGGTGAAGCGCAGCCGCAGCGGGTGGTCGGCCGACGCCGGGTCGCCCCACACCCGCACGGCGTCCGCCGGGTGGGCGGCCGCGCGGCCCGGGTCGGCGTCGGGGCGCACGGAGCCGAGCCTGACGTAGTCGGAGTTCGGGTCCAGGACGACGACGGGCAGGTCGGTCGCCGCCAGCACGCTCTCGAGCACCAGGCCCAGGGAGTACGTCTTGCCCGACCCCGACTGCCCGCACATGAAGGTGTGCCGGCCCAGGCCGCCGCTGTCGAGGACGGCCGGGACGCCGGGCGCGTGCACGAGCTCGCCCACCTCGAGCCCGGCACGGCGCGGCCGGGTGCGGGTCAGCCACGCGCCGACCTCCTCGGCGCTCGCGGCGCAGACCCGGGCGTCGTGGAAGGGGTGCCCGGGCCCGTCCAGGACCACGCCGGCGCCCTGCGCGAGGCGGACCTCGACGTCGGGCCCGCCGGCACCGCCGTCCGAGGCCCGCGCCGAGACGGCGACCAGGTCGGTGACCTGGCCCAGCAGCCGCTGGTCGTCGCCCTCGAGCACGACGTAGCCGCCGCGGCGCAGCCCCAGGCCGTGGAGCGACGCCTGCACGGTGAACGCGACGCCGTCCACCGACGTCGCGCGCGGCAGGATGCTGCGCTCGACCTGCTCCCGCGTGCGGCGGTAGCGCTCCAGGCGGTCGGTGACCTCGTCCGGGCCCCGCTGCTCGGTCATCCGATCCCCTCCGCTCCTGCGGTCCCGGTGCCGGCGCGGCGGGCTCAGTCGCGCCGTGCGGCGCGCCGCGCGACCCGTCGACGGTGCCGGCGCAGCACGCCCAGCCCCAGCCACACCAGGGCGCCCAGCACGGCCACGAGCACGGTGAACAGCCACAGCGGCCAGGTGAAGCTCCAGAAGAGGAACGTCAGCGTGACGTCCTCGGTGTTCTGCGCGACGAACACGGCCAGCAGCCCGGCGCCGGACAGCGTGGCGACGAGCCCTCCGCTGAGACCGGCGCCGGACGACGCGCCCGCGCCGCCGCCCGCGGCGTCCGAACGGTGGGGTTGCTGCTGGGCCATGGCCGCCTCCGACGTCGTCACCGCACCGTACGGGCGGCGGGCGCCCGCCGGCATCACCCCGTGCGGGGGAGGCCGGCCGGCAGGGGGCGGACCGGGCCGCCCGCGCGCGGGACTAGGCCGGGGCGGCGACGATCACCACGTTGTCGACGTAGTGGCCCGCGGCGCGGTCGAACGCGCCGCCGCAGGTGATCAGCACGAGCCGCGGCGGGCCGTCCGCGGCGAACAGGTCGCGCGGCAGGCCGTCGGTCTTGGGGTACGTCCGACGCTCGACGACGCGGTAGGCGACCGACGTGCCGTCGGTGGTCGTGACGTCGACGCCGGTGCCCAGCGGGGCGTCGACCAGGCGCAGCATCGGCCCCGTCCCCGCCTCGGCGGCGTCGATGTGGGCGGCGACCACGGTGGAACCCTCGGCCGACCCGGGCACGGCGCCGCTGGACCACCAGCCGAGCACGTGCGGGTCGTCGGGGATCTCGAGCGAGCCGTCCGGGGCGAGGCCGACGGGCACCACGTCGGCGCGGACGTCGGCCGCGGGCACGCTCAGCAGCGCGGGCCCGGCGACCGGCGGCGCCGGCTGCCGGACCGGCGGTGCGGCGTCGCGGGGCAGGGCCGGCGCGTCCGGGGCGTCGTGCGGGGCCGGGGAAGGTGGGGCCGGGGAAGGTGGGGCCGAGACCGGCGGGACCGGCCGCGGCGGCGAGGCCGTCGCGGCGGCCGGGGGCGCAGGGCCCCCGGCCTCCGTGACGGACAGCGTCGGCGCCCTCGTGAGCAGCGCGGCCCCCGCCGTGATGCACACCGCACCCACCACGGCGAGGAACAGCGCCGCCGTCGTGCGACGGGGGCGCCGGCGCTGCGGGGCTCCCGGGCTCACGCGCGACGCCGCACCAGCACGGCGCCCGCGAGCACGACCGCGAGCACGCCGGCGCCCACGAGCGTGACGGCGAGCGCCGGGGACGAGGACGCCGCCTGCCCGCCCGTGCCGGCCGGCACGCCGGTGGGCAGGCCGAGGTCCTGCGCCGTGGCGAGCAGCGCGTCGAGGTGCATCTGCACGACGGGCGCCGAAGCGCTCGCGAGGTCCTTCGCGGCCTGCTCGCTGCCCTCGGCCAGCTCCCGCTCGCCCGCCGCGAGCGTCTGGCGGTGCGAGGTGATCTGGGCCTCGACCCACGCCCTGTCGAACGCCTCGCCGGACTGCGCCGTCACGGAGGCGAGGATCTGCTGCTGCTCCTCGGTCGGCTCGGAGGGCAGCTCGACGCCGAGCTCCTCCGCGGCGGCGGTCAGGTCGGCGTCGAGCTTGGTGTGGTCGTCGATCAGCATCTGGCCGTGCTCGCGCACGGCGTCGGTCGTGGCCTGCTCGAGCGCCGCCTGGCCCGCGGCGATCTCGGCGAGGTTGCTCTGGTGGGCGAAGACCATCCAGTCCTGGTCCTGCTGGGAGGGCTGGGCTGCGGCCGGTCCGGCGGCGAGCAGCAGCGCACCGGCGGTTGCGGTGAGGACGGCTGTCAGGACGGCGAGCGTGCGACGGAGGACGGACATGGGGGCTCCTCGGTGGAGGCGGACGAACCCGTGGCGACGGGCCCGTCCTGCCATCGTCAGAAGCGATCACCCCGTACGCACGCCCCGCCTGGGACGGCCCGTGAGCGCCCGTCCTCACGCGGGCGGCGCCACCGGGGCCGCGGGCGACGCGCCGCGGGCCACCTGGAGCACCCGCGTGCGCGCGTGGGCTGCGGGGTCGTCGGTGATCACGACCCCGTCCAGCCAGCAGCGCACCGCGTGGGACAGCTCCACCGGGTGGCTGAAGTTCATGGCGTGCGCCGCGCCGAGCACGACGACCAGCGTCATGTGCCCCGGCCCGAGCGACGCGAGCTCGCGGACGCGGTACGGCGGCGGCATCAGCGGGTCGCGGGACCCGATGACGCCGAGCGTCGGCACCGGCGAGCGCAGGAGGCGCTCGAGCGACGGGAACCGCACCATCTGGCGGAACGCCGCGAGCGTCGCGGCGGGCCCGTAGTGCAGGTAGTCCGGCACCTGGTACCGCGCGATCCGCGGGTCCTCGCGCGCGGCGTCGCGGGCGAGCTGGACGAGGGCCCGCGCGAGGGGCTGGTTGTGCGCGCCGCCGGCGGGCGAGGCCAGCACGACCCCGGCGACCCGCTCGGGCGCCTGGTGCGCGGCCTCCAGGCACACGGAGCCGCCCAACGAGTTGCCCACCAGCACCGCGCGGTGCAGCCCCAGCGCGTCGAGCGTGCCGAGCAGGGCCTCGGCGAGGTGGGGGACGGACAGCGGCGGCCGCGGCCCCGGGCTCGCCCCGTGCCCGGGCAGGTCCGGGACGTACGCGGTGGCCCGGTCGGCGAGCGCCGCGGCGGTCGGCAGCAGGTAGCGGCCCGACACGGCGAACCCGTGCACGTGCACCAGCGGCGTCGAGCCCGGCACGGACGGGCCGACCCGCACGGTCACCGGGCTGCCGCCCACGTCCACCGTGCGCACCGCCCAGTCCACGGCCGTCATGGTGCCGATGGTCGCAGCGGGCGGGCAGGGGCGCTCCACCCGGCACGGGTGAGCCGTCGGGCGCTCAGCGGTCGTGGCCGTCCGTGGGGGCGGCGAGCGCCAGCGCGGCCAGGACGGCGTTCGCCCGGTCGCGCATCGCCTCGGCCAGGGCGTCGTAGGGCTCGGGGTCCTCACCGGCCGCGACGGCGTCGGCGCGCAGCTCGGCCAGCGCCTGCCGCAGCACGACCGTGTCGTGGTGGGTGCCGAGCGCATCCTGCACGGTCTCGTGGCGCCGGGCGGCGTCGGCGGCGGCGCTCGCGGGCTCGCCGACGCCCCGGGCGGCGACCTCGGCGACGTACCGGGCCCGCCGGGCCGCCTTGCGGACGCCGTGCAGCGCCTCGTCCAGCGCGGTCCCGTCGGCCGAGGCGGCGCGCCGCGCCCGGCGGGCGACCCGCACCCCGGCCTTGGCCACGCGGCGCGGCAGCTCCTTCTCCCACGCGCGGTCGGCCCGGGAGGTCAGCGGCGGCTCGGCGGCGACGCGGTCGAGGTCGGCCCGCAGCGCCAGGTGCTCGGGCGCCGCGAGGTGCTCGACGACGGCGTCGCGCGCCGCCGCCAGGCGCGGGCCCAGCGTGTCGCGGGCGCGGGCCCGGGCGGTCTCGGAGCCGACCTCCTCCAGCGACGCGAGCTGCACCTCGAGGTCGCGCGCCTCGCCCAGCCGGCGCGTCCACGCGCGCAGCCGCTCGGGCAGGTCCGCGGTCGCGTCGTCGTCCAGCACGCGGGGGAGGTCCCGGAGCACGGTGCGCAGCCGCCGGGCCGCGACCCGGGCGTCGTGGACGCCGTCCGTACCGCCGGCGGCGACGTCCGTCTCGGCGTCGGCGAGGGCGGTCACCTGCTCGCGCAGGTAGGCCGCGAGCAGGGTGCCGGCCGTCGTCACCATGCCGTCGTCGTACCACGCCGCGGCGCCGCGCGCCCCACCGGGCCGCGAGCGCGCGGCCTTCCTGGACGGGCGCGGGCTCAGTCCGCGGGGCCGAGCTCCTGGAAGACCGTCAGCTGCAGCCCGGCCGGCCCCTCGAGCCGGGCGTTGAGGGAGCGCCACGGCGTCTCCGTGGGCGGCGCGACGAGCTCGGCCCCGCCCTCGTCGACCAGCCGCGCCGTCGTCGACCGCGTGTCCTCGACCTCGAACGCGACCCGCACGTGCCGCGCCACCTGCCGCCCGACCTCGACGTCGTCGATCAGGCGCTTCTGGGCGGGGTTGGCGATCTCCAGCGTGGCGCGCCCGGCGTCGAGGATCGCCACGTGGGCGCCGTGGCCGCCCTCGTACGCCTCGAGCTGCGGCAGGCCCAGCACGTCGCGGTAGAAGGCCAGGGCGGTCTCGTAGTCCTCGGCCTCGACGACGAGGCGGAGCTGGCGGACGGGCGGGGCGGCGTCGCTCATGCCGCGAGTGTGGCACGGGGGCGTGCCCGGCCGGTCGGCCACAGCCGTGGCGGGCGCCGGGCCGCGACGTCCTCCACCCACCCGACCGCGATGATCACCCCCGCGAGCAGCACCCACACGAGGACCAGCTGCAGCCATGCGCTGTCCAGCAGCCACGGGACCGACCGCTCGAGCGCCGGGACTCCCCACAGGAGGTCGGTCAGGGGCACCGTGAGCGCCGCCAGGACGTTGTGCCAGAGGTAGATGGTGACCGCCCGGTTGTTGATCAGCGTGACGGCGGGGTCGAGGTACCGCAGCGGCCGGGGCAGCACGGCCCAGGACGGTGAGACGCGCAGCAGCAGCACGCACGCGCCGAGCGACCACAGCGCCTGCGCCAGGGGCGTGAGGTAGAGGTCCCAGCCGTTCTCCGCGACGTGGAGCCACGCCCACGCCAGGCCCGCCGCCATGAGCGCGCCCCCGCCGAGCAGCACGCGGCGCAGGGGGATCCGCGCGAGGAGCCCGTCATGGTGGGCGAACCCGAGCAGCCAGCACGCGGCGAAGGTGACGAGGTCCGTCACCGGGCTGTCGAAGGGTGCGGGGAGCGTGACCACCCCGACGCCCAGGAGGACGGCGGGCACCAGCGGTGCGAGCAGCGTGGGCCAGGGCCACCGCCGGAAGGCCCGCAGCAGCAACGGGGACAGCAGCATGAGCCAGAAGTACGTGCGGATGTACCACAGCAGGTCGGCCGACTGCAGCGCCCAGGCCGGGTCCATCGGCCCCGGCCCCCCGGCGCTCGCGGGCGCCGGCGCGTCGCCGACCGGCACGAACCACAGCAGCAGGCTCCACCAGCCGCCGGCCGTCGCGGGGCGCCAGCCCTGCCACAGCACCACCCCCAGGACGACCGCGGCGAAGACCCACAGCGGCAGGAGCAGCCTCCGCGCGCGGCTGCGCAGGACCGGCCCCGCCGGCCGCGCGAGCGAACGGGCCATGAGCGACCCGGCGAGCGCGAACATGACGCCCATGGCCGGGAAGGCGATGCTCAGCCAGCCGACGCCCGTGAAGGTGTGGTACGCCACGACCCGGAACAACGCGGCGGCACGGAGCAGGTCCAGGTACCTGTCACGCCCCGGCACGTGCGCCGGCGGTGGGCCGGCGACCGTCCGCTGGAGCGTCGGCCGGTGCTCGCCGGTCATCGGTGGATCGACCCTGCCATCGGCGGACCTCCTCGTTCCGGCCGCGGTGAGACGTCCCCCTGTGCCTCCGAGGGTAGGCCCGGAGCGCGGACCGGACGGGGCCGGGCCGGGTGAAGAATGCCGCAGGACGGAGCGTGGCCGGCGGGTGACGCGCCGCGGCCGCGCACGCGGTCGGAAGACCTCGTGCGTGGCCGCGGTGGTGGTGGGGCTCAGTGCCTCAGGGGCGGGACCGGCGTCACGGCGTGACGCCGCGGCCCGTGTCGTCGCCCTCGACCTCGATCTGCTCCTTGCGCACGTCGCCGGTCACCGTCTGCTGCTCGGTGACCGTCTCGGTGTCGAGGCGGACCCGCTCGACCGGGCGCGCCTCGGTGGTCACGACGGGGACCTCCTCGTGGAGGACCACCTCGTGCTCCTCCTCCGAGATCGTGGGCCCGTCCAGCGCCGCGTCCACGTTGCCCTCGGTGATGGGCTCGCGCTCGACGCGGACCTCCTCGCGCGAGACCGGCACCGTGGTGGTCTGCTGCTCGGTCACGACGTACTTGCGCAGCCGGGCGCGCCCGGCCTCCTGGGTCCGCGTGCCCGCCTGGAGCTCCTCCTCCGACCGGGTCATCGCGCTGTCCGTGGTCGGGCCGGAGGTGTCGCGTCCGACGGTCGCGTCGCCGGTGAGCCCGTGGCCCGTCGTCGTGCCGCCGGTGACGTAGCCTCCGCCGGTCGTGTCGGCGGCCGTGCCGGTGGGCACGTCCTCCCCGGCGTAGCCGCCGGCGACGTCGCCCGTGCCGGTGCCGGTGCCGGCCCCGAGGCCGCCGGCCTCCGTCGCCGCCTCCGGCGAGGTGCCGGCGACACCCGCGCTGGCGCCCGTCAGCCCGTAGTAGTCGTAGAGCCGGGCCTCCTCGGACTCCTCGAGGTGGCCGTCCGGCTCGACCCGCGGCGCGTCCTTGACGAAGTCCTTGCTGTACGGCACCCGCAGGTCGTCCCCCTCGAGCGTCGCCGCCTCCAGCGGGACGAAGGACTCGGAGGTGCCGAACAGGCCCGTGCTGACCGTGACCCACTGCGGCGCGCCGCTCTGGTCGTCCAGGTAGACCTGCCCGACCTTGCCGATCTTGGTCCCGTCCTCGCCGATGACGGTGGAACCGGCCAGGGCGTCGATCTGCTGCGTGGTGATCATGGCATCTCCCGTGGTTGCGGTACTGCTGGGGGTGAGGCGTACCGAGATGGGACGGCAGGGGGCGTCGACCGCCCGGCCGGACGCGCTGCTGCGTCTCCCGGGGCCGTCTCCACCGTGACCCCGGGGGCGGCGGCACGCATCCCGCGCGAGCGGGCGGACGCGAGGTACCCGCCGTGGCGGGCGCGGTCGGCGCCGCGCTGCGATAGTGCGCGCATGGCGTCGATCATGCTGACGGCGATGCCGTTCGCCGGGCACGTCCGCCCGGTCCGCGCAGTCGCGGCCGAGCTCGTGCGCCGCGGGCACGACGTGCGCGTGTACACCGGCCGCCCGTACGCGGGCCAGGTCGAGGCGGCGGGCGCCCGGGCCGTGCCGTGGCAGCGGGCGCCGGACCTCGACGAGCGCGACCTGGCCGCGACGTTCCCCCGCATGCGCGAGCGCAAGGGCTTCCGCCAGGTGCTCGTCAACCTGCAGGACCTGTTCCTCGGCACCGCACCGGCCCAGGCGGCCGACCTGCAGGCCGCGTACGAGGCCGAGCCGTGGGACCTGCTCGCCGGGGACCCGATGGCGCTCGGCACCCGGTTCGCGGCCGAGCGGCTCGGCTGCCGCTGGGTGACGGTGTCACCCGTCGCCGTGTGGCCGCCGGGCAGGGGCATCCCGCCCACCGGCCTGGGCCTCACGCCCGCCCGCGGCGCGGCGGGCCGGGCCCGCGACGCCGTCCTGGGCGCCGTGTCCGGCGTCGGCACACGCCTGCTCACGCGGGAGTACCAGCGCACCCGCCGCGCCGTCGGCCTCGCACCCGACGGCGAGACCTTCGCGAGCATGTGGTTCTCGCCCCGGCTCGTCGTGGCCGCCGGCTCGCCCGCCCTCGACTACCCGCGCGACGACCTGCCCCCGCACATCCGCTTCGTCGGCGACCTCACCGACGACGGCGAGCCCGCCGCGGCCGCGGCGCTCCCGGCGTGGTGGGACGACGTCCTGCGCGCCCAGGTGCCCGTGGTGCACGTGACGCAGGGGACGGCGAACGTGGACCCGCGGGACCTGATCCTCCCGGCCCTCGCGGCGCTCGCGGACGAGGACGTGCTCGTCGTCGTCGGCACGGGCCACCGCACGGCCCCGCTGCCGGGACCGCTGCCTCCGAACGCGCGGGTGGCGTCGATGGTGCCGTACCCCGCGCTGCTGCCCCGCACCGCGGTGATGATCACCAACGGCGGCTACGGGGGAGTGCTCCAGGCGCTGCGGCACGACGTCCCGCTGGTGGTGGCCGGCGGGGACCTCGACAAGCCCGAGATCGCGGCACGCGTCGGCTGGCACGGGGCCGGGGTCGACCTGCGCACCGGCACGCCGCGGCCGGCGGCGGTCGCGGCGGCCTACCGCCGCGTCGCCGGCGACCCCGCGTACCGCGCGGCGGCGGCCCGGCTGGGTGCCGACCTGCGCGCCCGCGGCGGGGCGCGGACGGCGGCGGACCTGCTGGAGGCCCACCTGTCGTGAGCCGGGCGCGCTCGCGCCGTGCCGGTGTCGCAGTAATAGTGTGCCAAGCGCCATCACCGCACCGGCGCGGGCTCGCGAGACGGGAGGCGGGAGGGCAGGGGCCGGGAGGGCAGGGGCCGGCTCAGCCGGCCGTCACCACGAGCCCGTCGGGGCGCACCTCGAGCGCCACGCGGGACAGGTCGGCGACGGTCGCGTCGGCGTCCGCGAGCTCGGCGGGGTCGTGCGAGGTGGCCACCGCGAGGGTCCGGGCCCCGGCGGCCCGGCCCGCGGCGAGGCCGGCGGGCGCGTCCTCGACGACGAGGCACCGCCCGACGTCGACGCCGAGCGCGGCCGCCGCCTTGAGGTAGCCGTCCGGGGCGGGCTTGCCCGCGGTGACGTCCCCGGCCGCGACGAGCACCTCGGGCACCGGGAGCCCGGCCGCGACGAGCCGGGCGCGCATGATCCGCCGCGAGCCGGAGGTGACGGCCGCCCACCGCCGGGCGGGCAGGCGGGGGAGCAGCTCCCGCGTGGCCGGCAGGGCCTCCACGGCGTCCAGGTCCTCGAGCTCCAGCTGCTCGAGCTCGGCCACCGCGGCGGCTCGCTCGTCGGCGGGGAGGAACAGCGCGACGGTGTCCTCGGAGCGGCGGCCGTGGCACACGCGCAGGATCGCGTCGAGGTCGAGCCCGTGGCGGTCGGCCCAGGTCTCCCAGATGCGCTCGACGGCGGGCGTCGAGTCCACGAGCGTGCCGTCGATGTCGAACAGGACGGCCTCGACCTCGAACCTCATGCGAGCCAGGCTAGCGAGGCCCTTGGCGGTCACGCCTGCGCGGCTCCGGCGGCCTCGGCTGCCTTCGCCCAGTTCGTCATGCCGTACCAGTCGACGACGACGACGGTCTCGTCGCCGACGACCCACGCGTCGTGGCCCTGGGGCAGGCTCGTGATGTCGCCGGGGCCCGCCTCGAGCTCCCTGCCGTCGTCCATCCGGATCCGCAGGCGGCCCTGGACGTGGTACTGGAAGTGCGGGGCGAGGCAGGACTCGGTCCCCGCGATCGGCCTGACGTCGTTCGACCAGCGCCAACCCGGTTCCAGGACGAGCCGGCCGATGGTGCTGTCACCGACCTGCAGGATCTCCGCCTTCCCGTGCGGGAACGTGCGCACCTCCGTCGGCTCGGCGAAGGTCTCGTGCTCCACCGTCTGCATCGCCGTCCTCCTTCACGGCTCGCGGCCCACGCCCCGGTGCGTGGGCGGTATGTCCATCATCCACCGGGCGAGGCGTACGGGACAGGCCCGGTGGCACACCGCCGCGACCCGCCACCGCGACCCGCCGTCACGGCGCCAGGGCGTCGCTCCCCGGCCTGGCGCCGGCACGGGCGGCGACCTCGTCGAGGAGGGCGGCGATCGGCGGCGGCTCGACGGGCGTCGCGGCGGCGAGCGCGCGCCCGTAGTGCTCCTTGCGGCCCGCCGTCGTGCCCCAGAACCGGTGGAGCCGGTCGACGGCGGGCCGCCCGCGCCACTCCGGCTGGCCGCTGAACGTGCGGAACCGGTGCAGGTGGCCCTCCTGCGCGACGACGGCGAGCGTGGCGTCGACCCCCAGGGCGCGGACCAGCTCGTCCTCGAGGTCGCGCACGCAGGCGTGGAAGCCGAGGGCCGCGAGCTCGGCGCGGTCGCCTGTCGCGGCGAGACCCTGTCGCCGGAGAGCGCGGGCGACGAAGCCCTGCTCGGCCGCGTCGTACAGCCCGCACACGCCGCTGCCCGCCGCGAGGGCGGCGTCGACGGCGCGGGACGCGCCACCCGCGCCGCCCATGGGCACGACGACGGCGCCGGCCGCGGGCAGGTCGAGGCCGCGGCGCGCCGCGAGCGTCTCCACCGCGGCGCGGTCGCTCGCGCCCTCGACGAGCACCACCGTGCGGAGCGTCATGCGGCCCAGCGTCCCGCCCGTCGTGCCGCCGGGCAACGGCACGGCGGCATCCCGCATGCCGTGGGGGATAAAAGTGTGCCAAGCGCCCACACACGTCCGCCGCGCCCGGGGCGGTGGAGCCGGGACGAGCCGGGACGGACCGGGACGCACCGAGCCCGCCGCTCGGGGTGCTCAGGCCGGGCGGTCCCCCGGGTGCGCGTCCGCGCGCGGGTCGGGTGGGCCGGCCGGCGGCCCGGGCGGGAGCGGTGGCGACACGGTGGCGGACAGCAGGCGGACGGCCGTGCCGAGGTAGATGAGGTTGAACAGCATGTGCACCGTGACCGCCAGCCGTGCCCCGGTGCCGGCGGCGTGGACGTCGCCGAACCCGACGGTGCTCACCACGGTGACGGCGAAGTAGAGCGCGTCGGTGCGCGTGCGCAGGCCGACGAACTCGGCCGGCCACAGGGTCGCGACGGCGTAGTAGACCAGCGCCGCGGTGAGCACCAGCACGTACAGCGCGATCAGCAGCCGCTCGATGCGCCGGTAGGCGACGGGCAGCCGGCGCGTGCGGCGCCGGATGCGGGTCAGCAGCACCCCGAAGCCGGCGAGCGCTCCGACCGCGCCGGCCAGCCGCAGCCACGGGCGGGGCGCCGCCTCGAACCGCAGCGGCAGCAGGTAGTAGGCGGCCGTCAGCAGCGCCAGGACCACCGTCGTGGTGATCAGCAAGCGGGTGACGTCACGGCCAGGGCCTGCCGGCGGCATGTGCCGAGTGTGGCACGCGCCGGGCGCGCCCGGCTCAGGCGCGGGGGGTGGTTCGCGGGGTGGTCCGCCGTGCGGTTCCCGGCGGCGTCAGCGGCACGAGCACGGCCCCGTGCCGCTCCAGCGCGGCGTCCTGGGCCGCCGCGTCGGCGCCGGGCGGCAGCTCGGGGACGCGGCCGCGAGACCGGCGCGGGCCGGCGTCGTCGCCGATGGGGGTGGGGCCGCGCACCAGCGTGGCCGGTCCCAGCGGCGCCTGCACGTAGGGCGCGCCGAGCAGCGGGTCCGGCGCCCAGCGCAGCGCGGGCGCGCCCGCGCCGTCGCGGTCGACGGCGGAGGTGGCGACGGGCCCGGTCTCGGCGCGGTCCGGTCCGGCGGCGGGGGAGGCGGTCACGCCGCGATCGTAGACGCGCCGCGGCGCCCGGCCCGGGGAACCCCGGACCGGGCGCCGCGCGCGGCGGGCCCGCCCGCCGCCCCGGTCACCCGCGACAATCATCTGCGCCGGTCATCTGCGCCGGTCGCCTGAGCCGGTCATCTGCGCCGGTCACCTGAGCCGGTCACCTGAGCCGGTCACCCGGCGTCGAACCGGTCCTCCTGCAGGTCCGGGTCGTCCGCACGGACCACGTGCGGGGCGTGCCCGTGGGCCTGGCCGGTGTCGTAGCTCTCGCGCTCACCGGTGTCCGCCGACTCGATCACCTCCGCCTGGCCCGAGTCGAAGCTCTCGCGCTCACCCGTGTCCGCGGAGTCGAGGACCCCGGGCTCGCCGGCGTCGTAGCTCTCCCGCGTCTCGGGGTGGGCGGAGTCGGAGACCGTCGCCTGGCCGGTGTCGAAGCTGTCGTCCGGGACGAACCCCTCGTCCCGGGCGACGCTCCCGGTCCCCTCCACGCGACCCTGCGAGACCGCGGTCGCCCCCGTCGGCTGCGGCAGGTCGGCCTCCGGGCCCCGGTCGGCGAGCTCGGGCTCCTCCTCGAGGAACGGGTCCTCCTCCGGGGTGTCGGGCGTCGGCACGCGCTCGTCGTCCGTGGCGCCCGGCATCTGCGACTGGTCGCTGCTCATCGTTGACCTCCTCGGCGTTCGCCGTCTGACGGCCCTTCGGGTGGGTGCGTCACGGTAGGCACGCCACCGGGATGCTCGCAGTGCGGCGCCCGACGACGCCCGACGCGCCCGCGCGCCGCCACCCGGCGTTCACCTCGCTCCGGCAGACTCGCCGCCATGAGCGACGTCACGCCCACCGCTCCCGGCCCCGCGGGGTCGCCGGTGGCCGAACCGACCACCCCGCCGGCCACCGGCCTGGAGCTGCGCACCGCAACCGTGCCCCGGCGGCAGGTCGTGTCGTGGGCGCTGTGGGACTGGGCGACCCAGCCGTTCAACTCCGTGATCATCACCTTCGTCTTCACCGCGCTGTACCTCACCGGCGACGCGTTCCTGCCGGCCGACGTCGCCGCCCTCGACGGCGGCGACCCGCGTCGCGAGCAGGCGCTGGCGGGCCTCACGAGCGGACTGGGCGCCTGGATCACCGTCGCCGGGATCCTCGTCGCGCTCCTGGCGCCGGTGCTCGGGCAGCGCGCGGACGTGGCCGGGCGGCGCAAGGCGTGGCTCGGCGGGAGCACGGCCGCGCTGGTGGTGTGCATGCTCGCGCTGTTCCTCGTGCGCGCGGACCCGGCGTACTTCGTGCTCGGCGCGGTGCTCATCGCTCTCGGCAGCGTGGCCAGCGAGATCGCCGGCGTGAACTACAACGCGATGCTCGTGCAGGTGGCCACGCCGGCCACCGTCGGGCGCGTGTCCGGCCTGGGGTGGGGCCTGGGGTACGTGGGCGGCATCGTCGCGCTCGTCCTGGTGGTCGTGGCGGACTCCGCCGGGTGGTGGGGGATGCCCACCGAGGACGGGCTGCCGTACCGGGTGATCGCCGTCGGCTGCGCGGCGTGGGCCCTGCTGTTCGCCTGGCCGCTGTTCCGCTGGGTGCCCGAGGCGCCGCCGGCCGCGGACCGGCCGCGCGTCGGGCTGCTGCGCGGCTACGTCCGGCTGTGGCGCGACGTCGTCGAGCTGTTCCGCACCTCCCGGCCCACGTTCTGGTTCCTGCTCGCCAGCGCGGTGTTCCGCGACGGGCTGGCGGGCGTGTTCACCTTCGGCGCGGTCATCGCCTCGGTGTCGTTCGGGTTCGGCTCCACCGAGGTGATCGTCTTCGGCATCGCCGCGAACCTCGTGGCCGGCGTCTCGACGATCGCCGTGGGGCGGCTCGACGACCGGCTCGGGCCGCGCACGGTCATCCTCGCCTCGCTCGCCGGCCTCGTGGTCGCCGGCCTGGCCGTCGTGGGGCTGCACGACCTGGGCAAGGGCGTGTTCTGGGCCGGCGGGCTGCTGCTGTGCTGCTTCGTCGGCCCGGCGCAGGCGGCGTCCCGCTCCTTCCTGGCGCGCGTCACCCCGGCCGGGCGGGAGTCGGAGATCTTCGGCCTCTACGCCACCACCGGCCGCGCGGCGTCGTTCCTGGCGCCCGCGCTCTGGACGCTGCTCATCGCCGTCACGGGGGCGACCATCTGGGGCACGCTCGGCATCATCGTGGTGATCCTCGCCGGCCTGCTGCTCATGCTCGCGGTGAAGGACCCGCGCGCGGCCGGCGCGGCGCGGGGCTGACCCCGCGCCGCGGCCCGGTGCCGGGCGTCGTCGGCGGCGTCAGGGCGCCGGCGGCACGTTGAGGTTGGCGCGGAACAGGTTGTGCGGGTCGTAGCGCCGCTTCACGGCGGCCAGCCGCTCGCCCGTCGCGCCGGGGTAGGCCGCGGCGAGCGTCGCCGGGTCGCCGTCGACGACGAAGGCGGAGTAGAGGGCGTCGTCGCCCGCGCGCAGGACGTCGGCGAGCGCCGCGGCCCACGGCCGCTGCTCCTCGGCCAGCGGCGCGGTCGGGGCCATCGCCATGACGACGCCCAGCACCGGCTGGCGGCGGTGGGCGAAGGCCGTGGCGTCCGGCGGGACGTCGGCCACCGCGCCGCCGAGCACGCGCACCTGCACCGCCCGCATCAGGGCGCCGGGGAGCTGCACCTGCTCCACGACGTGCTCGGCCGTGGCGACGTCGACGCCCGGGGCGAAGAAGGGGCGCGTCACCACCGCGGCGCCCGCGGGCGGGGCGGGCTCGAGCAGGTCGCAGTACCGGGCGGTGCGCACCGAGTCGGCCAGCACGCCGCCGGCCCGGGCCGCGACGTCCCGCACGCCGGCCAGGCCGCGGTCGGCCTCCGCGACCGGGCCCGACCAGCACACGGCGGCCATGACGACGGGCGTGCCGTGGTGCTCGGCCGGCACCTCGGGCAGCGGGGGGCACGGGCACACCGTGAGGATCGTCGACAGCTCGCGCGGCGCGGCGTGCGCCAGCGCCACGAGCTCCGCGAGGGACTCCGCCGTCGCGCGCAGCACGACGGTGCCGCCGACCACCTCCGGCAGGTCGTGCAGCGCGAACCGGAACCGCGTGACGACGCCGAGGTTGCCCCCGCCGCCGCGCAGCCCCCAGAACAGGTCGGGGTGGTGCTCGGCGTCGGCGGTCACCACCTCGCCGGCCGCGGTGACGACCTCGGCCGCGACCAGGCTGTCGAGGGTCAGGCCGTGGCTGCGGGACAGCAGGCCGACGCCGCCCCCGAGCGTGATGCCGCCGACGCCGACCGTGCGCGCGTCGCCGAACGGGGTCACCAGCCCGTGGGCGCCCACCGCGTCGGCGTAGACGCCGGCGGTCACGCCGCCGCCGGCCCACGCCGTGCGCGAGGCGGGGTCGACGACGACGCCGTCCAGGCCGCGCAGGTCGAGGGTCAGCGCGCCGTCCGCGCGGCCCAGGCCCATGGTGGAGTGCCCGCCGGCCCGCACGGACAGCTCCGCGCCGGTGTCGGCGGCGAACCGCACGGTGCGGGCCACGCCCGCCGCGTCCGTGGGCCGGACCAGCGCTGACGGGCGCCGGTCGACCACGGAGGCGATCTGGCGCGCCTCGTCGTAGCCCGGCTCGCCGGGGACGATGACGGTGCTGCCGTCGACGTCCAGGGCGTCGCGGACGGCGGCGGGGGAGAACGTGGGTGTCGTCATGGGGGTGCCCTCTCCGGTGGGTTCGGCGGTCCTCGGGGTGGACGCCGCACGGCCGCCGGACTCATCGGGTGATCTCCCGCCGGCGCAGGGCCGGTCGCAGGGCCGGTCGCAGGGCCGGTCGCAGGCGCCGGTCGCAGGGCCGTGACGGCTAGGCTCCGGCCCATGACGCACGTCCTCGTCCTCAACGGTCCCAACCTCGGCCGGCTCGGCGTCCGCGAGCCCGAGATCTACGGCGCCGCCTCGTTCGCCGACCTCGTCGCCGCCGCGGAGCGGTGGGGCCGCGAGCTGGGGCTCGAGGCCGAGGTGCGCCAGACCGACGACGAGTCCGAGATCGTGGGCTGGCTGCACGAGGCCGTCGACGCCCGGGCGCACGTGGTGCTCAACCCGGCCGCGTTCACGCACTACAGCTACGCCCTGCGGGACGCGGCGGCGCAGGTGACCACCTCGGGCCTGCTGCTGGTCGAGGTGCACCTGTCCAACCCCGCGGCGCGCGAGTCGTTCCGCCACCACTCGGTGGTCTCCGGGGTCGCGACCGGCACGGTGGCCGGCTTCGGCTTCGACTCCTACCGGCTCGCGCTCTCGGCGGTGGCCGCAAGGCTGCAGGCCTGATGAGCGCCGATCAAGTCGTGAGGCTTGTTGCGGAGCGGTCAAGGTTCTAGGCTTGACACGTGATCGTCCTCACCGCTGACCAGCGCGGCAGCACGCGCCACGGCGACCGCGTGCCCGAGGTGCTCGACCTCCTGCACGCGCGCACCGCCGGGCGCGCCGGGCTCGTCCTGCCCTTCGACCGCACCGTGGGTGACGAGGTGCAGGGCCTGCTCGACGGCTCCCCCGACGGCGCGACGCTCGCCCTCGACACGGCCCTCGCGCTGCTGCGCGACGGCCGCTGGACGGTGGGGCTCGGCGTCGGCGCCGTCGACGAGCCGCTGCCCGCGGCGAGCCGTGCGGCGTCCGGGCCGGCGTTCGTGCACGCCCGCCACGCCGTCGAGCGCGCCAAGGGCCGGGGGAGCGCGGCGCCCGTCGCGGTGGAGGCGGACGACGCCGCCGCGGCCGCGGAGGTCGAGGCGCTGCTGCGGCTCCTCGGGGCGGTGGCGGCGCGCCGCACCCCGGCGGGGTGGGAGGCGATCGATACGCTCACCGCCGCGGGCACCGACGGGTCCGTGAAGGCCGTGTCACAGAAGGACACGCAGAAGGACACGCAGAAGGACACGTCGCAGAAGGACGTGGCGCGCGCGCTCGGGGTCACCGAGCAGGCCGTGAGCCAGCGGCTGCGCGCCGCGCTGTGGGCCGAGGAGGCCGCGGTCCGGCCGGTGGTCGCGCGGCTGCTGACCGCGCTCGCCGGCGCGGGGCGCGCGGGACGACCGGCGGGGGGAGCGGGAGCATGAGCACGACCGAGTACCTCGTCGGCGCGGCGGTCTGGGCCGTCGCGCTGGCGCTCAGCGTGGGCCTCGGCGCCCTCGTGGTGCCCTGGGTGCTGCGGCGCACCGGGCCGAGCGCCCGCGCGCAGGCCGCCGCGGACGTGCTGCGCGGCGGCACCTGGATCGGCCTGCTCGAGCGGGCCGGCGTGACGCTCAGCCTCCTGGCCGGCTACCCCGAGGGCGTCGCGATCGTGGTGGCGGTCAAGGGCCTCGGCCGGTTCAACGAGCTCAAGGAGCACCCGGTCGCGAGCGAGCGGTTCGTCGTCGGCACGCTGGCGTCGCTCATCTGGGCCGCCGCCGTGGGCCTCGCCGGGCGCGGCGCGGCGCACCTGCTCGTCGGGGGGTGACCGTCGGGCGGTGGACCCGGCGTACCGCTAGAATCGTCCGGGCCCTCGTCCGCGGGCCACCGCCCCCGCCACCTGACCGTGACCGGGGCGTGCCCGAAGCTCCGACATCGCCGAACAGGGAAAGAACGTGGCTACCTCCAACGACATCAAGAACGGCACCGTGCTCCGCATCGACGGTCAGCTCTGGACGATCATCGAGTTCCAGCACGTCAAGCCGGGCAAGGGTGGCGCGTTCGTCCGCACCAAGATGAAGAACGTGCTGTCGGGCAAGGTCGTCGACAAGACCTTCAACGCTGGCATCAAGGTCGAGACGGCCAACGTGGACCGCCGCGACTTCCAGTACCTGTACATGGACGGCGAGGACTTCGTCTTCATGGACAACGACACCTACGACCAGATCACGGTCCCGGCCGCCACCGTCGGCGACGCCAAGGACTTCATGCTCGAGGGCATGAGCGTGATGGTCGCCTCCAACGAGGGCACCCCGCTGTACGTCGAGCTCCCGGCCTCCGTGGTCCTGGAGATCACCTACACCGAGCCGGGCCTGCAGGGCGACCGCTCCACCGGCGGCACCAAGCCCGCCACCCTCGAGACCGGCCGCGAGATCCAGGTCCCGCTGTTCCTCGAGCAGGGCACCAAGGTCAAGGTCGACACCCGCGACGGGTCGTACCTGGGCCGCGTGAACGACTGACGTGGCTGCCCGCACCAAGGCCCGCAAGCGCGCGGTCGACATCCTCTTCGAGTCCGAGCAGCGCGGCCTCGAGCCGCTCGTGCTGCTGCGCGACCGGGTGGCCCAGCCCCGCACGGAGGCGGCGGTGCCGCAGTACACGGTGGACCTCGTCGAGGGCGTGACCGGGCACCGCGAACGCATCGACGAGCTGCTGGAGACGTACTCCCACGGCTGGACGCTGGAGCGCATGCCCGCCGTGGACCGCGCCCTGCTGCGCATCGGCACCTGGGAGATCCTCTTCAACGACGAGGTGCCCGACGCCGTGGCGGTCGACGAGGCCGTGGACCTGGCCGCCAGCCTCTCGACCGACGACTCGCCGTCGTTCGTCAACGGCCTGCTCGGCCGCATCGTCGACGTCAAGCCGACGCTGCTGGCCTGACGGCCCCGCGGACGGCCCCGGGGACGCCTTCGCGACCCGCACCACCGACCCGGCCCCGCCGGCGGCACCCGCCGCCGACGGGGCCGTCGCCGTCCTGCCGGCGGCCGGGGCCGGTCCGCGTGACGTGCGCCACGTCACGCGTCCGGAGGCTGGACGACGGCCCGCGCGTCCCGTACCGGGCGCTACGCTGAGGCCCGATCGACACCCCTTTAACCCCGTCCCGTGAGGCGGAGAAGGAGGTCCCGTGAGCCCCGGCATGCCCGAGCACACCACCGGCCGCACCACCGTCCTGGGATCCCAGGAGATCCAGCGGGCCCTGACCCGCATCGCCCACGAGGTCGTCGAGCGCTCCAAGGGCGTCGACGACGTCGTCCTGCTCGGGATCCCCACCCGCGGCGTGACGCTCGCCCGCCGGCTGGCCGAGCGGCTGGCCGCCATCGAGCCGGCCTTCGACCCCGAGCAGAGCCTCGGCGAGCTCGACGTCACGATGTACCGCGACGACCTGCAGCGGCACCCCACGCGCGCCGTCGGGGTCACCACGCTGCCCACCGCGGGCATCGACGACAAGATCGTCGTGCTGGTCGACGACGTCCTGTACTCCGGGCGCACCATCCGCGCCGCGCTCGACGCGCTGAGCGACCTCGGCCGCCCCCGCGCCGTCCGGCTCGCCTGCCTGGTCGACCGCGGCCACCGCGAGCTGCCGATCCGCCCCGACTTCGTCGGCAAGAACCTGCCCACCGCCACGTCCGAGCGTGTCGGCGTGCGGCTGCAGGAGGTCGACGGCGGCGAGGACGCCGTGGTGATCAGCGGGCGCGGGCCCGCCGACCCGCTCGAGACGGGGGCGGCGCGATGAGGCACCTGCTGTCCACCCGGGACCTGTCCAAGGACGACGCGATCCTGCTGCTCGACACCGCGGCGCAGATGGCCGCCACCCAGTCGCGCGAGATCAAGAAGCTGCCCACGCTGCGCGGGCGCACCGTCGTCAACCTGTTCTTCGAGGACTCCACGCGCACCCGCATCTCGTTCGAGACCGCGGCCAAGCGCCTGTCCGCCGACGTCATCAACTTCTCCGCCAAGGGCTCGAGCGTCTCCAAGGGCGAGTCGCTCAAGGACACCGCGCTCACCCTGCACGCGATGGGGGCGGACGCCGTCGTCGTGCGGCACTGGGCCTCCGGCGCCCCGCACCAGCTCGCCCACGCCGGCTGGCTCGACGCCGCGGTGCTCAACGCCGGCGACGGCACGCACCAGCACCCGACCCAGGCGCTGCTCGACGCGTTCACGATCCGCCGCCACCTGGTGGGGCTGCGCGGCGGCGCGGGCGACGGCCACCAGGACGGCACCGGTGCGGACCTCGCCGGGCTGCGGGTCGCGATCGTCGGCGACGTCCTGCACTCGCGCGTGGCCCGCTCCAACGTGCACCTGCTGCACACCCTCGGCGCCGAGGTCACGCTCGTGTCGCCGCCGACGCTCCTGCCGGTGGGCGTGGAGACCTGGCCGTGCCGCACGTCGTACGACCTCGACGCGACGCTGGCCGGCTGGCAGCCCGACGCCGTGATGATGCTGCGCGTGCAGCGCGAGCGGATGTCCGGCGGGGCGGGGGCGTTCTTCCCCAGCCCGCTGGAGTACACCCGCCGCTACGGGCTCGACGGGCGCCGGCTGGCGCTGCTGCCCGGGCACGCGATCGTCATGCACCCCGGGCCGATGAACCGCGGCCTGGAGATCTCCGCCGAGGCCGCCGACTCCGCGCGCTCGGTGATCGTCGAGCAGGTCGCCAACGGCGTCGCCGTGCGGATGGCCGCCCTCTACCTGCTGCTCGCGGGGGAGCGTGACGCCGCCGGCGCCGCCCCGTCCGCCCCCGCCCACCCCGAAGGGACCGCCCTGTGACGACCCCCGCCACCACCTCCTACGTCCTGCGCGGCGCGCGCCCGCTCGGGGGCGAGCCGGTCGACGTGGTGCTCGCCGACGGGGTCGTCGCCGCGCTGGGCACCGACGTCGCGGCGCCCGCGGGCGCCGTCGAGGTCGACGCCGCCGGCCACGTGCTCCTGCCGGGCCTGGTCGACCTGCACACGCACCTGCGCGAGCCGGGCCGCGAGGACGCCGAGACCGTCGCCTCCGGCACCCGCGCCGCCGCGGCCGGCGGCTTCACGGCCGTGCACGCCATGGCCAACACCTCGCCCGTGGCGGACACCGCCGGCGTCGTCGAGCAGGTCTGGAACCTCGGCCGGCAGGCCGGCTGGGTCGACGTGCACCCCGTCGGCGCGGTCACCGTGGGCCTGGCCGGCGAGCGCCTCGCCGAGCTCGGCGCGATGGCCGACTCCGCCGCCCGCGTGCGGGTCTTCAGCGACGACGGCAGGTGCGTCCACGACCCGGTGCTGATGCGCCGCGCCCTGGAGTACGTCAAGGCGTTCGACGGCGTCGTCGCCCAGCACGCGCAGGAGCCCCGCCTCACCGAGGGTGCCCAGATGAACGAGGGCGTCGTCTCGGCGGAGATCGGCCTGACCGGCTGGCCCGCGGTCGCCGAGGAGGCGATCATCGCCCGCGACGTGCTGCTGGCCGAGCACGTCGGCTCGCGCCTGCACGTGTGCCACGTGTCCACCGCCGGGTCCGTCGAGATCGTCCGGTGGGCCAAGGCCCGCGGCATCGCCGTCACCGCCGAGGTCACCCCGCACCACCTCGTGCTCACCGACGAGCTGGCGCGCGGCTACGACCCGGTGTTCAAGGTCAACCCGCCGCTGCGCACCGCCGCGGACGTCGAGGCCGTCCGCGCCGGGCTGGCCGACGGCACCATCGACATCGTCGCCACCGACCACGCCCCGCACACCCGCGAGGACAAGGACTGCGAGTGGGGGGCCGCCGCGATGGGCATGACCGGGCTGGAGACCGCCCTGTCCGTGGTGCAGCACGCGATGGTCGAGACCGGCCTCATGGGCTGGGCGGACGTCGCGCGGGTGATGTCGACCGCGCCGGCCCGCATCGGGCGCGTCGCGGACACCCAGGGCCGGCCGGTCGCCGTCGGCGAGCCGGCGAACCTCGTGCTGGTCGACCCGCGCGCCACCCGGGTGGTCGACGGCGAGGCGCAGGCCACGGCCGCCGCCAACACCCCGTTCCAGGGCCGCGAGCTGCCCGGCCGGGTCGTGGCCACGTTCCTGCGCGGGCGCGCCACGGTGCTCGACGGCACGCCCGTCGAGCCCGTGCCCGCCGGCCCGGGGGTTGCGGCGTGAACCTGCCGATGCCCGTCGCCGTCGGGATCTGGGTCCTGGTCGGCGTCCTGCTGCTGCTCGTCGTGATCGGCGGCCGGCGCCGCCTCGCACGGCGCACCCGCGGCGTCGTGCCGGTGCCGCCGGCCGTGCCCGCCGACCTCGGCGCCCGCCGCCTGGAGCCGCTCGAGGCCACCTACGTCACCACCACGCTGGGCGGCGACTGGCTCGCCCGCGTCGGCGCGCACGGGCTCGGCGACCGCTCGGTCGCCGCGGTGAGCGTGCACGACGCCGGCGTGCTCGTCGAGCGCACCGGCGCCGACCCGGTCTTCGTCCCGGCCGCCACCCTGCGCGGCGTGAGCCTGGCGCCCGGCATGGCCGGCAAGTTCGTCGGCACGGACAGCATCGTCGTGGTGTCCTGGCTCGCGCCGGCCGACGCCACCGCGCCGGCCGCCGCCCTGGACACCGGCGTGCGCCCCCGCCACCCCGCCGACCGCGCCCGGCTCGTCGACGCCGTCCGCGCCCTGGCCGCCGGCGCCGGCCCTCAGACCCCCGCAGCACCGCCGAAGGAGAACCAGTGACCACCACGACCGCTGCCGCGCACGACCGGGCCCTGCTCGTCCTCGAGGACGGCACCGTGGCCCGCGGCCGCGCGTACGGCGCACGGGGCACCACGCTCGGCGAGATCGTCTTCTCCACCGGCATGACCGGCTACCAGGAGACGCTCACCGACCCGTCGTACCACCGCCAGATCGTCGTCATGACCGCGCCGCACATCGGCAACACCGGCGTCAACGACGAGGACCCCGAGTCCGGCAAGATCTGGGTGTCCGGCTGGGTCGTGCGCGACCCCGCCCGCCGCGTCTCCTCCTGGCGTGCCGCGCGCACCCTCGACGAGGAGCTCGCCGAGCAGGGCGTCGTCGGCATCAGCGACGTCGACACCCGCTTCCTCACCCGTCACCTGCGCGAGCTCGGCGTCATGCGCGCCGGCATCTTCTCCGGCGACGCCCTGGTCACCACCAGCCCCAGCGGGCGCAGCGTGGAGCGGCCGGTGGAGGACCTGGTCGCCGAGGTGCAGGCCGCGCCGCTGATGGCCGGCGCCGACCTGGCCCGCGAGGTCACCACCGCCGAGCCGTACGTCGTCGAGCCCTGCGGGGACTGGGCGGGCAAGGACCCGATCGCCACCGTCGTCGCCGTCGACCTCGGCATCAAGGCCATGACGCCGCAGCGTCTCGCCGAGCGCGGCGTGCGCGTCCACGTCGTGCCGCAGTCGGCCACGGTCGAGGACGTCGAGCGCCTGCTGCCGGCGGACGCCCCGCACGGGGTGTTCTTCTCCAACGGCCCCGGCGACCCCGCGGCCGCCACCCACGAGATCGAGCTGCTGCGCGCCGTGCTCGACCGCGGCATCCCGTTCTTCGGCATCTGCTTCGGCAACCAGCTGCTGGGCCGCGCCCTGGGCTACGGCACCTACAAGCTGGGCTACGGCCACCGCGGCATCAACCAGCCCGTCCTGGACCGCACCACCGGCAAGGTCGAGGTCACCGCGCACAACCACGGCTTCGCCGTCGACGCGCCCGTCGACGCCGTGAGCACCGCGCCGCACGACGGCGGCCGCTACGGCCGCGTCGTCGTCGCCCACGTGGGCCTCAACGACCAGGTGGTCGAGGGCCTGACCGCCCTGGACATCCCCGCCTTCTCGGTCCAGTACCACCCCGAGGCGGCGGCCGGCCCGCACGACTCCGCCTACCTGTTCGACCGCTTCGTCGAGGTCATGAAGTCCCGCACGCCCGTCACCGTCCCCGACGAGGCGCTGGCCGCCCTCGCCGGCTCGAAGGAGAACTGATGCCCCGCCGTACCGACATCTCCTCCGTCCTCGTCATCGGGTCGGGCCCGATCGTCATCGGCCAGGCGGCCGAGTTCGACTACTCGGGCACCCAGGCGTGCCGCGTGCTGAAGGAGGAGGGCCTGCGGGTCATCCTCGTGAACTCCAACCCGGCCACGATCATGACGGACCCGGAGTTCGCCGACGCCACCTACGTCGAGCCCATCACCACCGAGGTGCTCACCTCGATCATCGCCAAGGAGCGCCCGGACGCGCTGCTGCCGACGCTCGGCGGGCAGACCGCCCTCAACGCGGCCATCGCCCTGGACGAGGCCGGCGTGCTGGCCGAGCACGGCGTCGAGCTCATCGGCGCCAACATCCCCGCCATCCAGAAGGGCGAGGACCGCCAGCAGTTCAAGGACGTCGTCGACAAGTGCGGCGGGGAGTCCGCGCGCTCCGAGATCGTGCACACGGTCGACGAGGCGCTGGCCGCCGCCGGGAGGCTCGGCTACCCGATGGTCGTGCGCCCGTCGTTCACCATGGGCGGCCTCGGCTCCGGCCTCGCCTACGACGAGGCGGACCTGCGCCGCATCGTCGGCCAGGGCCTGCACTACTCGCCGACCACCGAGGTGCTCCTGGAGGAGTCGATCCTCGGCTGGAAGGAGTACGAGCTCGAGCTGATGCGCGACAAGAACGACAACGTCGTGGTCGTGTGCTCGATCGAGAACGTCGACCCGGTCGGCGTGCACACCGGCGACTCGGTCACCGTCGCGCCGGCGCTCACGCTCACCGACCGCGAGTACCAGAAGCTGCGCGACATCGGCATCGCGGTCATCCGCGAGGTGGGCGTCGACACCGGCGGCTGCAACATCCAGTTCGCGGTGGACCCGGCCACCGGCCGCATCATCGTCATCGAGATGAACCCGCGCGTGTCGCGCTCCTCGGCCCTGGCCTCCAAGGCGACCGGCTTCCCGATCGCCAAGATCGCCGCCAAGCTCGCCGTCGGCTACACCCTCGACGAGATCCCCAACGACATCACCCAGGTCACCCCGGCCAGCTTCGAGCCCACGCTCGACTACGTCGTGGTCAAGGTGCCGCGGTTCGCCTTCGAGAAGTTCCCGGCGGCCGACCCGACGCTGACCACGACCATGAAGTCCGTGGGCGAGGCGATGGCGCTGGGCCGCAGCTTCACCGAGGCGCTCGGCAAGGCGCTGCGCTCCATCGACAAGCACGGCGTGCAGTTCCACTGGCAGGGCGAGCCGGTCGCCGGCGCCGACCTCGACGCGCTGCTGGCGGAGATCCGCACGCCCACCGAGCACCGCTTGGTCGGCGTGCAGCAGGCCCTGCGGGCGGGCGCGAGCATCGAGCAGGTCTTCGAGGCCACCAAGATCGACCCCTGGTTCCTCGACCAGATCCAGCTCGTCAACGAGGTGGCGGCCGAGGTCGCCGCCGCGCCGACCCTCACCGAGGACGTGCTGCGTCGCGCCAAGCGGCACGGCCTGTCCGACGGCCAGGTGGCGCAGCTGCGCGGCATGGGCCCGGCCGGCGAGGCCAGCGTGCGCGAGATCCGCCACGCCCTCGGCGTGCGCCCGGTCTACAAGACGGTGGACACCTGCGCCGCGGAGTTCGCCGCCCGCACGCCGTACCACTACTCCGCCTACGACGCGGAGACCGAGGTGGCGCCGCGCGAGCGCGAGGCCGTGATCATCCTCGGCTCGGGCCCCAACCGCATCGGCCAGGGCATCGAGTTCGACTACTCCTGCGTGCACGCGACCCTGACGCTCGCCGAGCGGTACGAGACCGTCATGGTCAACTGCAACCCGGAGACGGTCTCGACCGACTACGACACCTCCGACCGCCTGTACTTCGAGCCGCTGACGTTCGAGGACGTGCTCGAGGTCTACCAGGCCGAGCTCGCCGCCGGCCCGGTCAAGGGCATCATCGTCCAGCTCGGCGGCCAGACGCCGCTGTCGCTGGCGCAGCGCCTGGCCGACGCCGGCCTGCCGATCCTGGGCACCAGCCCCGAGGCCATCGACGCCGCGGAGGACCGCGGGCTGTTCGGCCAGGTGCTCGTCGACGCCGGCCTGCCGGCGCCCGCCTTCGGCACCGCCCGCACGCTCGGGCAGGCCGTGGAGGTGGCCGAGGGCATCGGCTACCCGGTGCTCGTGCGCCCGTCCTACGTGCTCGGCGGCCGCGGCATGGAGATCGTCTACGACCGCGAGCAGCTGACGCACTACGTCGAGCGCGCCCTCGACGCCGCCGCGGCGGCGTCGGGCGGCAGCACGCTGGCCGCGCCGCTGCTCATCGACCGCTTCCTCGACGACGCGATCGAGATCGACGTCGACGCGCTGTACGACGGCACCGAGCTGTTCCTCGGCGGCGTCATGGAGCACATCGAGGAGGCCGGCATCCACTCCGGCGACTCGGCGTGCGTGCTGCCGCCGGTGTCGCTGAGCGAGGCCGAGATCGAGCGCATCCGCCGCTCCACCGAGGCGATCGCCCGCGGCGTCGGCGTGCGCGGCCTGCTCAACGTGCAGTACGCGCTGGTCAGCGACGTGCTGTACGTCCTGGAGGCCAACCCGCGCGCCTCGCGCACCGTGCCGTTCGTGTCCAAGGCGACCGGCACGTCGCTGGCCAAGGCCGCCGCCCGCGTCATGGTCGGCGAGACCATCGCCGAGCTGCGCGCCGAGGGCGTGCTGCCGGCCACCGGCGACGGCGGCGACCTGGACCTCGGCGCGCCGCTGGCCGTCAAGGAGGCCGTGCTGCCGTTCAAGCGGTTCCGCACCGCCGACGGCCTGGTGGTCGACACCGTGCTCGGGCCGGAGATGCGCTCCACCGGCGAGGTCATGGGCTTCGACGTCGACTTCCCGCGCGCCTTCGCCAAGTCGCAGGCCGCGGCGTTCGGCGGGCTGCCCACCACCGGCACGGTGTTCGTCTCGGTGGCCGACCGGGACAAGCGCTCCATCGTGTTCCCGGTCAAGCGGCTGGCCGACCTCGGGTTCCAGGTGCTCGCCACGGCGGGCACGGCCCAGGTGCTCACCCGCAACGGAGTCCCCGCCAGCGTGGTGCGCAAGTTCTCCGAGGGCCAGGGTGCCGCGGGGGAGCCGACGATCGTCGACCTCATCACCGCCGGCAAGGTCGACCTCGTGGTCAACTCGCCGTCCGGCCAGGGCGCGCGCGCCGACGGCTACGAGATCCGGGCCGCCACGACGGCGGCGGACAAGCCGATCGCCACGACCGTCGACCAGCTCGCCGCCGCGGTGCAGGCCATCGAGGCGATCCTGGCGGGCCCCTTCGACGTGGCGAGCCTGCAGGAGCACACGGCGCGCACGCGCGAGCGGCTCGGCCTGGAGCGGATCGCCGGCGCGGCGCCCGTCCCCACGGCCGACGGCGTCGCCCGCCCCGCGGCGGAGGCGGGGGTCGTGGCGTGACGCGGCCGTTCGGCGCGCGCCTGGCCGCGGCGATGGACGACCACGGCCCGCTGTGCGTCGGCGTCGACCCCCACGCCGCCCTGCTGGCGGCGTGGGGGCTGCCCGACGACGCCGCCGGCGTGCGCGAGTTCTCCCTGCGCGTCGTCGAGGCCGTCGGCGGCCGCGTCGCGGCGCTCAAGCCGCAGGCGGCGTTCTACGAGCGCCACGGGTCGGCCGGTGTCGCCGTGCTGGAGGAGACCATCGCGGCCGCCCGCGCGGCCGGGACGCTGGTGGTCGTGGACGCCAAGCGGGGCGACATCGGCTCGACGATGGGCGGCTACGCCGACGCGTTCCTGCGCGACGGCTCGCCCCTGGCGGGCGACGCGCTGACCGTCTCGCCGTTCCTCGGCTTCGGGTCGCTCGCCCCGGCGGCCGAGGCCGCCGCGGCGACCGGGCGCGGGCTGTTCGTGCTGTGCCTGACCTCCAACCCGGAGGGCCCCGAGGTGCAGCACGCCACGACCGGCGGCGGCGCGAGCGTCGCGGCCACGGTCGCGGCCCACGCGGCGGCGCTGAACGCGGGCGCCGACCCGCTCGGCTCGGTGGGGCTCGTGGTGGGTGCCACGGTGGGCGACGCGGTCGCCGCCACGGGCACGGACCTCGCGGCCGTGAACGGGCCGCTGCTCGCTCCCGGCGTGGGCGCCCAGGGCGCCGGCGCCGCCGAGCTCGCCGCGGTGTTCGGCCCGGCGCGCCGGCAGGTGCTCGCGTCGTCCTCGCGCGGCGTCCTGCGGGCCGGGCCGGACGCCGGCGCGCTGCGCTCGGCCGCGGACGAGGGGACTCGCGAGGCCGCCGCGGCGCTGCGCGGCTGAGGCCCGCTCCCGCCCGTCCGCTCCACCTCGCGCACGGCGCGGGGCCCGGCTCAGCCGGGCCCCGCGCCGTGCGCCGTGAGCCACCGGACGGCGAGGGCGTCGACGAGCTGCGCGCCGAGGCTGCCGGGCAGGTCCACCACGTGCGCGGCCTGCGGCACCTCGACGAGCTCGACCTCGGCGCCGGCCGCGCGGGCGTCGTCGGCGAAGGCCCGGGCGCCGGCGGGCGGCACGATCTGGTCGTGCTGCGGGATCACCACCAGGGTGGGCGGCGCCGCGGGGGTCGCGTGCGTGGCCGGCGAGATCGCGCGGTAGCGGTCGGGGTGCTCCGCCGGGCTGCCGCCGGTGTAGGCGCGAGCCATCCACCGCGTGAGGGGCCCGAGGGCCAGGTCGGGGTTGTCGTGGAACCCGACCGGGTCGGCGATGGGGGAGGTCACGACGACGGCGTCGGGCACGGGCAGCCGCCCGCCGCAGGACGGCTCCAGCGTGCCGGCCGCGGCGCGGTAGGCGACGTCGAGGGCCAGGTTCCCGCCGGCGGACGCGCCCATGAGCGCGAGGCGCTCGGTGTCGCCGCCCAGGTCGCCCGCGTGCTCGGCCAGCCACGCCAGCGCGCACGCCACCTGCGGCTCCGCCGCGTCCCACCGGTGCACGGCCGCGTCGGAGAGGCTGTAGTCGACGTTCGCCACCACCCAGCCGCGCTCGCGCAGGTGGTCCAGGTGGGCGAGGCCCACCGGCGCCTGCCGGCTGCTCGACACCCAGCCGCCGCCGTGCAGCCACACGGCCACGGGGGCGTCGCCGTCGGCGCCGGGCGGCGCCCACACCGACAGCTCGACCGGCTCCCCGTCCTGCGTCGTGTACGCCACCGTGGTGTCGGGCGCCGGCACCGGGTCCGGCCGGGGCAGCGCCTCGACCGCGACGCCGGCGGCGCGCGCGGCGTCCAGCAGCCGGTCGAGCACCACGGCGCACCCCAGGAGCCCGGCGACGGCGGCCACGACGACGGCGGCGCGCAGGGCGGTGCGCCGCGCCCACCAGCGGGCGGTCGCGCCGGCGAGCCCCAGGGCCGCCACGAGGCAGAGCCCGCCCGCGTAGCCGGCGGCGTGCGCGGCCAGCGAGACCACCGGCAGGGCGGGGACGAGCGCCCCGAGCGCGACCAGGGCCGGCACGCCCGCGGCGAGCGCGGTGGCGCCGGCGGCGGCCGCCCCGGCGAGCCGGGCGCCGCGGGACGGGCGCACGTCCCTGAGAGCCATGGCGAGCCCCCTCGTCGTGGCCGAGACCTCTCGCGGCGGGCGCCCGCGCGGCCCCGCCGAGCGCCACGGTAGGGCTGTCGCGGCGGGCCCGCCCTCCGGGCGGCGCCGTTACGGGCCGGATGCCCGGAACGCACCGGCGGATCGCCGGTCGCGGTCGCGCCACGCCGCCCACCAGCGATTGCCCGCGCCGCAGGTCGTGGTTACTTTCGTTCGAGCAGTACCACCCCGTCGGCTCGACTGAGTAGGTGACTTGAGTGGCCCTTCCCCCTCTCACCCCGGAACAGCGTGCTGCGGCACTCGAGAAGGCCGCCGAGGCGCGCCGGGTGCGCGCGGAGATCAAGAACCGCCTGAAGTACTCCCAGGGCTCGCTCAAGGAGGTGATCGAGCAGGGCCAGTCCGACGACGTCGTCGGCAAGCTGAAGGTCGTCTCGTTGCTGGAGTCGCTGCCCGGTGTCGGTAAGGTGAAGGCCCGGGCGATCATGGAGGAGATCGGGATCGCCGAGACCCGCCGCGTCCGTGGCCTCGGACCGCACCAGACCGCGGCGCTCATCGAGAGGTTTGGCTGACATTTCCGCGACACCCGCCGGCACCCCGGCCCCCCAGGACCCGCTCGACCAGGAGCCCCGCTCCGCCCGCCTCACCGTCCTGGCCGGGCCCACCGCCGTCGGGAAGGGCACGGTGTCGGCGGACGTGCGCGCGCGCTACCCGCAGGTGTGGCTCTCCGTGTCGGCGACGACGCGGCCGCCGCGGCCCGGCGAGGTGGACGGCGTGCACTACCTCTTCGTGACGCCCGAGGAGTTCGACGCCATGGTCGCCGCCGGCGAGATGCTCGAGTGGGCGGTGGTGCACGGCCGCAACCGGTACGGCACGCCGCGCCGCCCGGTCGAGGAGCATCTCGCCGCCGGCGTGCCGACCCTGCTGGAGATCGACCTGCAGGGTGCCCGCCAGGTGCGCGAGACCATGCCGGAGGCCCGGTTCGTGTTCCTGGCGCCGCCGTCGTTCGAGGAGCTGGAGCGCCGGCTCGTGGGCCGCGGCACCGAGGACGCCGAGGAGCGCGAGCGGCGCCTCGCCACCGCCCGCGTGGAGCTGGCGGCCGAGAGCGAGTTCGACGTGACGATCGTCAACGACGACGTGCGCCGCGCCACCGACGAGCTGGTCGGCGCGATGGGCATCCAGCCGACGCCCGCGGTGCCCGCCGGGCCGCTCGCCCCGGGCGGCGCCCCGGTCGTGCGCTGACGTCCGGGTAGACTGGTCCGTCGACTCCCATCCCTCCCACCACTGGAGCGTGAACCGTGGCCGGAACCGTCGCGCAGCCCATCGGCATCACCGACCCGCCGATCGACGAGCTGCTCGAGAAGACCGACTCGAAGTACGGCCTGGTGCTGTACGCCGCCAAGCGTGCCCGCCAGATCAACGCGTACTACTCGCAGCTGAACGAGGGCCTGCTCGAGAACGTGGGCCCGCTGGTCGAGGCCCGTGCGCAGGAGAAGCCCCTGTCGATCGCCATGCGCGAGATCAACGGGGGCCTGCTCACCTCGACCCCCACCGAGGACCCGGACGACGCCAAGGACTCGAAGACCTCGCTCTGAGCGCACGCTCGAGCGACCGGTCCGACCCAGCGGAGGACGACAGGCCCGCATGAGGATCCTCCTGGGCGTCAGCGGGGGCATCGCCGCGTACAAGGCGGTGCTCCTGCTGCGTCTCCTGCGCGAGGCGGGGCACGCCGTGCGTGTCGTGCCCACCGCCGCCGCGCTGCGCTTCGTCGGCGCCCCCACGTGGGAGGCGCTCTCCGGCGAGCCCGTGAGCACCGAGGTGTTCGACGACGTCGAGAACGTGCAGCACGTCGCGCTCGGCAAGGGCGCCGACCTCGTGGTCGTGGCGCCCGCCACCGCCGACCTGCTGGCGCGGGCGGCGAGCGGGCGCGCCGACGACCTGCTCACCTCCACGCTGCTCACCGCGCGCTGCCCGGTGGTCATGGCCCCGGCCATGCACACCGAGATGTGGGACCACCCCGCCACGCGGGCCAACGTCGCCACCCTGCGCGAGCGCGGCGTGCACGTCATCGAGCCCGCCTCGGGCCGCCTCACCGGCAAGGACACCGGCCCCGGCCGGCTGCCCGAGCCGGAGGACATCGCCCGCGAGGCCCTCGCGGTGGTCGGGGCGCCGGGTGCGGGGGAGGCGCCGGCGGGCGACCTCGCCGGCCGGCGTGTCGTCGTCTCGGCCGGCGGCACGCGCGAGCCGATCGACCCCGTGCGCTACATCGGCAACCGCTCCACCGGGCGCCAGGGCGTGGCCCTGGCCCTCGCGGCGCGCGAGCGCGGCGCCCACGTGACGCTCGTGGCGGCCAACATCGCCGAGCCCCCGGCCGGCGTCGCCGACGTCGTGGTACCGGTGGAGACGACGGCCGAGCTGCGCGACGCCGTGCGCGCAGCCGCCGCGGCGGCCGACGCCGTGGTGATGGCCGCAGCCGTGGCCGACTTCCGGCCCGCCGCCATCCCCGCGGCCAAGATCAAGAAGGTGCCCGGGCAGGGCCCGGTGCCGATCGCGCTCGTCGAGAACCCGGACGTGCTGGCCGAGCTCGCGGCCGAGCGGCTGCGCCCCGGCCAGGTCGTCGTCGGCTTCGCGGCCGAGACGGGCGACGCCGACGGTGACGTGCTGCACCACGGCCGCGCCAAGGCGCGGCGCAAGGGCGCGGACCTGCTCGCGGTCAACGCCGTCGGCGGGGGGCGCGGCTTCGGCACGGCGGACAACGCCGTGACGCTGCTCGACGGCGCCGGCGAGACCGTCGCCGAGGCCGCCGGCACCAAGCGCGAGGTCGCCGACGCGCTCTGGGACGCGGTCGCCAAGCTGCTTGCCTGAGCCGATCGGCCGGCCTGCGCCGCGGCCCGTCGGCGCCTGCCGCACGTCCGGTGTCGCCTGTCCGTCATGCGAGAATGTCTCGTGTTCTGAGACGCGTGTGGTCCCGGAGGGGGGCGCGCGCCCCGTCGAGCCCTTAGGGTGGTGCGCCATGACCGATGCCCTGCGTCTGTTCACGTCCGAGTCCGTCACCGAGGGGCACCCGGACAAGGTCTGCGACCAGATCTCGGACGCGATCCTGGACTCCCTGCTCGAGCAGGACCCGCGCTCGCGCGTCGCCGTGGAGACCATGGTGACCACCGGCCTGGTGCACGTCGCCGGCGAGGTGACGACCGACGCCTACGTGGAGATCCCGCAGATCGTGCGCGACGTCGTGCGCGGCATCGGCTACACCTCCTCGGCGATCGGCTTCGACGGCGACTCGTGCGGCGTGTCGGTCTCGATCGGCCAGCAGTCGCCCGACATCGCCCAGGGCGTCGACAAGTCGGCCGAGCAGCGCGACGACGCCTCCGACGTCGACCCGCTCGACGCGCAGGGCGCGGGCGACCAGGGCCTGATGTTCGGCTACGCCTGCGACGACACCCCGCAGCTCATGCCGCTGCCGATCTGGCTGTCGCACCGCCTGGCCGAGCGTCTCGCCCAGGTGCGCAAGACGGGGGAGGTGCCCGGCCTGCGCCCCGACGGCAAGACGCAGGTGACCATCGCGTACGACGGCGACCGGCCGGTGCGCGTCGACACGGTCGTCGTGTCGACCCAGCACGACGGGGACGTCGCCCAGGACAAGCTGCACCGCGCGATCGCCGAGCGGGTCGTGGCGCCGGTGCTCGCCACGGTCGACCTCGAGTCGGCCGGCGCCCACCTGTACGTCAACCCCACGGGCAAGTTCGTCGTCGGCGGCCCGCAGGGCGACGCCGGCCTGACGGGCCGCAAGATCATCGTCGACACCTACGGCGGCATGTCGCGCCACGGCGGCGGCGCGTTCTCCGGCAAGGACCCGTCGAAGGTGGACCGCTCCGCGGCCTACGCGATGCGCTGGGTGGCCAAGAACGTCGTCGCCGCCGGCCTCGCGCGCCGGTGCGAGGTGCAGGTCGCGTACGCGATCGGCCGGGCGCACCCCGTGGGCCTGTACGTCGAGACCTTCGGCACGGAGACCGTCCCGGTGGAGCGCATCATCGGCGCGATCGACACCGTGTTCGACCTGCGCCCGGCGGCGATCATCCGCGACCTCGACCTGCTGCGGCCGATCTACTCCAAGACGTCGGCCTACGGGCACTTCGGGCGCGAGCTGCCCGAGTTCACGTGGGAGCGCACGGACCGCGTCGACGCGCTGCGCGCCGCCGTCTGACCCCCGCCCTGAGCCCGCCCGTCGTCCGGCCCGTCGTGCGGACCAGGCCCGCGGGCCCGCGCCGGGGCTGTGGGCGTCGCGTGGTGAGATGGTCCCCGTGAGCGACGTCGAGACCCCGGAGCAGCCCACGCTGCTGGGGCTCGACGCCGTCCCGTCCCCGTCCCGCGGGCGCGGCGCGCGGCGCCGCGCGCCGCTCGGGGCGCAGGAGATGGCCACCGAGCGGCCGGTCGCCCGCGTGGTGCTCGACCTGCAGCCCGCCCACCTGGACCGCGAGTACGACTACCTCGTGCCGGCGTCCATGGCGCAGCACGCCGTGCCCGGCGCCCGCGTGCGCGCGCGGTTCGGGCCCCAGGAGGTCGACGGGTACGTCGTCGACCGCGCCGACGCCTCCGACCACGCGGGACGCCTCGTGCCGCTGCGTCGCGTCGTCTCCGGCGACCCGGTCCTGGCGCCGCAGGTG
The DNA here is from genome assembly GCF_046535855.1 of Puerhibacterium sp. TATVAM-FAB25. Lineage (NCBI taxonomy): Bacteria > Bacillati > Actinomycetota > Actinomycetes > Micrococcales > Promicromonosporaceae > Puerhibacterium > Puerhibacterium sp. TATVAM-FAB25. Next base: position 213,387 of record NZ_JAXUAK010000001.1, on the reverse strand, counting down.
CTGCGGCTGGCGCGGGCCGTGGCCGACCGGTGGGCCGGCACGCTGTCCGACGTGCTGCGGCTGGCGGTGCCACCGCGTCACGCCCGCGTCGAGAAGGAGGTGCTGGCGCAGGTCGCCGGCGGTGCCCCCGGCGCCGCGGCCGGTGCGGACGACGCCGGCACCCCCGACGACGCCGGCACCCCCGACGACGCCGGCACCCCCGACGACGCCGGCGTCGGAGCCCCGGCCGAGCAGGGCGCCCCGCCGGCGCTGCCGGCGTCCCCGGGGCCGCTGCCGGCCGCGTGGACCCACCTGTGGTCCCCGTACCGCGGCGGGGAGGCCTTCCTCGGCCACGTGCAGGCCGGCGAGGCCCCCAAGGCCGTGTGGACCCCGCTGCCGGGCCTGGCCCCCGCCGCGGACGACGGCGCGCCGCCGCGCGTGCCGCACTGGGCGGCCGCGGTGGCCGCGGCCGCCCGCAGCGCCGTGGCCGCGGGCCGCGGGGCGCTCGTCGTCGTGCCCGACGCCCGGGACGCCGAGCGGGTCGGCGCCGCCCTCGACGCCGCGGGCGTGGCCGACCACGTGCGGCTGCTCGCCGACGACGGCCCCGCGCCGCGGTACCGGGCGTTCCTCGCCGCGCGGCACGGCCTGGCGCGCGTCGTCGTGGGCACGCGGGCGGCCGCGTTCGCCCCGGTGGCCGACCTCGGCCTGGTCGTGCTCTGGGACGACGGCGAGGACACCCACGCCGAGCCGCACGCGCCGTACCCGCACGCCCGGGACGTCCTGGCGCTGCGCAGCGACCTCGAGGGTGCCGCGTTCCTGCTCGGCTCGCCGGGCCGCACGGTCGAGGCGCAGGCGCTGCTCGCGCAGGGCTGGGCCCGCGAGGTCGCGGCGCCGCGCGACGTCGTGCGCGCCCGCGCCCCGCGCGTGCGGGCGCTGACGTCCGTGGAGCTCGCGAAGGAGGGCCCGGGGGCGGCGGCGCGCGTGCCCACCACCGCGTGGCGCGCGGCCCGCGACGCGCTGGCCCACGGCCCGGTGCTGGTGCAGGTGCCGCGCACGGGCTACCTGCCCGTGGTGGCATGCTCGCGCTGCCGCACGCCGGCGCGGTGCGGGGCGTGCCACGGCCCGCTGGCGCTGGGCGGCGCGTCGTCGGCGCCGCAGTGCCGCTGGTGCGGCCGCCTGGCCGGCGGGTGGCGGTGCGACGAGTGCGGCAACGCCGGCCTGCGCGCCGTGCGCGTGGGCAGCGAGCGCACCGCCGAGGAGCTCGGGCGCGCGTTCCCCGGCGTCCCGGTGCGCCTGTCCACCTCGACCGCCCCGGGCGGCGTGCTGGGCGCGGTGCCCGGCACGCCCGCGGTGGTCGTGGCCACCCCCGGGGCCGAGCCGGTCGCCGAGGGCGGGTACGCCGCGGCGCTGCTGCTCGACGCCGCGGTCGCCACGGCCGGCGTCGGCCTGGCGAGCGCGACGCGCGCGCTGCACCGCTGGCTCGCCGCCGCGCACCTCGTGCGCCCGGCGGCCGCGGGCGGTCAGGTGCTGCTCGTGGGCGACGGTGCGCCCGGCCCGACCGGTGCGCTCGTCCGGTTCGACCCCGGCGGCTTCGCCGACCGCGAGCTGGCCGAGCGCGTGGAGCTCGCGCTGCCCCCGGCGGTGCGCGTCGCCGCGGTCACCGGGGACCGCGCCGGCGTCATGGCGGTCGTCGACCGGGTGCCGCTCGCCGGGCCCGAGACCGTCCTGGGGCCGGTGGAGACCGAGCCCGACCCCCGCGACGTCGTGGGCGACGGCAGCCTCTTCGACGCCGCCCCCGTCCGCGTCGTCGTGCGCGTGCCCGCGCGCGACGGCCTCGCCCTCGCCCAGCAGCTGCGCGCCTCGCTCGCCGTCCGGTCCGCCCGGCGCGAGCCCGGCAGCGTGCGCGTGCAGCTCGACCCCCCGGAGATGCTGTGACCGGCCAGCCCGCCATGATCGACACCGTCGTCTACGACTTCGGCAACGTGCTCGTGCACTGGGACCCGCGGGGCGCGTACGCCGACCACGACCCGGCGGCCGTGGAGGCGTTCTTCGCCGACTTCGACTTCGTCACGTTCAACCACGCCCAGGATGCCGGCCGCCCGTACGCCGAGGGTCGCGCGGCGGTGGCGGCCACCGCGCCGCAGCACCTGCCGATGCTCGACGCGTACGTGGAGAACTACGCGGGGACGCTGGGCGGGCCGGTGGCGGGGTCGGCGGAGCTCGTCGCCGAGCTCAAGGAGCGCGGCCTGCGGCTGCTCGGGCTGACGAACTGGTGGGCCGAGACGTTCCACCACGCCGCGCAGGCCGCCCCGGCGATCGGGCTGATGGACGGGGTGGTCGTGTCAGGCCGGGTCCGCCTGGCCAAGCCCGACCCGGCGATCTACCACCACCTCGCCGCGACGTTCGACGTCGACCCCGCCCGGGCGGTGTTCGTCGACGACACGCCGGCCAACGTCGAGGCGGCCGCGGCCGTCGGCTTCCACGCGCTGCGCTTCACGACGACGGCGCGGCTGCGCGCGGACCTGCGCGCGCTGGGGGTGCCGGTGGACCGCGACGGGGTCCCCGGAGGCACCCCCGACGCCAGGACCCCCAGGGGAGCCGAGGACGGGGCCGGGCGCGGCCGGTAGGTGGGCGGCCGGTAGGAGGGCGCGGCCGGTAGGAGGGCGCGGTCAGTAGGAGGGCGCGGCCGGCAGGCCGAGGTACTCCTCGAGGCTGCGCGCCTCGGACGCGGTCAGGTCGGCGGCCGTGCGGGTCCCGACGTAGCGCAGGTGCCACGGCTCGGCCGTGTACCCGGTGACGGCCTCCTGACCCTCCTGGTAGCGCACCACGAAGCCGTAGGCGGGCGCGTGCTCGGCCAGCCAGGCGGCCTGCGGGGTGTCGCCGAAGCACCCGAACTCCCGGCACGTCCCGTCGCCGGCGAGCACGTCCAGCGCCAGGCCCGTCTGGTGCTCGGAGTGGCCCGGCCGCGCCGACTGCGTGTCGGCCACGTCCGGACCGAGCACGTCGGCCCAGTGGGCGTACGTGTCGACCTGCGTCTCGTACGATCGGAACCCGCTGCGCGGCAGGAGCGGCACGCCGGCGCGCGCGGCGTCCGCCAGCAGCCGCTCGGCCGCCGCCGCTGCGTCCTGGCGCAGCTCGACGTCGGTGCCGGCCACCGTCCGCAGGTGGCGCGGGGCGTAGTCGAGCGGCTCGAGAGGCCGCTGCTTGTTGACCACGACCAGGGTGCCGGCCGGCGTCACGGCCGGCTGCGGGGAGCGGGTCGGGGGAGCCTCGAGCGAGCCGGACCGCGTCGGGTCGGGGATTGCGACGGGGCCGTGCGGCACGTCGTGTGCCGTCGCCGTCAGGCCCGTGGGGGCCGCGGACGTCGCGGTCGACCTCGCGGTCGGGGACGTCGCGGTCGGGGACGTCGCGGCGGCCGGCAGCGCGGCGGCAGGCAGCAGTGCCGCGGCGAGCAGCACGACGACGGCGCGGCGGGGCGCGGTGGCGGCGGCGCGGCGGTGGCGGGCTCGGGTCGGCACGGTCGGTCCTGGGGCTCGTGGTCGGCGGGTGGTCGCTGCGGCCGGCGGGTGCGTGCCGCGGTGGCCCGTGGCCTGCGGCGACGGTCCGCGGACGGGCCGGCGTCGCGGCGTCGGCACCCACCGGGGGTGACCGTACCCGCCCGGCGCCGCGGAAGCCACAGCAGGAAGCGTCCGTAGAATCGGCGGGTGCGCCTCCTCTTCGCCGGAACCCCGCAGGCCGCCGTCCCGTCGTTGCAGGCGCTGGTCGCCTCGCGCCACGAGGTGGTCGCCGTGCTCACCCGCGCCGACGCCCCCGCGGGCCGCGGCCGCCGGCTCGTGCCGAGCCCGGTGCGCCTCGCCGCACAGGAGGCGGGCATCCCGGTCCTCACCGACCCGCCCCGCGGCGAGGAGTTCCTCGCCCGGCTGCGCGAGCTCGACGTCGACGCCGCTCCCGTCGTCGCCTACGGCCACCTGCTGCGGCCGGACGTGCTCGCGGTACCGCGCCACGGCTGGGTCAACCTCCACTTCTCCGTGCTGCCGGCCTGGCGCGGCGCCGCGCCCGTGCAGCGCGCCGTCATCGCCGGCGACGAGGTCACCGGCGCCACGACGTTCCTGCTGGACGAGGGCATGGACACCGGCCCGGTGCTCGGCACGCTCACGGAGACGGTCCGGGCGCGGGACACGGCCGGCGACCTGCTCGACCGGCTGGCCCAGGCCGGCGCCGGCCTGCTCGTGGCCAGCCTCGACGCCCTCGAGGACGGCAGCGCGCTCCCGCAGCCGCAGCCGGCCGACGGCGTCTCGGTCGCCCCGAAGCTCACCACCGCGGACGCCTTCGTCGACTTCCGTGCACCGGCGCTGGCGGTGGACCGGCTCGTGCGCGGGTGCACGCCCGCGCCGGGCGCCTGGACCACCCTGCCGGCGGACGACGGGCAGGCCCCGCGCCTCGGGCTCGGCCCGGTCACCCCGCGCCCCGACGTCACGGACCTCGCGCCGGGGGCACTGCGCGCCGGGAAGAAGGAGGTGCTCGTGGGCACCGTCACCCACGCCGTGCAGCTCGGGGACGTGCAGCCGGTCGGCAAGCGGCCCATGGCGGCAGCCGACTGGGCGCGCGGCGCCCGGCCCGCCGAGGGCACCGTGCTGGGGGCCGCCCGATGAGCGCGCGCGACGGCCGGCGGGACGGCGGCGACGAGCGGCGCGACGCCCGCGGCCGGCAGCGCGGTGCCGCGCGCGCCCGCGGCGAGCGCGGCCGCACGAGCCAGGCCCCGTCCGAGCGGCGGCGCGGCACGGACCCGGCCCGCACGGCCGCGTTCGACGTGCTGCGCGAGGTGGACGGCTCGGACGCCTACGCCAACCTGGTGCTGCCGCCGCTGCTGCGCGAGCGGCGCATCACCGGTCGTGACGCCGCCTTCGCCACCGAGCTGGCGTACGGCACCCTGCGCCTGCGCGGCCGGTACGACGCCGTGCTCGCCCGCTGCGTCGACCGCCCGCTGGAGCGGCTCGACCCGCCGCTGCTCGACGTGCTGCGCCTCGGCGCCCACCAGCTGCTCGGCATGCGCGTGCCGCAGCACGCCGCGGTCTCCGAGACCGTGGGCCTGGCGCGCGCCCGTGTCGGCGCCGGGCCGGCGCAGATGGTCAACGCCGTCCTGCGCCGGGTGGCGGCCACCGACCTGGACGGCTGGCTCGACCTGCTGCGGGCCGAGGCGCCCGACCCGGTCGCGGCCAGCGCCGCCGTCGGCTCGCACCCCGCGTGGATCGTGCGCGCCCTGCGCGAGGCGCTGGCCGGCGACGGCCGCGACGTGGGCGAGACGGACGACCTCCTCGCGGCGGACAACGCCGCGCCCCGCGTGACGCTCGTGGCCCGGCCCGGGCTCGTCGCGCCGGACGAGCTGACCGCGGACGCGTCCGGCGGCGTGCGGCTGGCAGCGGGCCGGTGGTCGCCGACGGCGTTCGTCCTGGAGTCCGGCGACCCCCTCGCGGTGCCCGCCGTGGCCGACGGCCGCGCCGGCGTCCAGGACGAGGGCTCCCAGCTCGTGGCGCTGGCGCTGGCGGCGGCGCCGCTGGACGGGCCCGACGCCCGCTGGCTGGACCTGTGCGCGGGCCCGGGCGGGAAGGCCGCGCTGCTGGCCGCCCTCGCCGCGCAGCGCGGCGCGCGTCTCGTGGCGAACGAGGTGGCACCGCACCGCGCCCGCCTGGTGCGCCAGGCGCTGCGGGCCGTGCCCGACGGCGTGGTCGAGGACGTGCGCACCGGCGACGGGCGCGACCTCGGCGCGCTCGAGCCGGGTGGGTTCGACCGCGTGATGGTGGACGCGCCGTGCACCGGCCTCGGCGCGCTGCGCCGACGCCCGGAGTCCCGGTGGCGCCGCACGCCCGCCGACCTGGCGCACCTGACCACGCTGCAGCGCGAGCTGCTCGCCTCGGCGCTCGACGCCGTCCGCGTCGGCGGGGTGGTGGCCTACGTCACGTGCTCGCCGCACCTGGCCGAGACCCGGCTGGTGGTCGACGACGTGCTGCGCCGCCGCGACGACGTCGAGCGCCTCGACGCGCGCGCCGCCGTCGGGGCGGCCACGGGCCGCGAGGTGCCGCTGGCCGACCGGACCGACGTACAGCTGTGGCCGCACGTGCACGGCACGGACGCGATGCACCTGAGCCTGCTGCGCCGGACGGCCTGAGCGGGCGGCACGCACGCCCTACCCTGGGGCCATGCCCGCTCGCATCGCCCCCAGCATCCTGTCCGCCGACTTCGTCAACCTCGAGCGCGACCTCGGCGCCATCGCCACCGCGGACTACGCGCACGTGGACGTCATGGACAACCACTTCGTGCCGAACCTCACCCTGGGGCTGCCGGTGTTCGAGCGGATCGCTCAGGTGTCGCCCGTGCCGATCGACGCGCACCTCATGATCGAGGACCCGGACCGCTGGGCACCGGGCTTCGCCGAGGCCGGTGCCGCGTCGGTCACCTTCCACGCGGAGGCCGCCACGGCGCCGGTCCGCCTGGCCCGCGAGCTGCGCGGCCGCGGCGTGCGCGCCGGCCTCGCGCTGCGCCCCGCGACGCCGATCGAGCCGTACCTCGACCTGCTGCCCGAGTTCGACATGATCCTCGTGATGACCGTCGAGCCCGGCTTCGGCGGGCAGTCGTTCATCGAGGGCACGCTGCCCAAGATCCGCCGCACGCGCGAGGCGGTCGGCGCCTCCGGCCAGGACGTGTGGATCCAGGTCGACGGCGGCATCTCGCGCGCCACGATCGAGCGGGCCGCCGACGCCGGCGCCGACGTCTTCGTGGCCGGCTCCGCCGTCTACGGCGCCGAGAACGTCCCCGACGAGATCGCCGCCCTGCGGGACCTCGCCGCCGCGCACGTCCACTGACGGACTCGGCTGGCGGTGTGCCGGCGTGCGGGGCGCCCGCCCCGCACGCCGGCACCCGTCCGAGGTGCCGGTTTGCCCTCGCCCCGGCGGGCGAGGCAGGATCTCGGGAGCACGAAGCATGCTCCGGGGGCGGTGAGATTCCGCACCGGCGGTGACAGCCCGCGACCCGCAGACCCGCAAGGGCGAGCGGTTGACCTGGTGGAACTCCAGGGCCGACGGTGAAAGTCCGGATGGGAGGAAGCATGCGCGGCGCGCGCACCCGTGCGCGCCGTGACGTCGTCGTACGCCCGCACGCGGGGCCCTCGGGCTGCCGCGCGCCCCGGGCGTCCGCCGTCGCCGTACCCCCGGAGCACCGACGCTCCGGAAGGACCCCGTGACCGGCACCCCGCCGACAGCCCCGCCGACAGCCCCGCCGACGTCGCTCGACGTCCCCGCGGCGATGGACCGCGCCCTCGAGCTGGCCCGCCGCGGCCCCGCCCACGGCCCCAACCCCCGCGTCGGCTGCGTCCTGCTCGCCGGCGCGGCGCCCGACGGTGTGCCCGGCGGTGCGCCCGACGGTGCGCCCGCCCGCGTGCTCGGGGAGGGCTACCACCGCGGCGCCGGCACGCCGCACGCGGAGGTCGCCGCCCTGGCGGACGCCGCCGCGCGCGGCCACGACGTCCGCGGCGCGACCGCCGTCGTCACCCTGGAGCCCTGCGCGCACACCGGCCGCACGGGCCCGTGCGCGCACGCCCTGGCCGAGGCGGGCGTGGCGCACGTGGTGCACGCCCTCGACGACCCGAACCCGGCCGCGGCCGGCGGCGCCGCGGTCCTGCGCGCCCGCGGCGTGCGCGTGACCGGCGGCGTGCGCGCCGCCGAGGCCGGCGAGCTGCTGCGCGTGTGGGCCACCGCGGCCGGGCGCGGCACGCCGTACGTCACGCTCAAGACCGCGACCAGCCTCGACGGGCGCGTGGCCGCGGCCGACGGCACGAGCCGGTGGATCACCGGCCCGCAGGCCCGAGCGCACGCCCACGCGGTGCGCGCGGAGGTCGACGCCGTCGCCGTGACGACCGGCACGGTGCTCGCCGACGACCCGGCGCTCACCGCCCGCCGCCCCGACGGGTCGCTCGCCGAGCACCAGCCGCTGCGGCTCGTCGTCGGGCGCCGCGACGTGCCCGGCGGCGCGCGGCTGCGCGGCCCGGGCGGCCCGCTGGTGCACGTGCGCAGCCACGCGGTCGCCGACCTGCTCGCCGCCGCCGCGGCGCACGAGGTGCGCCACCTCCTCGTCGAGGGCGGTCCCGCCTTCGCCGCCGCCCTGCTGGCCGCCGGCGCCGTGGACGAGCTGCACGCCTACCTCGCGCCCGTCGTCCTCGGCGCCGGCCCCGCGGCCGTCGGCGACCTCGGCGTGACCACCCTCGCCGCCGCGCCGCGGCTGCGCACCGCCCGCGTCGAGCGGCTCGGCGACGACGTCCTGCTCGTCGCGCGCCGCGACCCCGCCCCGCCCCCGGCCGCCGCCCCCACCGAAGGAGACAGCTGAATGTTCACCGGCATCGTCGAGGAGACCGGCCGCGTCCGGTCCCTCACCCACCCCGACGCCACGGCCGTCGACGCCGTCCTGGTCGTCGAGGCCGACGTCGCGAGCCGCGACGCGCACCCGGGCGACTCGATCGCCGTCGCCGGCGTGTGCCTCACCGTCACCGGCGTGGACGAGCACGGGGCGTTCGCGGTCGACGTCATGCCCGAGACGCTGCGGCGCACCAGCCTGGGCGCGCTGCGGCCCGGCTCCGCCGTCAACCTCGAGCGCGCCCTGCCCGCCGGCGGGCGGCTGGGCGGCCACGTCGTGCAGGGCCACGTCGACGGCACCGCCACGCTGCTGGCCCGCCGGCCGGGCCCGCGCTGGGACGAGCTGACGTTCGCCCTGCCCGCGGCGCTGGCCCCGTACGTCGCCACGAAGGGCTCGGTCACGCTCGACGGCGTCTCGCTCACCGTGGCCGCGCTCGGCCCGGTCGACGCGGCCGGCGCGGCCGGCGCGGCCGGTGGCGAGACGTTCACCGTGTGCCTCGTGCCCACCACGCTCGCGCGCACGACGCTCGGTGCCCTGCAGCCCGGCGACGCCGTGAACGTGGAGGTGGACGTGCTCGCCAAGTACGTCGAGCGGCTGCTCGCCCACGGGGCGGTGGCGGGGGCGACGGGCGCCGCCCCGGACGACGCGGCGGTGGACGCGGTGGTGGACGCGGCGGAGGTGGCCCGATGAGCGCCGTGGAGCAGGCCCTCGCCGCCCTAGGCGCCGGGCGCCCGGTGCTCGTGGCGGACGACGCGTCGCGCGAGAACGAGGTGGACGTCGTCGTCGCCGCGCAGGACGTCGACGCCGCGACGGTCGCGTGGGTGGTCCGGCACAGCTCCGGCTACCTCTGCGCGCCGATGCCCGCGGCCCGCGCCGACGCGCTCGACCTGCCGCTGATGGTCGTGAACAACGAGGACTCGTACCGCACCGCGTACACGGTGACGGTCGACGCCGCCGCGGGCGTGAGCACCGGGATCAGCGCGGCGGACCGCGCCCGCACCCTGCGGGTGCTCGCCGACCCGGCCGCCACCCCGGGCGACCTGATCCGGCCCGGGCACGTGCTGCCCCTGCGGGCCCGGCCCGGCGGCGTCCTGGAGCGCACCGGCCACACCGAGGCGGCCGTGGACCTGGTCCGGCTCGCCGGCCGGGGCGAGGTCGGCCTCATCGCCGAGCTCGTGCACGACGACGGCGACATGCTGCGCCTGGACGACGCCCGGCGGCTCGCCGCGGCGGAGGGCCTCGTGCTGATCACCGTCGCGGAGCTCGTCGCGTGGCGCCGCGAGCACGACCCGCTCGCGGCGGCGGGGGAGACGGCCGCGGCGGACGCCGGTCCGGTGGACGCCGACCGCGTCGAGCCGGTCGCCGAGGCGGCCCTGCCCACCCGGCACGGCACCTTCCGGCTGCATGCGTTCCGCGACCGTCGCACGGGCGCGGAGCACGTGGCCCTGGTGGCGGCGGCACCGCGCGGGCTCGCCGCCGCGCGGGCCGAGGCCGACGCCCACGCGCCGCTGGTGCGCGTGCACTCCGAGTGCCTCACCGGCGACGCGCTGGGCTCGCTGCGCTGCGACTGCGGGCCCCAGCTGGACGCCGCCCTCGGCCTGGTCGCCGAGCGCGGCGGCGCCGTCGTCTACCTCGGCGGCCACGAGGGCCGGGGGATCGGGCTGGCGGCCAAGGTCGCCGCCTACGCGCTGCAGGACGCGGGGCTGGACACCGTCGCGGCGAACGTCCACCTGGGCCTGCCGGTCGACGCGCGCGAGTACGGCGCGGCGGCGGCCGTCCTGCGGGCGCTCGGCCTCGGGCGCGTGACCCTGCTGACCAACAACCCGGACAAGGTGCAGGGACTGCGGCAGGCCGGCGTCGACGTCGCCGGCACCGCGCCCCTCGAGGTGGGGCTGAGCGCCCACAACCACCGGTACCTGCTGACCAAGAAGACTGCGATGGGCCACCGGCTGGCCCTCGCCGCGCCGGCCGACGGACGGCCGGCGCCGACGTTCGAGGAGGAGAGCGCATGAGCGGTGCAGGAGCGCCGACGATCACGGCGGACGGCGCGGGCCTGCGGGTCGTCGTCGTCGCGGCGAGCTGGCACGAGCGCGTCATGGACGGGCTGCTCGACGGCGCCCGGCGTGCGCTGCGGGAGGCCGGGGTGGGGGAGTGGCAGGAGCTGCGCGTCCCCGGCTCCTTCGAGCTGCCCGTGGCGGCCGCGCGCGCCGCAGCGGCCGGCGCGGACGCCGTCGTCGCCCTCGGCGTCGTGATCCGGGGCGGCACGCCGCACTTCGACTACGTCTGCTCGGCCGCCACCACGGGCCTCACCGACGTCAGCGTGCGCACCGGCGTGCCGGTCGGCTTCGGGGTCCTCACCTGCGACGACGACCAGCAGGCGCTCGACCGGGCCGGTCTGGCGGGCTCGAGCGAGGACAAGGGCCACGAGGCCGCGCAGGCCGCGGTCGCGACGGCGGTGACCCTCCGCGCCCTCGCCTGACGCTCGCCTGACGCCGGGTGTCAGTACCAGCGCACGCCCGAGCCTGCGCTGGTACTGACACGACAGAGTCCGGAAATTAATAGTGTGCCAAGCGGGAGAAGAACGCTGTGACCTCCGTCCCGACCGACGAACCGCAGCCCGGAGGGCAGGGGCGGCCCCACTAGGCTGGGGCCCGTGAAGACCTTCGACTCCCTGTTCGCCGAGCTCGCCGAGAAGTCCGTCACCCGCCCCGCCGGTTCCGGCACGGTCGCGGAGCTGGACGCCGGCGTCCATGCGATCGGGAAGAAGATCGTCGAGGAGGCGGCCGAGGTCTGGATGGCAGCCGAGCACGAGGGCGACGAGCGCACGGCGGAGGAGATCTCCCAGCTGCTCTACCACCTGCAGGTGCTCATGGTGGCCAAGGGCCTCACGCTCGAGGACGTCTACACCCACCTGTGAGCGGCGCCGACGCCGCACGCCCGCCGACCGCCTTCTCCACCCCAGCGAGGTTTCCCTGATGCTCCGCATCGCCGTGCCCAACAAGGGCTCCCTGTCCGAGCCCGCCGTCGCCATGCTCCGCGAGGCCGGCTACAAGCAGCGCCGGGACTCGCGCGAGCTGGTGCTCGCCGACCCGGACAACGACGTCGAGTTCTTCTTCCTGCGGCCCCGCGACGTGGCCGTCTACGTCGGCTCCGGCACGGTCGACGCGGGCGTGACCGGCCGCGACCTGCTGCTCGACTCCGGCGCGGACGCCGTCGAGCACCTGCCGCTCGGCTTCGCCCGCTCCACGTTCCGCTTCGCCGCACCCGCCGGGACCGTGGCCGACGTGGCCGGGATCGCCGGGCGCCGCGTCGCCTCGTCGTACACCACGCTCGTGCGCGACCACCTGGCCGCGCGCGGCGTCGAGCCGGCCGCCGTCGTCCACCTGGACGGCGCCGTGGAGAGCTCCGTGCAGCTCGGCGTGGCGGACGTGATCGCCGACGTCGTGGAGACCGGCACGACGCTGCGCGCCGCGGGCCTGGAGGTCTTCGGCGAGCCGATCCTGCGCTCCGAGGCCGTGCTCATCCGCCGCGCCGACGCGCCCGAGCCCGCCGGGCTCAGCGTGCTCACGCGCCGCCTCCAGGGTGTCATCACCGCCCGTGAGTACGTGCTGATGGACTTCGACGTGCGCAACGACCACGTCGACGCCGCCGTGGCGATCACCCCCGGCTTCGAGTCGCCGACCGTCTCGCCGCTGCACGACCGCGACTGGTCGGCGGTGCGGGTCCTCGTGCCGCGCAAGGACATGAACCGGATCATGGACGCCCTCTACGACGTCGGCGCCCGCGGCATCCTCGTGACGTCGATCCTGGCCAGCCGGCTCTGACCGGTGCTGACAGGCGCTGACGGGCGGCGCGCTGTCGAGCCCGTCGCGCGCGTGGCAGCGTGACGGCATGACGCACGACGCGCGCTACCGGACGTTCCGTCCGCGCTGGGGCCAGGTCACGGCCTGGGCCGTCGGGGTCGTCGCCGTCGGCGGCAGCGCGCTCGTGGCGTTCCTGTCCCGCGGGCCGCTCGGCACCGCCGTGGGCAGCCGGCTGTCGTTCGCGCTGTTCGCCGCCGCGGCGGCGTGGCTCCTGTGGCGCCTCGGCGGCGTGCACGCGCGCCCGAGCCCGCAGGGGCTCGTCGTGCGCAACGTGGTGCGCACCCGCCGGCTGGAGTGGGCGGAGATCCTCGCCGTGCGGTTCGGGGTCAACGACCCGTGGGTGCGGCTCGACCTGGCCGACGGCGGCACGATCGCCGTGATGGGCATCCAGCGCGCGGACGGCGAGCACGGCATGGCCGAGGCGCGCCGCCTGGTCGCCCTCGTGCAGGAGCACGGCGAGGCGTCCGAGCCCGGGGGGAGGCGTCCCTGACCGCCAGCCGCGCGCCGCGCGGCCGGCGGGCGGCTCCGAGCGTCTCCCGACAGACGGCAGCGGGCCCCGACCCTGGGGAGGGTCGGGGCCCGCTGCCGTCCGTCGGCCTCGCGCTCGCTCAGTAGTCGCGGTGCTGGCGCGGCCCGCGCTCCGTGCGCGGCGCACGGTTGTCGCGGAACCCTTCCCGGAACCCGTCACGCACGCCCTCGCGGCGCGGGGCGCGGTGCTCGGGGGCGCCACGGTCGACGGCGATGCGCAGGGACTTGCCGGCCACCCGCGCGCGGCCGAGCCGGTCGAGCTGGGCCTCGCTCAGCGGCGTGGTGATGTCGACCAGCGAGAACGACCCGAAGATGTCGATCTTGCCGACGTCGGAGCCGGTCAGGCCGCCCTCGCCGGTGAGCGCCCCGACGATCCCGCCGGGGTTGACGCCGTGGGAGTGGCCGACGGCGACGCGGTAGCGGGTGCCGGCCGCGGGGCGGCGGAGGCCGCGGGGGCGGTCGTCGTCCGAGCGGGCCGGGCCGCGCCGGTCCCGGTCGAAGCGGTCACCGCGGGCGCCGCGGCCGTCGGTGGCCTCGTGCCGACGGGTCTCCCGCGCGGTGCGGGCGGCGCGGGCCTCGCGCTGCTCGCGCTCGTACTCCTCCTGCTCGGCACGCTGGCGGGGGCCGTCGTCGCCGACCGCCAGGGCCAGGAGCGTCGCGGCGAGCTCGACGGGGTCGGCGCCGCCGTCGACGCGGGCCTGGACGAGCTCGGTGTACAGGTCCAGGCGGCCCGCGGCCTGGCGCTCCGGCGCGGCGTCGAGGAGACGACCGGCCTTGTGCGCGGAGACGTCGCGGGGGGAGGGGACCGCGACCTCCTCGAGGGAGGCCTTGATCGTCGCCTCGATGTGCTTGAGCTTGCCGCGCTCGTGCGGGGTCACGAAGGAGACGGCGTGGCCGGTGCGCCCCGCGCGGCCGGTACGGCCGATGCGGTGGACGTAGGCCTCCGGCTCGCGGGGGATGTCGAAGTTGACGACCAGGCCGATGCGGTCGACGTCGAGGCCGCGGGCGGCGACGTCGGTGGCGACCAGCACGTCGAGGGCGCCCGAGCGCAGGCGCTCGACGATCTTCTCGCGCTCCTTCTGGGCGACGTCGCCGGAGATCGTCGCGGCGGAGACGCCGCGCTCGATCAGGGCGGCGCCCACCTCCTCGGCGGCCGAGCGGGTCCGGGTGAACACGATGGCGGCGTCGGCGTCGGAGGTGGCCAGCACGCGCACGAGCGCGCCGGTCTTGTGGCGGAACGGCACGATCGCGTACGTCTGGCGCACCGAGGCGACGGTGGACGACTGGCGGGCCACGGTGATGGCGACCGGGTCGGTCAGGTGGTTCTCGGCCACGGCGCGGATGGCCGGCGGCATCGTCGCGGAGAACAGGGCGACCTGGCGGCGCGCGGGCGCCTTGCCGAAGATCTGGTCGACGTCCTCGGCGAAGCCCATGCGCAGCATCTCGTCGGCCTCGTCCAGCACGAGGTACCGCACGGCGTCGAGGCTCAGGGCCCCGCGCTCCATGTGGTCCATGACGCGGCCGGGCGTGCCGACGACGACGTGGACGCCGTCGCGCAGCGCGCGCTGCTGCGGCACGTAGGGGGCGCCGCCGTAGACGGGCAGGACGCGCACGCCGGGCAGGTGGCTGGCGAAGGACTCGATCGCCTCGGCGACCTGCATCGCCAGCTCGCGGGTCGGGGTGAGCACGAGGGCCTGGACCTGGTGGAGGTCGGGGTCGACCGCGGCCAGCAGCGGCAGACCGAAGGCGGCCGTCTTGCCGGTGCCGGTCTGGGCCACGCCGGTGATGTCGCGGCCGGACAGCAGGGCGGGGATCGCCTGGGCCTGGATGGCCGAGGGGGTGGTGAAGCCGAGGTCGGCGACGGCGGCCGCGAGCGCCGGGGGGAGCCCGAGCTGGTCGAAGCGGGGGGTCTCGGCGGCGGGGGTCGTCGCGGCCGAGGTGGTCTCGGCGTCGGCGGGCAGGGTCGTGGCAGCGCTGGGCATAGGTGGGTGCACCGTTCGGTCGGGAGTGGCGGGAGTCCTGCACGGTCGGCGGCACGGGCCGCCGGGTGCGTCGCCAGATCCCGAGACACAGACACACGAACCAGCGCGTGACCCGGGCTGCCAGGGGCAGGAGCCGGGTGCGGGGCGCACGAATGCGGGACGGAGCGACGAACTCCAAGGGGGTGAGGTCCCATCGTACGCCCCGGGCACCCGCACCGGTCGTGCCGCGCCGGTGAGGTCCGTCACCGGCGCACGCCGCGAGCGCGGGGCCCGACGGGCGCGGACGTGCTGCGTAGGATGACGATGCCGGGCGCGGTGCGCCCGCGGACGCGTGGAGACGAGGACGGTGGGCGTGCAGCGAGGGCAGGAGGTCAGCTCCTCGGTCCTGACCGTCCCCAACCTCATCAGCCTGCTGCGGCTGGCGCTGGTGCCGGTGTTCGCGGTGCTGATCGTCTCGGGCCACGACGTGTGGGCCTTGGTGGTCCTGGCGGTGTCCGGCTTCACCGACTGGCTCGACGGCGTGCTGGCGCGCCGCCTGCGCCAGGTGAGCAAGCTGGGCGAGATGCTGGACCCGGCCGCCGACCGCCTCTTCATCTTCGTCACGCTGGCGGGGCTGGCGTGGCGCGGCGTCGTGCCGCTGTGGGTGCTGGTGGTCATCGTGGCCCGCGACGCCCTGCTCGCGCTGCTCGTGGTGCTGCTGGGTCGCCGCGGCTACGGTCCACTGCCGGTGAGCTTCGTCGGCAAGGCCGGCACGTTCGCGCTCCTGTACGCCTTCCCGCTGCTGCTGCTGGCCGAGATGCCCGGAGCCGTCGGCGCGGTGGCCCACGTGGCCGGCTGGGCCTTCACCTGGTGGGGCGTGGGCCTGTACTGGCTCGCCGGCTGGCAGTACCTCCGCCAGGCGCGCCGGCTCCTCGGTGCGGGGGCGCACGACGACGGCGGCGGCACGCCGGGACGGTGGGAGCAGCGATGACGCCGCCCTCCGCGCCCCCGGCCGGGAAGCGCCGCCGCCCGGACGAGTCGATGACGCTCCTCATCGAGGTGATGGAGCGCCCCCTGGACCCGGGGTACGCGGAGGCGGCGCAGCGCCGCCGGGAGGCCGCCGCCGTGGGCGGCACGGCGCGCCGCCCGGTCACCCGGGTGGTGCTCGTGGTCCTCGCCGTCCTGCTGGGCCTGACGACGGCGGTGGCCGCCCGCCAGCTGCGAGCGCCGCAGCCCGCGGTGTCCGAGGCGCGTGCCGTGCTCGAGCAGCAGATCACCGAGCGCAACGCCGAGGTGGCCGGGCTGCAGGACGACTCCGAGCGGCTGTCGGCCGAGATCGCGGACCTGCAACGCACCGCGCTCGCCACCCAGGACCCGCAGATCCTGGAGAGCATCCGCCTCGACGAGGCGGTCAACGGCACCGCGCCCGTCGCGGGGCCCGGCCTCGTCGTCTCGCTCACCGACGGCGGCGGGGGGCTGTCGGGCGACGGCGAGGGGGACGCCCGCGTGCGGGACACCGACCTGCAGGCCGTCGTCCACGCGCTGTGGGCCGCGGGGGCCGAGGCGGTCAGCGTCGACGACCAGCGACTGACCATGACGTCCGCGGTGCGCAACGCCGGCGACGCCGTGCTGGTCGACCTGGTCCCGCTCAGCGGCCCGACCTACGTGGTGCGGGCCGTCGGCGACCCGGACGCCATGCAGACCGCCTGGGCCCGCTCCGAGGTGCCCACGTACCTGCAGGTGCTCGGCTCGCAGTACGGCATCTCCTCCAGCGTGGTGGCCCAGTCCGGGCTGGAGCTGCCGGGCGCGGGCGCGCAGACGCTGCGGTACGCCCAGCCGGTAGGCTCCGAGGCCGGGAGCGCGAGCCCGTGAGCCCCACGGCCCGTCCCCTGGCCACCGGTCGCCCTGTGGCCACGGACCGTGCGGAGAGTCAGGAGTTGATCGTCGGATGATCGCCGTCGTCGGCCTCGTCATCGGGGTGGTCGCGGGGCTGCTGCTGGAGCCCACGGTGCCCGTCGCGCTCCAGCCCTACCTGCCCATCGCCGTGGTCGCCGCGCTGGACGCCCTGTTCGGCGCGTTCCGGGCCATGCTCGACGGGCTGTTCGACGACAAGGTCTTCGTGGTCTCGTTCCTGTCGAACGTGCTGGTGGCCGCGTTCATCGTGTTCCTCGGCGACCAGCTCGGCGTCGGCTCCCAGCTGTCCACCGCCGTCGTCGTGGTGCTCGGCATCCGCATCTTCTCCAACGCCGCGGCCATCCGGCGTCACCTCTTCAAGGCCTGACCATGGTGCGCGAGGACGAGCCCACCCCCGTCGGGCCCGAGGAGACCCCGGCCGGCGCGCCGGAGCCTGCCCCCGCGCATCCGGCGGTCGAGAAGGGCGCGCAGGCCGACGCGGACGAGGTGCCGGCGAAGGCGCCGGACAAGACGCCGGCAGCGGCGCCGGCAGCGGCGTCGGCAGCGGCGTCGGCAGCGGCGTCGGCAGCGGCGTCGGCGGAGACGGACGCCGCCGCGCCACGGCCCGACGCGTCCCAGGCCGCGGACGACGCCCCCGCACCGCCCGCCACGGCTGCCACGGCTGCCCCTGCGGCGTCGCCCGCGGGCGCCGACGGGCCGTGGCAGCGGCTGTCCGCGGCGATGCGCGCCCGGGGCTCCCGCTCCCACGTGCTCATCGGCCTGCTGTGCGCCGCCCTCGGCTTCGCGCTCGTGGTGCAGGTGCGCCAGTCCGGGCAGGACGAGCTCGCGTCGCTGCGGCAGGACGACCTGGTGCGCCTGCTGGACGAGGTGACCCAGCGCGCGGAGCAGCTCGACGACGAGGTGGCGCGCCTGCAGCAGAGCCGCGACGAGCTGGCCTCCGGCACGGGCCGCGCCCAGGCGGCGCAGGAGCTCGCGGAGCAGCGCGCCGCGGCCGAGGGCATCCTCTCCGGGCGGCTGGCGGCGCGGGGCCCGGGCGTGGAGGTCCAGATCGTCGACTCCGGCGACCGGCTCGACGCGTCGCACCTGTTCAACGTGCTCGAGGAGCTGCGCAACGCCGGCGCCGAGGCCGTGCAGGTGAACGGCGTGCGGCTCGTGACGTCCTCGGCGTTCGTGGACGGCGCGGAGGGCATCGAGGTCGACGGGCAGCGCATCGACTCGCCGTACCAGTGGGTGGCGATCGGTGACCCCGCCACGATGGACCGCGCCCTGGAGATCCCCGGCGGTGCGCTGGCGACGGTGCGCACGCAGGGCGGGACGGCGACCACGGAGCGGTACGACCAGCTCGCGGTGGACGCCACCCGTGAGCTGGCCGAGCCGCGGTACGCGATCCCGCAGGACGACGAGGACTGACCGCGCCGGGTTCCCGGCGGTGCGGCGTCCCGAGCCGCTCCCCGAGCCCGACCGCGCGCCCGATCGGGCGCCTCACCTGCCCCGACGTCCGGGCGAGGTTCGCCCGACGGGTGTTCACGAGAGGGCCGATCACGCGATAGGTTGGCGAGAGGACGGCGGACCGCCGGCGAGATCGTCGACACCGCCGTCACACCGGCCCTTCCGTGGAGGACTGATGACCGACCCGCGTTCCCTGTCCCGGCAGCCCGCCTCCGACGTCACCGCGACGCTGCGGCGCATCGGCGTGCCCGCGGTGGAGGAGCAGACCCACCGCGTACCGCTGACGGCCGAGGACGCCGCGGCGGTCTCCGCGCTGCCGCGTCACTCCGCGCTGCTCGTCGTGCAGCACGGCGGGACGGGGGAGCGGTTCCTGCTCGACAGCGACCGCGCCGTGGCCGGCCGCAGCGAGCAGGCGGACATCTTCCTCGACGACGTCACGGTGTCGCGCAAGCACGCCGAGTTCGTCCGCGAGGGCGACCGGTTCGTGGTCCGCGACGTCGGCTCCCTCAACGGCACGTACGTCAACCGCCAGCGGATCGACGTCGCCACGCTGTCGACCGGCGACGAGGTGCAGATCGGCAAGTTCCGCATGTCGTTCCACGCCAGCCCGCAGGCGCCGCGGGAGCCCTCGGCGCCCGCCTCGTGACCGCTGCGCGCACCTGGTCGGCCGGGCCCGAGCCCGGCGAGGAGCACACCCCCGAGCCGTGGCCGCGCGGCATCTCCCGGCAGCCCACGATGCGCATCTCGGACGTGCTGGCGGCGCTGGGCACGGAGTTCGGGCACGTCAGCCACTCCAAGCTGCGCTTCCTCGAGGAGCAGGGGCTCATCCACCCGGTGCGCACGCCGTCCGGCTACCGCCAGTACAGCCCCGCGGACGTCGAGCGGCTGCGCTTCGTGCTCGCCGAGCAGCGCGACTCCTACCTGCCCCTCAAGGTGATCAAGGAGCGCCTGGCCGCGATGGACGCCGGCGAGGAGCCGGCGCCGGTGCCGGTGCCCCGGCTCGCCGGCACCGGCGCCGACCGGGCGGCCGAGCCGTCCCGACGACGCTGGACCGTGGCGTCCGTCGCGCAGGCGACCGACGTGGACGCGGCGTTCGTGCGCTCCCTCGTGACGTCCGGGCTGCTACACGAGTCCGCGGGCGGCCAGCTCGACGCCGCCGCGCCCGACGTCGTGCGCACCGCGGCCCGCCTGGCGGAGCACGGCATCGAGCCGCGGCACCTGCGCCCCCTGCGCACCGCGGCGGACCGCAACGTCGACCTGGTCGACCAGGTCGTGGCCCCGTACCGCCGGCAGCAGACCGGCCCCGGCCGGGGGCAGGCGGCGTCGCTGGCGGAGGAGCTCGGCGAGCTCCTCGCGCGCCTGCACACCGTCTGGGTGCGGCACGGCGTCGACGAGCTCGGTTGAGCGGCCCGCGCGGCGACCGACGGCGCGGCGCCGACCTCGGCCCCGACCTCGGCCCGAACCTCACCCGGGCCCCGCGTCACGGTCTGCGTCAGGGGCGCGACGGGGCAGGTTCCGCGGCGTAGCGTGGTTCCTTATGGACGACCGTTCGCCGTTCGGCGACCAGGGCCCGGCGGACGACGTGCCCATGGTCCCGGTCGAGGTGCTCGGCGTGCGCCAGCAGCGCGGTGACCAGGAGATCGTCGTCCTCCTCCTCGACGGCGCCGCCTCCCTCGTCGTCCCCATCGTCATCGGGCCCCGCGAGGCGAGCGCCATCGCCATGGCGCAGGCCGGCCTGGTGACCCCGCGGCCCCTGACGCACGACCTGCTGCGCGACCTGCTCGACGCCACGGGCGTCGCCCTCGAGCGCGCCGAGATCGTCGCGCTGGACGGCGGCATCTTCTTCGCGGAGCTCGTCCTGTCCAACGGGGTGCGGGTCGACTCCCGGGCGTCGGACGCCATCGCGCTGGCCGTGCGCACCGGCTCGCCCGTCCTGTGCTCGGCCGAGGTCGTCGCGACGGCGGGCATCGAGACCGTCGACGCCTCCCACCAGCGCGAGATGGACCGGTTCCGCGACTTCCTGGCCAACGTCGAGCCCGACGACTTCGCCGGGCCGCCGGGCGGGCAGCCCGGCGGCACCGCGCGGGAGTGACGCGACCGCGGCACGACGTCCCGGCACGACGGCGCACCCGGCACGACGGCGCACCCGGCACGACGGCGCACCCGGCGCCGGTGTGCTCACCCTCACGTCGAGGTCGAGACCCGGACAGACCGGGCCGAACCTGCAGAAGCCGACCCTCGACCTGAGGTGGAGGGTGCGACACGCGGCGCGCCGGGAGCCCTTTGCGTTGAATCGCCACGGTGGTCGGCCTAGCGTGGACGCAGACATCCGAGGGAGGCACGAGTGAACACCAGCAGCGGGAAGGCGGGCGCCGTCTCCGGCGCGTCGACCGAGACTGCGGTGCCCCACGGCGCGCAGGGTCTCCTCTTCGGCGAGGACCTCACGGAGCAGGACTCGGCGACCGGCTACCGCGGCCCCACCGCGTGCCGCGTCGCCGGCATCACCTACCGCCAGCTCGACTACTGGGCGCGCACCGGGCTCGTGGAGCCGTCGATCCGCCCGGCCACCGGCTCGGGCACCCACCGGCTCTACAGCTTCCGCGACATCCTCGTGCTCAAGGTGGTCAAGCGGCTGCTCGACACCGGCGTCTCCCTCCAGCAGATCCGCACCGCGGTGACCCACCTGCGCGAGCGGGGCGTGGACGACCTGGCGCAGATCACGCTCATGAGCGACGGCGCGTCGGTGTACGAGTGCACCTCCGCCGACGAGGTCGTCGACCTCGTCCAGGGCGGCCAGGGCGTGTTCGGCATCGCCGTGGGCCGCGTGTGGCGCGAGATCGAGGGCACGCTCTCGACGATGCCCACCGAGACGCTCGCCGACGCCGAGCGCCCGGCCGACCTCGCGGGCGACGAGCTCGCCGCCCGCCGCGCCAAGCGCCAGGCCGGCTGATCCCCTCGGCCGGCCGGCGCGCCGGTCGCGGGGCGGGGCCGCGGGGTTAGCCTGCGACCATGCGACTGACCTTCCACGGCCACGCGTGCGTGCGCCTCGACGGCGACGGCACCCGGCTCGCCCTCGACCCCGGCACCTTCGCCGATGCCCAGGCGGCCCTCGACGGGGCGACCGCCGTCCTGATCACGCACGAGCACCCCGACCACGTCGACGCGTCCGCCGTCGTCGCCGCGCTGGCGGCCGACGCCGGCCTCGAGGCGTGGGGCACCGCGGGAGCGGTCGAGGCGCTGACCGCGGCCGGCGCGCCGGCGGAGCGCGTGCACGCCGTGCGGCCGGGCGACGTGCTGGAGCTCGGGCAGGCGCGCGTCACGGTGGGCGGCGGCGAGCACGCCCTCATCCACGCGGCGATCCCGCGGGCGACCAACGTGACCTTCCTCGTCGAGCTCGACGGGGCGACGGCCTACCACCCGGGCGACTCGTTCGACCCGCCGGCCGGCGACGTCGACGTGCTGCTCACGCCGGTCTCCGGGCCGTGGCTGAAGCTGGGCGAGGTCATCGACCTCGTCCGGGCCGCGAGCGCCCGGCACCTGGTCCCGGTGCACGACGCGCTGCTCACGGAGGTGGGCCACCGGATGGTCGGCGGCCGGCTGTCCGACCGCGCCCTGGTGGGCGAGCGCGCCTACCGCCGGCTCGGGCCGGGGGAGTCGCTCACCGTCTGACGGGTGGGTGCGGCGGTCAGAGCAGGGGGCCGAGCGGCGCGACCAGCCGCTCGCCGACCTTCTGGAAGGCCGGCCGCCGCTCCCAGTCGGCCAGCGTCAGCTCGCGGGAGTTGCCGAGGTCCATGGCGAAGACGTCCTCAAGGGTGCGCGCCACGCCGCGGTCGACGATCTCGAGGTTGATCTCGTAGTTGCCCGTCAGCGAGAGCCGGTCGATGTTCGCGGTGCCCACGGTGGACCAGCGCCCGTCGATCGTCGCCGTCTTCGCGTGGATCATCGCCCCCTGGTACCGGAAGATCCGCACCCCGCCGCGCAGCAGCGTGGAGTAGTGGCCGCGGGCGAGCCAGTCGGCGACGACGTGGTTCGAGCGCTCCGGGACCAGCACGCGCACGTCCACGCCGCGGCGGGCCGCGGCCAGCAGGGCGGCGAGGATCTCCCGGTCCGGGATGAAGTAGGCCTGGGTGATGTGCACGTGGCTGGTCGCCCGGTCGATGGCGTCCAGGTAGATGCCGCGGATGGGGAAGACCAGGTCGCTGGGAGCGTTGCGCGCGGCGCGCAGCTGCGGCAGCCACGCCGTCGAGCCGACGTCCTGCAGCACGGGCAGGCGCGGGCGCCGCCACCGGTTCCAGAAGTCGACGAACGAGTTGCGCAGCTCCCACACGGCCGGCCCCTCGAGCCGCAGGTGGGTGTCGCGCCAGTGCGCGGCGTACAGGCTGCCGAGGTTGTACCCCCCGACGAAGCCCACCTCGTCGTCGACTACGAGCAGCTTGCGGTGGTCGCGCCCCGAGTAGCGGATCCCGCCCCACAGGATGCCCGGGCGCAGCACGGGGAAGCGCAGCACGTTGACCTCGGGCGGGAACCGGAAGAACGACGGCGGCACGACGAGGTTGGCGAACCCGTCGTAGACGACGTAGACCGCCACGCCGCGCGCGGCGGCGTCGACGAGCGCTTCCTTGAACGCCTGGCCCACCTCGTCGTCCTTCCAGATGAACGTCTCGAGGAAGACGTGGCGCCGGGCGCCGCGGATCGCCGCGAGCATGGCGTCGTAGAGGTCGTGGCCCGAGGTGTACACCGTGGTGGTGGTGCGGCCCACCTTCGCGTCCGTGGGCGGCGCGGTGGGGAACGGGGCGTCCAGCGGGTGACGGTGGCGGCGCAGGCGCTCGCCCGCCATGATCGCCAGGCCCGTGGCGACCGGGACGGTCACCGCCCCGAGCGCGGCCCGCAGCGCGACGCGGCGCACGCCCGCCCAGGAGGCGCCGGTGGGCAGCGTGACGGCGAGGCGCGGCAGGCGGTCGGAGTGCGTGGACGAGGCGGAGCGGGGCACGACCGCCAACCTAGCCGGGCGGCGGCGTCGGTGCAGCCAGCGGCGCTGCCCGGCGCGTCACGCCCCCAGCGCACCCGACAGGGGGTGGGAGCGGATCGCCGCGGCCAGCTCGCCGTCGATGCGGTCGAGGTAGACGCCGGTGGTGGCGATGGACGCGTGGCCCAGCAGCTCGGCCACGACCTTGACGTCCCACCCCTCGGCCACCAGCAGCGTCGCCGTGGTGTGCCGCAGCGCGTGCGGGGTGGCGGGCCGGCGGTACTCGGCCGGCATGCGCCCGACGGCGCGGGCGAGCAGGCCGCGGATCGTCTGCGCGTCGGCGCGCCGGCCGCGCCAGCTGAGCAGCAGGGAACGTTGGGCGTCGGGGTCGTCCGGCCGGCGCGCGGCCAGGCGCGGGCGCAGCGTGGTGAGGTACTCCTCGAGAGCGGCGGCGAGCGGCGGGCTGAGCGCCAGGGTGCGGGTGGTGCCGCCCTTGCCGACCACGCGCCAGCGGGTCTGGCCCGGCTCGCGCGTGAAGTCCTCGACGTCGGCCCGCGCCAGCTCGGACACGCGCGGGCCGAGCACGAGCAGGAGCGCGACGACGAGGCGGTCGCGCAGCGCGAGGTCCTGGTCGGTGCGCGCCGGGCCTCCGGGGCCGGGTGCGCCGGTGGCCGTGGCGAGCAGCGCCTGGGCCGCGGACGCGGACAGCGCCGTGCGGGCCACCCGCAGGCCGCCGCGCACCTTGGCGGGGGGAGCGGCCCACTGCATCGGGTCCGCCTGGACCCAGCACTCCCTGGCGGCGTGCGAGAAGAACCGCGTCGCCGACTGCCGGAAGCGGTTGACCGTGGCGGTCGACCGGCCCGGGCCGGCCTTGCGCGCCGGGTCGGCGTAGCGGCCGTCGGGGCTGGCCTGGTAGGTCACGAGCGCGTCGTCGACGTCGTCGCCGGTCACGTCGTCGAGGATCCGCTCGGGCCCCAGGAGGCGGGCGAGCTCGCGCACGTCGCGCTCGTAGCTGCGGGCGGTCGTGGGGGAGAGGACGCCGCGGACGGACTCCACGCGCACGGAGGCGAGGTAGCGGTCGACAGCCTCGGCCACGGTGATGCGGGTGAGCCGGGGTGGGGCGACCACGAGACCTCCTCCAGGTCACGACGACGGACGTGCGGGCCGCTGGCCTGCGGCTTCGGCGTCGCCCAGGGTAGGAGGGGCCACCGACACGGACGCGAGCCGCCGTGCTAGGAGGCGGCGAGGCAGACGTTATGTCAGCGACAGCACTGTGTTGAGACATACACAATGGTTTGGGGCGTATGTCCGTTTCAGTGTAGCGGTGGCAGGCCGCCCGGACCAGGGCGTCGCCGCGACGATCTCTGTGGCGACTTCCGGTGGCGACGTCGGGCGGCATTGCCGAGGTCTGTGCGCTCGGGGCGGCCGCGGCGGCGCCCAGGCGGCGTGCGACGACGCCGCCGTCCGCGGGGGATGCCTGGTGCACCGGTGGCGCCCTCGGGCCGGCGGGCGCCCAGGACGCGGCTTGTGGCCAGGCGATTGTGCTGCAGGTCGCCGGGTCGTGGCCGTCCGTCGGGCGGCGCGCGGCTGCGCAGCTGTCCTGCGCCGATCCTGCGCCGATCCTGCGGTGGTCGGCGTGCAGCGGACGCTGCGGCGGCACGCAGCAGCCGGACGCCGGAACACCGACATCGAGACTGACACCGAGCATGCCGAGGCGGCCGCAACGCCGGCGATCAGGCAGCGTTCGTCAGGAAGCCGCGGTCGTCGTCGCCCGTGGTGCGCCGCCCGGCGCGACGGCGTCCGTCGCCAAGCGTCGCCGGTGCGCGCGGCCGCAGATTTCCGCATCGCCGCGCGGTGGTCGTCGTGCGCAGCGTGCGGCGTCGCCGTCGACGCCGGCCGGGTCGCGAGGGGAGCCGCTCCCGGAGCCGTTCTCCGCGCGTAATGACATAATGTGCATTATCGGCGTACTGCCCGGTCCGCCCTACGGCGCCGAGAGGGGCTCCCGCCGACGCCCCGACGAGGCGCACGCCGGTGCACCGTCACGCCGTCCGCGTCCGCCAGGACCGCCGCTGCACGATGCGCGCCGCGCGGCGCAGGTCCGAGCGCACGGCCCACGGCGCGAGCGCCCGCAGCACCACGACGACCGGCAGCCACGGCCACGCGCCGTCCACGGACAGCTCCACGCCCAGCGCCGTGCCCGCCGCGTCCGGTGCGAACGTCAGCCGCAGCCGCGCCCGCAGCCCGCGCCACGTCCCGACCTCGCTCCAGGCGCCCGGCTCGCCGCCGGCCCCCGGCGGGACCATCTCGGTGATCCGCATCCGCGGGCCGGCGCCCACGGCGGTCCGGTCCACCCAGCGCGTGCCCTCCCGCGGCGGCCCGGCGTCCTCCAGGTCGACCGACCGCAGGCTGGACTGCCACTCGGCCCGGTGCCGCGGGTCGGCCAGGTAGTCGAACACGTCGTGCGGTGGCGCGGCCACCGGCACCGTGAACCGCGCCATCAGCGGGCCTGCGCCGCCTGGGCCGTCACCCAGCGCTCGACCTCGCGGCGGCTGCGCAGCCGCACCACCACGAGGTGCGGCGCCTCCCGTGCCAGGCGCTCGGGCAGGTCGGCGAGCTTGCGCCGGGTCTGCCACGCCCACCGCAGGATGTGGTCGTCGTCGGTCAGGAGCGTCCACAGCGGCGGCTCGACGTTGCCGTTCCACAGCTCGAGGCGGCGCAGGCTGCGGCGCACCGTGCGGCGCACCACCTGGTGCATGACCACCGGCACCGGCAGGTCGAGCCACACCAGCAGCTGGGCGCGCTCCGCGAGCAGCGGGCGCGCCACCGTGTACTGGTACTCGCTCACCCAGCGGTCGGACGCCACGAGCGCCCGCACCTCGTCGAGGAACTGCGGCCGCGGCGTCCACCCGGGCCCGTGGTAGAGCCCGTCGAGCTCGGTGTACCGCAGGTCCCACAGGGCGGCCAAGCGCCCGGCCAGCGTCGTCTTGCCCGCGCCGGACGTGCCCGCCACGAGGACGCGGTGCGGCCGCTCCCCCAGCGCCGCGACGACGTCGTCGTCCGGCCCCAGCACGGGACCCAGCACGGTGGTGCGCGCCGGGCCGGTGCCGCCGTGGGTCTCCCCCGCCACGTCCGCCGTGGCCGGCTCAGGCGCCGACATAGGCCGCGAGGTGCTCGCCGGTGAGCGTGGAGCGCGCCGCGACGAGGTCGGCGGGCGTGCCCTCGAACACCACCCGGCCGCCGTCGTGGCCGGCGCCGGGCCCGAGGTCGATGATCCAGTCGGCGTGCGCCATGACGGCCTGGTGGTGCTCGATGACCACGACCGACTTGCCGGAGTCGACCAGCCGGTCGAGCAGGCCGAGCAGCTGCTCGACGTCCGCGAGGTGCAGGCCGGTGGTGGGCTCGTCGAGCACGTAGACGCCGCCCTTCTCCCCCATGTGCGTCGCCAGCTTGAGCCGCTGCCGCTCGCCGCCGGACAGGGTCGTCAGCGGCTGGCCGAGGCTGATGTACCCGAGGCCGACGTCGGCGAGGTGCCCGAGGACGGTCCACGCCGCCGGCGTGCGGGCCTCCCCCGCGCCGAAGAACTCCAGGGCCTCGGTCACCGGCATCGCCAGGACCTCGCTGATGTCCTTGCCGCCGAGCTTGTACTCGAGCACCTCGGCCTGGAACCGCCGGCCCTCGCACTGCTCGCACGGGGCCGCGACGCCGGCCATCATCGCCAGGTCGGTGTAGACCACCCCGGCGCCGTTGCAGGTGGGGCAGGCGCCCTCGGAGTTGGGGCTGAACAGCGCGGGCTTGACGCCGTTGGCCTTGGCGAACGCCTTGCGGACCGGCTCGAGCAGGCCCGTGTACGTGGCGGGGTTGCTGCGCCGCGAACCGCGGATGGCGCCCTGGTCGATCGAGACGACGTCGGCGCCGCGCGGCAGCGACCCGTGCACGAGCGAGCTCTTGCCCGAGCCGGCCACGCCGGTGACGACGACGAGCACCCCGAGCGGGATGTCGACGTCGACGTCCCGGAGGTTGTTCGCGCGGGCGCCGCGCACCGCGAGCGCCCCGGTGGGCGTGCGCACGGACGGCTTGAGGGTGGCCCGGTCGTCGAGGTGGCGGCCGGTGAGCGTGCCGCTGGCGCGCAGGCCCTCGAGCGTCCCCTGGTAGACGACCTGGCCGCCCGCGCTGCCGGCGCCCGGGCCGAGGTCGACGACGTGGTCGGCGATGGCGATCGCCTCGGGCTTGTGCTCGACGACGAGCACCGTGTTGCCCTTGTCGCGCAGGCGCAGCAGCAGCTCGTTCATCCGCTGGATGTCGTGCGGGTGCAGCCCGATGGTCGGCTCGTCGAACACGTAGGTGACGTCGGTGAGCGAGGAGCCGAGGTGGCGGATCATCTTGGTGCGCTGGGCCTCGCCGCCCGACAGCGTGCCCGACGGCCGCTCGAGCGACAGGTAGCCGAGGCCGATCTCGACGAAGGAGTCGAGCAGGTGGCGCAGGTTGGCCAGCAGCGGCGCCACGGACGGCTCGTCCAGCTCGCCGACCCACCGGGCGAGGTCGCTGATCTGCATCCGGCAGGCGTCGGCGATGCTGATGCCGCGGATCTTGGACGAGCGGGCCCCCTCGTTGAGGCGGGTGCCGTCGCACTCGGGGCAGGTGGTGAACGTGATCGCCCGCTCCACGAACGCCCGCACGTGCGGCTGCATGGCCTCGCGGTCCTTGGTGAGGATCGACTTCTGCAGCTTGGGGATCAGACCCTCGTACGTGAGGTTGATGCCCTCGACCTTGATCTTGGTCGGCTCCCGGTAGAGCAGGTCCTGCAGCTCCTGCTCCGAGTAGTCGCGGATGGGCTTGTCGGGGTCGAAGAAGCCCGAGCCGGCGAAGATGCGGCCGTACCAGCCGTCGGAGCTGTACCCGGGGATCCTGAAGGGTCCCTCGCGCAGCGACTTCGCGTCGTCGTACATCTCGGTCAGGTCGAAGTCGGTCACCTGCCCCATGCCCTCGCAACGGGGGCACATGCCGCCGGTGATGCTGAAGCTGCGCCGCTCCTTGGTGGTCTTGCCGCCGCGCTCGAGCGTGACGGCGCCGGCGCCGCTGATGGACGCCACGTTGAAGGAGAACGCCTGGGCGGACCCCACGTGGGGCTGCCCGAGCCGGCTGAACAGGATGCGCAGCAGCGCGTTGGCGTCCGTGACGGTGCCGACGGTCGAGCGGGGGTTCGCGCCGATGCGCTCCTGGTCGATGATGATCGCCGTGGTGAGCCCGTCGAGCAGGTCGACGTCGGGGCGCGCGAGCGTGGGCATGAAGCCCTGCACGAAGGTGCTGTAGGTCTCGTTGATCATCCGCTGCGACTCGGCGGCGATGGTGGCGAAGACGAGCGAGCTCTTGCCGGAGCCGGAGACGCCGGTGAACGCGGTGAGCCGGCGCTTGGGCAGCTCGACGCTGACGTCCTTGAGGTTGTTCTCCCGTGCTCCCTGCACCCGGATGAGGTCGTGGGCGTCGGCCGGGTGCGCGGCGTCGGTGGTCGGGGCAGGGCTCGTGGCGGTGCTCATCGTGTCTCCACCTGTGTCGAGAGGGGTCGGGGCCGGCGGGTGCGGGGCGGGCCGAGCTGCCCGCGGAGTCACGCTAGGGCAGGCGTCCCGGGGCGGGCTTCTCGATTTCTGACGGGTCGCGCGGCGCGGGCGCCCGTCAGCGGGAGCTCGCCGGCCACTGCCCGATCGTGCCACGCGCCGGCCGGGCGCGGCCAGGGTCCGCGGGCCGGCGGCGTGCCAGGATCGGGCCTCGTGAGCAGCGCACAGCCCCTGTCCCTGCGGCTCGCCCCGGTGGGCGCCGGCGACGTCGCCGCCCCTGACGCGGCCGGCCCGCGAGCGCCGCGGGTCAGCGCCAGCCGAGCTGCGGGGCGACGTGGGTGAGGACCGCCTCGAGGACGTGGGCGTTGTAGTCGACGCCCAGCTGGTTCGGCACGGTGAGCAGCAGGGTGTCCGCGGCGGCGATCGCCTCGTCCTGGGCGAGCTGCTCGACCAGGACGTCGGGCTCGGCGGCGTAGGAGCGCCCGAAGATGGACCGGGTGCCGGGCTCGATCGTGCCGACCTGGTCGGACTCCTCTCCCCCGCCGCCGAAGTACGCGCGGTCCTCGTCCGAGACGAGGGCGAAGATCGAGCGGCTCACCGACACGCGCGGCTCGTGGGCGTGCCCGGCCTCCTTCCAGGCGTCGCGGAACACCTGGATCTGCTCGGCCTGCTGGACGTGGAACGGCTTGCCGCTCTCGTCGTCCTTGAGGGTCGAGCTCATGAGGTGCATCCCGCGCTCGGCCGCCCAGCGCGCCGTCGCGTTCGACCCGGCGCCCCACCAGACCCGCTCGCGCAGCCCCGGCGAGTGCGGCTCCACGCGCAGCAGGCCCGGCGGGTTGGGGAACATCGGGCGCGGGTTGGGCTGGGCGAACCCGCGCCCCTCGACCACCTGGAGGAACACCTCCGCGTGCGAGCGGGCCATGTCGGCCTCGGTGCGCCCCTCGCCCGGCTCGTACCCGAAGTAGCGCCACCCGTCGACCACCTGCTCCGGTGACCCGCGGGAGATGCCGAGCTGCAGGCGGCCGCCGGCGATGAGGTCGGCCGCGCCGGCGTCCTCCGCCATGTACATCGGGTTCTCGTAGCGCATGTCGATGACGCCGGTGCCGATCTCGATGCGGCGGGTGCGCGCCCCGACCGCTGCGAGCAGCGGGAAGGGCGAGGCGAGCTGGCGGGCGAAGTGGTGCACCCGGAACCAGGCGCCGTCGGCGCCGAGCTCCTCCGCCGCGACCGCCAGGTCGATCGACTGCAGCAGCGCGTCCGACGCCGACTGCGTGCGCGATGTGGGGTGCGGCGTCCAGTGGCCGAAGGACAGGAACCCGATGTTCTTCACGTCGGGTGCAACCCCCTGGGCCGGCGGGCATTCCCGCCGCCTGGACACCCGGGCCCAGCCCCCGCGCCCGGACACCTGCGCGTAACGCCCGCGTGCCACGATGCGGCCGTGACCGCCCCCGCCGACCTCGTCGTCGCCCTCGAGTCCCCCGACCGCCCGGACGTCGTCGCCCTGCTCACCGAGCACCTGGCCGACATGTACGCCACGAGCCCGCCGGAGTTCGTGCACGCCCTGGACCTGGCCGCGCTGCTGGACCCGGCGGTCACGTTCCTGACCGCCCGCGACGCGGACGGCACCGTGCTGGGCTGCGGCGCGCTCAAGCAGCTCGACGCGACCCACGGCGAGCTGAAGTCGATGCGCACCACGGCCGCGGCGCGCGGGCGGGGGGTGGCCACCGCGGTGCTGCGCCGGCTGCTGGCGGTCGCCGCCGAGCGCGGGTACGCCCGCGTCAGCCTGGAGACCGGCACCCAGGAGTTCTTCGCGCCCGCCCGCCGGCTGTACGCCCGCCACGGGTTCGCCGAGTGCCCGCCGTTCGGCGGCTACGGCCCGGACCCGCACAGCACGTTCATGACGCTCGCCCTGCCGGTGACCGCGCCGGCCTGAGCGCTGCGCCTGACCGCGCCGGGCACCCCGGCACCCCGGCGCCCGGGCGCCCCGCGGCTCAGCCGCGCCGGCGCGGCGGCAGCGGGACCCGGTCGAGGTCGGCCGCCACCGTGAGGGCGCCGTCGAAGACCTCGCGGGCCTCGCGCTCGAAGGCCGCCGGCAGCTCGTCCGGCTCGGTGTAGCGCTGGGAGAAGTGCGTGAGCACCAGGTGGCGCACCCCGGCCTCCGCGGCCACCTGGGCGGCCTGCCGGCAGGTGAGGTGGCCCCAGCGCTTGGCCAGGTCGGCGTCGCGGTCCAGGAACGTCGACTCCACCACCAGCAGGTCGACGCCGTCGGCCAGCCGCCCGACCGCGTCGCACAGCCGGGTGTCCATGACGAACGCCACGGACTGCCCCGGGCGCGGCACGCTCACCGTGTCCCGGTGCAGCGTGCGCCCGTCCGCGAGCGCCAGGGAGCCTTCGCGCTGCAGGCGGCCGACCGCGGGCCCGGTGACGCCCAGCCGGGCGAGGGCGGCCGCGTCCAGGGAGACGCCGTCGGGCTCCTGCAGCCGGTAGCCCACCGCGTCGGTCGTGTGGTCCAGCCGGGCCGAGGCGAGGGCCGCCGTCGTGCCGCCCTTCTCCCCCGCCACCCGCGGCACGGGGCCGTCGGCCTCCAGCGGCTGGAGCACCACGCGCTCGTGGTGGGCGAACGCGCTCGCCTCGAGCAGGTGGCTGACCCAGGACAGCCCCGAGGCGGGGAACGAGATCGGCACGGTGTGCGGCACCTGGTCGCCGGACAGGCGCTGCACGACGCCGGCCAGCCCGAGCGAGTGGTCGCCGTGCAGGTGGGTGAGCGCGATGCGGGTGAGGTCGGTGGCGGACACCCCGGCGAGGGTCATCTGCCGCTGGGTGCCCTCGCCCGGGTCGAACAGGATGCCGGTGTCGTCGAAGAACAGCACGTAGCCGTTGTGGTTGCGGGTCCGGGTCGGGACCATGCTGGCCGTCCCGAGCACCACGAGCTCTCGACGTGACACGCGCGCTCCCTCCGCGGCGGGCGGGCGGGGCGCCCGTGCCGCCCTCGCCAGCCTGTCAGAACACGTACGCGCGGGCGTGCTGGAAGATCAGGTTGGTCTCGGTGAGCGCCACGTCGGGGTTGGCGGACAGGTGCTCGACGACGAAGTCGTTGAGCCCGTCGGTGTCCGGGGCGGCCACGTGCACGAAGAAGTCGTGCGCCCCGCCGAGCAGGAACACGTCGAGCACCCCGGGCAGCGCCGCGAGCTCGTGCAGGAACGAGGTCAGGCGCGAGCGGGCGTGCCCCTGCATGCGCACGGCGATGATGGCCTGCAGCGGGCGGCCCACCCGGGCCGGGTCGACGTCGGCGTGGAAGCCGCGCAGCACGCCCCGCTCGCGCAGCGCCCGCACCCGCGCCAGGCAGGTGGAGGGCGCGACCCCGGCCTGCGCGGCGAGCGCGTTGTTCGGCAGGCGCGCGTCCTGCGCGAGCGCACGCAGGATCCGGTGGTCGACGGCGTCGAGCACCACCGGGGACCCTGCGCGCGGCTCGAGGCCCGACGGCGCCGCCGGGCGTCGAAGATCGTTCGGCCCGGTGGGGCGCGGCGTCGGCGCCGTCGAAGATCGGTCGACCATGGCGGCACGCTACAGAATCTTCGGCGGACCTCGCCCGGTCGACCGAACATCGGCCGGTCCTTCCGGGAGAATGGTGACGCGGGTCACGGTGCACGCACCGCGGCCCCGCAGGGCACGCCCACGAGGCGCCCTCCCGGCCGGTCCCACGAGGAGAAGGTGAGCGACGATGCGCATCGGCGTCCCCACGGAGGTCAAGAACCACGAGTACCGGGTGGCGATCACCCCGGCCGGCGTGCACGAGCTGGTGCGCCACGGGCACACGGTGCACCTGCAGGCCGGTGCCGGCGTCGGCTCGGCGATCCCCGACGCGGAGTACGTGGCGGCCGGCGCCACGATCGAGCCGGACGCCGACGCCGTGTGGGCCGCCGGCGAGCTCGTGCTCAAGGTCAAGGAGCCCGTCGCCGAGGAGTACCACCGCATCCGGCCGGGGCAGGTGCTGTTCACCTACCTGCACCTGGCCGCCGACAAGGCGCTGACCGAGGAGCTGCTGGCCCGGCGCGTCACGGCCGTGGCCTACGAGACCGTGCAGACGGCGACCGGCGCGCTGCCGCTGCTGGCCCCCATGTCGGAGGTCGCCGGCCGGCTCGCGCCGCAGGTGGGCGCCGCCACGCTGCTCAAGGCCGCCGGCGGGCGCGGCACGCTCCTGGGCGGGGTGCCCGGCGTGGCACCCGGCCACGTCGTCGTCATCGGCGCCGGCACGGCCGGGATGAACGCCGCCCGCATCGCCGTGGGCATGGGCGCGCGGGTGACGCTCCTGGACAAGAACGTCGACGTGCTGCGCGCGGCCGACCACGAGCTCTTCGGCCGCGTGCGCACGCTCGCCTCGAACGCCTACACCGTCGAGCAGGCCCTGCTGGAGGCCGACCTGGTGATCGGCGCGGTCCTGGTGCCCGGCGCCAAGGCGCCCGTGCTGGTCACCGACGAGCTGGTGAGCCGGATGCGGCCGGGCAGCGTGCTGGTCGACGTCGCGGTCGACCAGGGCGGCTGCTTCGAGGGCACCCGGCCCACCACCCACGCCGAGCCGACCTACCGCGTGCACGACAGCGTCTTCTACGCCGTGGCCAACATGCCCGGCGCGGTGCCGCACACCTCCACCTACGCCCTGACGAACGTCACCCTGCCGTACGCCGCCGCGCTCGCGGACCTCGGGTGGCGCGACGCGCTGCGCGCCGACCCGGCGCTCGCGGCCGGCCTCAACGTGCACGACGGCGCGGTGGCCCACCCGGGCGTGGCCGAGGCGCACGGCCTGGCGGCCGCGGACCTGGCCGACGTGCTCTGAGCCCGGTCACGCGGGGCTCAGGACTCCACGCCGCCCTGGGCCAGCAGGTCGGCGAAGCTCGGCGCGGAGGCGAACGGGTCGGCCGGCCCGGCGTTCTCCCGGGCGTGCACCCGCTCGGCCAGCTCGCGCCCGGCGCGCTCGATCCGCCGCGGCAGCGGGTTCTCCTCGTCGCCCTGGCCGGCCCAGTCGTCGGTCGCGGCGAACACCGTGGTGGCCAGGACGTCGGTGCGCAGGTAGCTGAACAGCGGGCGCACCGAGTAGTCCAGCGCCAGGGAGTGGCGCGGCGTCCCGCCGGTGGCGCCCAGCAGCACGGGCATGTCGCGCAGGGAGTCCTTGTCGACGATGTCGACGAACGACTTGAACAGCCCCGAGTAGGTGGTGGTGAACAGCGGGGTCACCGCGATGACGCCGTCGGCGGCCACGAGCTGCTCGAGGGCCTCGGCCAGCTCGCCGGTGGGGAACCCGGTGAGCATGGCGTCGACGATCGCGTGCGCGTGGTCGCGCAGCTCGAGGTTGACGACGGTGACGTCGTCGCCGAGCCGTTCGAGCTCGCGCACGGTCGCGTCCGTCAGCCGGTCCGCCAGCAGGCGGGTGGACGACGGGTTCGACAGGCCGGCGGAGACGACGACGAGGGTGCGGGCGGTGCTCACGGGGGTTCCTTCGTTCTACGAGGGGCTGGGGGCGGGTGCGGGCCGGGCGGTGCGGGGCGTCAGAGGCCGAAGGACCGGCCCGCGTGCGTGGCGGGCTGGGCGTCCTCGGCGACCGTGCCGGTGTACGGGTCGACGGAGTCGCCCACGTGCGTGGCGGCGGCCTCGCCGGCCGTGCGGGCGGCGGCGACGCGCTCGGCGTGCGTCGGCGGGTTCAGCGGCACGTCGTCGGCGGGGCGCTTGGCCTCGACGATCCGGCGCAGCTCGGGCACCACGTCCTCGGCGAGGAGGTCGATCTGCTCGAGCACGGTCTTGAGCGGCAGGCCGGCGTGGTCGATGAGGAACATCTGGCGCTGGTAGTAGCCGACCTCCTCGACGAAGGCCCCGTACCGGTCGATGACCTGCTGCGGGGAGCCGACGGTCAGCGGCGTCTCGCGGGTGAAGTCCTCCATCGACGGGCCGTGGCCGTACACCGGCGCCACGTCGAAGTACGGGCGGAACTCGTTCCAGGCGTCCTGGCTGTTCCTGCGGACGAACACCTGCCCGCCCAGGCCCACGATCGCCTGGTCGGCGCGGCCGTGGCCGTAGTGCTCGTAGCGCTCGCGGTAGAACTGCACCATCTGCTTGGTGTGGGTCATGGGCCAGAAGATGTTGTTGTGCAGGAACCCGTCGCCGTAGTACGCGGCCTGCTCGGCGATCTCGGGGCTGCGGATCGAGCCGTGCCACACGAACGGCGGCACGCCGTCCAGCGGGCGGGGCGTGGAGGTGAAGCCCTGCAGCGGGGTGCGGAACCGGCCCTTCCAGTCGACGACGTCCTCGGTCCAGAGCTTGCGCAGCAGCGCGTAGTTCTCGATGGCCAGCGGGATGCCGTTGCGGATGTCCTGGCCGAACCAGGGGTACACCGGGCCGGTGTTGCCGCGGCCCATCATGAGGTCCATCCGGCCGCCGGAGATCACCTGGAGCATCGCGTACTCCTCGGCCAGGCGGACCGGGTCGTTCGTCGTGATGAGCGTCGTCGCGGTCGACAGGGTGATGTTCTTGGTGACGCCCGCGAGGTAGCCGAGCATCGTCGTCGGGCTCGAGGCGACGAACGGCGGGTTGTGGTGCTCGCCGGTGGCGAAGACGTCGAGGCCGGCCTCGTCCGCGTGCTGCGCGATGGTCAGCATCGCGCGCACCCGCTCGGTGTCGTCCGGGGTGTGGCCCGTGGTCGGGTCCGTGGTCACGTCGCTGACGGAGAAGATTCCGAACTGCACGGTGCTCAGCTCCCTGCTCGGTCCCCCCGCGGCCGGGCCGCCGGGGCTGCCGGCGTGGAGCCGGCAACGGTATTTCCATGCTCTTGCATGGACTATCGCTCCAACCACCGGGTGCGGCCGATCATTCCCGGCCCGGCTCGCCGCCCGGCGGGCTGCGACGGTGGCGCGTTCTCTGCCAGTCTGGTCCCGTCCGGCGCTCGCGGCGCGCGGCGCACCGGGCGGGGCTCGAATTGCGCGAAACGCCTCGACACGGAACCCTTGACACAGAAAAAGACGTGTGCTGTGGCGTGCGTCTCACCGCCCGGCGGAACAATCGGCCCGCGGGCGGGCGTTGACCCCCTTGGCCCTCCGTGAGCCGGAGGCCTCACCATCCCACCTCGAGGAGGACGACATGCCTGACCGGTCCCTGCGCGGCATGAGCATCGGCGCGAAGAGCATGGAGTCGGACGAGGGTGTGGACTTCGCCCCGCGGTTCCAGGCGTACTACGACTGCCCGAACGGGCACACCATCATCCTGCCCTTCTCCACCGACGCCGAGGTCCCGCCGGTGTGGGAGTGCCGCTGCGGCGCCGAGGCGCTCCTGCGCGACGCCGAGAAGCCCGAGCCCAAGGCCACCAAGCCGCAGCGCACCCACTGGGACATGCTCCTGGAGCGCCGCACGGTCTCCGAGCTCGAGGAGCTGCTGGAGGAGCGCCTGGAGCTGCTGCGCGCAGGCAAGCTGCGCCGCGGCGCCTGAGCCGTCCGCGAGTCCGCTCTCGCGACCGACACCACGAAGGCCGGCCCCGATCGGGGCCGGCCTTCGTCGCGCCCCCGACCCGGGGCACCGGCGACCCGGGCCCGAGCGCCGAGGCGCCCCGGCTCAGCGGCGCGCGCCGACCCCTCGCCCGCCGCGCAGCCGCGCGGCCAGCCCGCGCAGCTGGCGCCCGCGGTGCGCCAGGCCCCACGCCGTCGTCTTGGTCAGCGCCTCGGCCACGATGGCGCGGCTCATCTTCGAGGTGCCCGCGACGCGCTCGACGAACGTGATCGGCACCTCGGCCACGCGCCCGCCCGCGCGCACCACCCGCCAGGTCATGTCCACCTGGAAGCAGTAGCCGTGCGACTCCACCGACGCCAGGTCGATGCGCCGCAGGGTCTCGGCCGGGTAGGCGCGGAAGCCGGCGGTGGCGTCCCTGACCTGCATGCCGAGCACGAGGCGCACGTAGGTGTTGCCGCCGCGCGAGAGCAGCTCGCGGTACCAGGGCCAGTTGACGACGCTGCCGCCGCGCACCCACCGCGAGCCGACGACGAGGTCCGGGCGGTCCGGCGCGGCGGCGCGCGCCAGCAGGCGGGGCAGGTCGACGGCGCGGTGGGAGCCGTCGGCGTCCATCTCCACGAGCACCGCGTAGCCGCGCTCGAGCCCCCAGCCGAAGCCGGCGACGTAGGCGGCGCCGAGCCCGCCCTTGCCCCGCCGGTGCAGCACGTGCACGGCCGGGTCGGCCGCCGCGATCGCGTCCGCGAGCTCGCCGGTGCCGTCCGGGGAGGCGTCGTCGACCACCAGCACGTCGA
Organism: Puerhibacterium sp. TATVAM-FAB25; assembly: GCF_046535855.1. NCBI lineage: Bacteria > Bacillati > Actinomycetota > Actinomycetes > Micrococcales > Promicromonosporaceae > Puerhibacterium > Puerhibacterium sp. TATVAM-FAB25. The sequence goes on along the minus strand of NZ_JAXUAK010000001.1, from coordinate 176,493 downwards.
CGTCGGGCACGTGCTCGCGCAGCGCGGCGAGCGTGCCGGGCAGCGACTCGCGCTCGTCGTAGGTGGGCACGACGACGAGCGTGCGGGCGGCGCTCACGCGGCCGCGCCCGTCCGGCGGCGGCGCGCGTCGCGCACGCCCACCACCAGGCCCGCGGCGGCCAGCACGACGCCCGCTGCGCTCACGACCCAGCCGGGCCAGTAGCCGGCGACGACGGCCGGCGTGAGCGCGGTGCGCAGCGGCAGCCGCGCGGCGACCTGGTCGGCGGTGAACAGCCCGGTGCGGGCCACCAGGGTGCCGTCGGGCGCGACGACGCCGGAGACGCCCACGGTGGAGACCTGCACGGCGGCGCGGCCCGTGCTGATGGCCTGCAGGCGGGTCATCGCGAGCTGCTGGGTGGACTCGGCGGTGAGGCCGAAGGACGCGTTGTTGGTCGGCACCACGAGCGCCTCGGCGCCGCGCAGGACGGCGTCGCGCAGGATCTCGTCGTAGGCGACCTCGAAGCAGATGGCGGTGCCGAGGCGCACCGTGCGGCCCAGCCGCTCGGACGGCACGTCGACCACGGGCGGGTTCTGGGCGGCGATCATGTCGGTGGAGACGCGGTCGACCTGGTCGCTGAACGTGCGCACGAACGACCGCAGCGGGATGTACTCGCCGAACGGCGCGGGGTGCTGCTTGGCGTACCGGTCGAGCACCCTGGCGCCGTCCTGCCACAGCAGCAGCACGTTGTACCGCCCGCCGGACTCGGGGAACTCCTGGGCGCCCACGAGGATCGGCGCGCCGACGTCGGCCGACGCGTCGTCGAGCGCGCGCGCGACGTCGCGCGCCTCCTGCGGGTCGAGGTCCGAGCCGTTCTCCGGCCACAGGACCGCGTCGAGGCGCCGGTCGGCGGGGGCGTCGGCGCCGAACGTCCGCGCCAGCACGGCCGTGCCGGCCAGGTGGTTGTTGAGCACCTCGGCCCGGTTGGCGAACGACCCGAGCCCGGGCGAGCCCACGTCGCCCTGCACGGCGCCCACCTGCAGCACGCCCGTCTGGGCCGTGGCGGTGCCGGCGTCGACGAAGTCGGTGCGGTCGGGGACCTCCACGGCGGCGGTGACGGGCGGGGAGGGCACCGGGCGGGTGGCGTCGTCGTGCGGCAGCGGCAGCCCCTGCGGGCCGAGCAGCAGCACGGCGCCCGCGGCGGCCGCCCCGGCGGCGCCCAGGGCCGCGCGGCGGCGCTCGGGGCCGTCGGACGCGTGACCGGACGCCTGACCGGACGCGTGACCGGACGCCCGGACGGCCGCGACCGCGCGGCGCGCCAGGACGGCGAGCAGCGCGCCCGTGGCGGCCAGCAGGAACGTCACCAGGACCGTGCCGCCGAGCCAGGCGGCCCGGCCCGTGGGGGCCGCGGCGACCGACCAGGCCAGCCGCCCCCAGGGGAAGCCGCCGAACGGCCACTCCGAGCGCCACTGCTCGACGGCGGTCCAGACGGCGGCGAACGCGGCCGCGTGGGCGGCGACGCCCGCGGCGCCGCGCGCCCGGCCGACCACCGGCAGGCGGCGCGCCCACGTCCACAGCACGCCGAACAGGCCCACGAACAGGGCCTCGACGACGCTCAGGGCGACCCACGGGACCGTGTCGGTCGCCTCGTTGGCCCACCACAGGTGCGACAGGAAGAACACCGCGCCGGCCACGGACCCGACCAGCAGGTTCCACCGCGCCCCGTCGCGGCGCAGCGCGGCGTGCAGCAGCGCCATGCCCACGACCGCCAGCGGCCAGGCGCCGACGTCCGGGAACGCCGCCCACAGCGACACCCCGGCCGCGACCGCGAGCAGGAGGGTCACCGGGCGGGCAGCCCAGAACGACGCGTCGTCCAGGGGGCCGTCGGTGCGGGGGGCGCGCCGGTCGCGGGTGTCGGGTCGCAGCACCCCGGCAGCGTACGCGACCTGGCTGGACACCGGCTCGGAGCGGTCGTGCGGCGCCGTGCCGGGGGCCACGCCCCGAGCGCCGGCGGGGTCACGCGAAGGTGTCGAACAGCGGGACGCCGTCGCGGGCGGTGTGCAGGCACTCCGGCTCGGGCGCGCCCGGCGCCAGGTCGGGCAGGACCGGCTGGCCGGCCCGGGCCTCCTCGCTCCACGAGGACAGGCCCCGCCCGGAGCTCTGCACCACGTAGGCGTCGGAGCGCCAGACCGCGAGGTGGGCCGGGGCGCCGACGCGCAGCTCGCCGGCGTGGTCGACGCCGGCCAGGCGCCACCCGCCGCGGGTGTGCGCGCGGAACGCCGCGCGGGCCGACAGCCGCTGCGTCTCGTCCTGGTGGGTCAGCGCGGCGCGCACCGCCTGCCACGGGTCCAGCGGCGTGGCGGGCGAGTCCGAGCCGAACGCCAGCGGGATGCCGGCCGACTGCAGGTCGGCGAAGGGCGCCATGATGTCCGCGCGGGGTGCGCCCAGCCGGGCGGCGTACAGCCCGTCGGGCCCGCCCCAGGCGGCGGCGTGCGCGGGCTGCACCGACAGCGACACCCCGTGCAGCAGCAGCGAGGCCAGGGCCGCGGCGTCGACGAACGGCGCGTGCTCCACGCGGGGGCGGGCGGCGCGCAGCGGCCCGCCGCCCAGACGCCCGGCCGCGGCCTCCAGGCCGGCCACGAGCTCGTCCATGGCGCGGTCGCCCGCCACGTGGAAGCCGGCCTGCACGCCCACGGCGCAGACGGCGGCCAGGTGCGCCGCGACCTGCTCGGCGGACAGCGTCAGCGTCCCGCGGGGGTCGGGGCCGGCCGCGCTGGCCACGATGTCGGCGTACGGCTGGCGCATGGCGGCCGTGTGCGCCGCGATCGACCCGTCCACCGCGATGTCCCCGGCGATGCCGCGCAGGAACGGCAGCTCCGCCAGCAGGGCGCGGGCGTCGTCCTCCGACGCGCACAGCTCGCCCCGGTAGGCCACGACGAGCGGCAGGCCGCCGGCCGGGTCGGCGCCCAGCGCGACGAGCTCGGCCAGGCCGGCGCGGGTGTCGGTGCGCGGGGTGCTCATCTCGTGCACCGCGGCGACGCCGAGGCGCGCCGCCCGCTCCAGCGCCCGCCGGTAGGCCCGCGGGCGCCGCTGCGGGGGCAGGTCCTGCGCGACGGCGCGGGCGGCGGCCAGGGCCTCCCCCGCCACGAGCCCAGCGGGGTCCCAGCCGGGGACGCGGTCGGCGCCGGCCGCGGCGGCCAGCGACGTCGACACCACGGCCGCGTGCAGGCCGGCGTGCGCCGCGTAGACCGGCCGGCCGCCGCACGCCGCGTCGAGGTCCTCGCGGGTGAGCGGAGCCGCCTCGGGCCAGGCCCGCTCGTCCCAGCCGGACGCCAGCAGCACCTCGCCGCCACCCGGGTCGGAGGCCGCCAGGGCCCGCGCGCCGGCGGCCAGGGCGTCCAGCGCCGCGGCCCGCGTGGGCGCCGCCGCCGGGCTCAGGTCCACGGACTCCAGCGCCAGGCCCGTCTCGAGCACGTGCACGTGGGCGTCCACGAACGCCGGCGTCACCAGCGCGCCGTCGAGGTCGATCACCCGGTCCGCGCGCGCCGCCAGCCCCGCGGCGGTGTCCTCGGCCCCGACCCACACGACCACCCCGTCGTCGACGAGCAGGGCCTCGGCGAACGGGTCGGCGGACGAGTGGACGGCACCGTTGCGGTACAGGGTCGAGGTCACGCGCCGACTCTAGGCCACCCCCGGCCGCCGCCCCGTCCCCACGTAGCCGCCGCACGGGGCCGGCCGGCGGCCGAGCCGCGCCTCACACGCTGGAGTACGCCACCACGCCGCGCAGCACCGCGTCCTGCGCCTTGCGGGCCGCCGAGCGCAGCGCCGGGCGCGGGGCCGCCTGGGCCAGCTGGTCGAGCACGTCCACCACCTGCTTGCACCAGCGCACGAAGTCGCCGGCGGCGATGTCCGTGCCGCGCAGCACCGCGTCCAGGCCCCGGCCCGACGCCCACCGGTGCACCGGCGCGACCAGCCCGAGGTCGATCTCCCCGGTGGCGTCCAGCCCGTGCGTCTCCTCCAGGTCCGTCACCTGCGACCACACCCGCACGGTGGCGTCGAGCGCCTGCGCCAGCCGGCCCTGCGGCCCGCCGGGCACGTACGGGTCCGTCGCCTCCTCCCGGCGCCCGGAGTACACGACCGTGGAGACCGCCGCGGCCAGCCCGGCCGGGTCCAGCCCGTCCCACACCCCGCGGCGCAGGCACTCGGCCAGCAGCAGGTCGCTCTCGGCGTACAGCCGCCGCAGCCACCGCCCGTCCGTGGTCACCCGCATCCCCGCGGAGCGCTCCGCCGAGCCCTCGACCCGCTCCAGGTAGCCGAGGGTCAGCAGCACCTCGCAGGTGCGGTCGAACGTGCGCGCCACCGACCCGGTCCGGTTCGCGATCCGCGACACCAGCCGGTCGTGCTCCGCCTTGAGCCGGTCCCACCGCTCGGCCCACCGGGCGTGGTCGTCGCGGTCGGGGCAGGCGTGGCACGGGTGCGCCCGCAGCGCGGCGCGCAGGCTCTGCAGCTGCCGGTCGCTCGCGGCGTCGCCGCGCCTGCCGGGCCCCTCACCGGGCCGCGGCGCTCGCGGCCCGTGGCCGGTGCCGGCGTCGTCCCGGAACGCGCCGAGGGCCGTGCGCATGCTGGAGGCCAGGTCGCGCCGGGCGTCGGGGCGCCGGGCGTTGAACGCCTTGGGGATCCTGACCTTCGTCACCACGGTGACGCCGCCGGGGGCGTCGGCGAGGGTGAGCTTCTTGACCTGCCGCTCCTGGGTGAGCACGGTGGGCCGCGGCCCGTCGAACCCGCGCTCGTCCTGGCCCGGGTCGAGCACGACGACGTACCCGCGCCGCCGCCCGCCGGGCACCTCGACGACGTCGCCGCGGCGCAGCCGCTCGAACGAGGCGACGGCCTCGGCCCGGCGCTTGCCGGACGCGGCGCGGGACAGCTCCTTCTCCCGCTCGCCGATCTGCCGGCGCAGGTCCATGTACTGCGCGAAGTCGCCCTGGTCGCACGTCATGGCCTTGGCGTAGCCGTCGAGCGCCTCGGCGTGCGCCTGCGCCTGCTTGGCCAGGCCGACGACGCCGCGGTCGGCCTGGAACTGGGCGAACGACGTCTCGAGCACCTCGCGAGCGCGGTCGCGCCCGACCTGGGCGACGAGGTTGACGGCCATGTTGTACGTGGGCCGGAAGCTCGAGCGCAGGGGGTACAGGCGGCGCGAGGCGAGGCCGGCCAGGGCGACCGGGTCGAGGCCGGAGTGGTCGACGACGACGGCGTGCCCCTCGACGTCGATGCCGCGGCGCCCGGCGCGGCCGGTGAGCTGGGTGTACTCGCCGGGCGTGACCGGCTGGTGGGCGGTGCCGTCCCACTTGACGAGCTTCTCCAGCACCACCGAGCGCGCCGGCATGTTGATGCCGAGCGCGAGCGTCTCGGTGGCGAACACGACCTTGACCAGGCCGCGGGCGAACAGCTCCTCGACGGTCTCCTTGAACACCGGCAGCAGGCCGGCGTGGTGGGCGGCGATGCCGCGGGCCAGCGCCTGCTGCCAGGTCCAGTAGCCCAGCACGTCGAGGTCCTCGGCGGGGATGGTGGCCGTGCGCTCCTCGACGATGCGGCGGATCTCGGCCTCCTCCTGCGGGGAGGTCAGCCGCAGCCCGGCCTGCAGGCACTGCTGCACGGCGCCCTCGCACCCGGCGCGGGAGAAGATGAAGTAGATCGCCGGCAGCAGCGCGTCGGCGTCGAGCGCGTCGACGACGGCGAAGCGCGGCGGCGTGCGCCGCTGCGGCGCCAGGCCGGCGGCCCCGGCGCCCCGCTTGGCGCGCGGCGCGACGCCGCGGCCGCGGTAGCCCCGGTCCCCGCGTCCCGAGCCGGCCCGGTCGTCGCCGCGGCGCCCGGCCACCCGGAAGTACTCGGCGAGCTCGGGGTTGATCGGCGGGTTGGGTCCCGGGTCGGTGGGGTCGACGTGCCCGGCGTACAGGTCCATCAGGCGCGGCACGCCGCGCGGGCCGCCCTCACGGGAGGAGACGATCACGTGCTGCCACAGCGGCACGGGGCGGCGCTCGGAGACGACGACGGCCGTGTCGCCGCGGACCATCTCGAGCCAGTCGCCGAACTCCTCGGCGTTCGACACGGTGGCCGACAGCGACACGAGCTGCACGTGGTCGGGCAGGTGGATGATCACCTCTTCCCAGACCGGGCCGCGGAACCGGTCGGCGAGGTAGTGCACCTCGTCCATCACGACGTAGGCGAGCCCGTCGAGGGTGGACGAGCCGGCGTAGAGCATGTTGCGCAGCACCTCGGTGGTCATCACGACCACGGGCGCCTCACCGTTGATCGTGGTGTCCCCCGTGAGCAGCCCGACCTGGTCGGCGCCGTGGCGGCGGGCGAGGTCGGCGTACTTCTGGTTGCTCAGCGCCTTGATCGGCGTGGTGTAGAACGCCTTGCCGCCGCGGGTGAGGGCCAGGTGCACCGCGAACTCGCCGACGACGGTCTTGCCGGCGCCCGTGGGGGCCGCCACGAGCACGCCGCGGCCGTCCTCGAGGGACTGGCACGCCTCGACCTGGAAGTCGTCGAGCTCGAAGCCCAGCTCGCTGCGGAAGCGCTCGAGCTGGGTGCCGGAGCCGGCGCGGGAACGGGCGGAGCGGGCCCGCGCCGCGGCGTACCGCTCGGCGGGGCTGGCCTGGTCGGAGCGGGCGTCGGCGGTCATGTCCGCCAGCCTACGGGCGACGGCTGCACCCGCAGGTCACGGGTACCGCGCGGCGGGTGCCGCCGTCGTCCGTCAGGCCGGCCCGGTGCTCAGGGCCCGGTGGTGAGGGCCTCGGCGACCCGCTTGCGGTCCACGCGCCGGTCGTGCAGCACGGCCAGGCCGAGCGCGGCGAAGTACAGCACGCAGATGGGCAGCGCCACGAAGATCATCGTCAGCGCGTCCGGGGTCGGCGTCATCACCGCGGCGAACACGAACGCGATCAGCACCGCCCAGCGCCAGCCCTTGCCGAGGGTCTCGTGGCGCAGCAGGCCGGCCATGTTGAGGCCGGTCAGCACCACCGGGGACACGAACGCCAGGCCGAACGCGAGCACCAGCCGCATCACGAAGCTCAGGTAGCCCTGGGCGTCGGTGAAGTTGGTCGCGCCCTGGGGCACGAAGCCGGCGAGGATGTCGACGGCGTGCGGCAGGACCCACCAGGCGAGCGCGGCGCCGCCGAGGAACAGCGGCACCGCGGCGCCGAGGAAGCCGTAGGCGTACCCGCGCTCGCGCCGGGTCAGGCCCGGCGTGATGAACGCCCACAGCTGGAAGAGCCACCAGGGGCACGACACGATGACGCCCAGGAACAGCGCGACCTTGACCTTCATGTCGAGCGCGGACGCCATGCCCGTGAAGTTCAGGGCGATGGTCTTGTCCTGCTCCTGCGCCGCGACCCGCAGCGGCTCCTGGAGCGCCTCGAGCAGCGGCTCGTAGAGGACCCAGCCGGCCACGCCTCCGACGACGAGGCCGCACGCGACCAGGAAGAGCCGCTTGCGCAGCTCGAGCAGGTGCTCGCGCAGGGGCATCCGCCCCTCGGGGTCCCGGGACTTGCCGGGCACCGCCTACGCCCTGGGCTTGTTCGGGTCGACCAGACCCGGGACCTGCGACGAGCCGCCGGCGCCGGCCGCGGGCGGCGGCGTGGTGGCGGGGGGCGTGCTCGACACCGTGCCGCCCGGCACGTGGGTGGACGGCGTCGTCCCGGCCGGAGCCTCGTTCGAGTCGTTGAGCTTGCCGTCGTCGGTGAGGTCCTTGACCTCGCTCTTGAAGATCTTGAGCGACTGGCCGACGCTGCGGGCCAGGTCGGGCAGCCGGCGCGCCCCGAACAGCAGCAGGATCACGACCACCAGCACGATGATGTGCCAGGGCTTGAGCATGCCCATGAGATTGGCTCCTCGTCCTCGTCAGTCCCACGGTTCGCGGGTCCGTCGAATCCCACCCTACGCGGTCGGGATGGACGCGGAGGTGACCTGCGGGTGACGTCCAGGTGTCCGAGGTGTACCAGGTGCACCAGGTGTCCGAGGTGTCCCGGCGCCGGTCAGGACCGGGCGCGCTGCGCGGCGCGGGCCGCGCGGCGCCCGGCGAGCCAGCCGTCGAGGGACCAGGTCTGCGCGACGGCGCGGTGGCGCGCGCGCCGCGCCTCGGCCCGCTCCGCCCGCGCCAGGCGCAGGTCGGCGACCCGGTCGTGCAGGTCGGTCGGGTCGTCGAACATCGTCGCGCGGATCTCGGGCGCGGCGGCCTCCGCCTCGGCGACCGCCTGGGAGATGCGCGCGGAGGCGGCGTCGAGCGCCGCGGACGCCCGGGACAGCTCGGCCCCGAGCCGCCTCGCCCTGCGCCACAGGTCGCGGCCCAGGAGGGCGGCGCCCACCAGGGTGGCGACCACGAGCACCGACCACACCGCGAACCACATGGCGGTCAGCCTACGGTCTCGTCGCCGCCGGACCCGTCAGCGGCGGGCCCGGCGGTCCGCTCGTCGCCGGCCGGCGGGGCGAGCACCGCCGCCGACACGGCGGCGTAGGCGTCGAGCGCCTCGCGGGCGGCGCCGGCGACGTCCCGGGCGACCTCCGACGGCTCCACCGAGCGCACGTGCGCGGCGTTGGCGAGCAGCAGGCCGCGCAGCCACGCGGGGTTGGTGACGCGCACCCGCACCTCGAACGACCCGTCGGGCAGGTCGCGCACCGACTCGGTGGGCACCTCCTCGGCGACCCAGCGCGCGGGCGAGGCGAGCACCACGGTCGCGGTCGTGGTGGCGGTCGCGGGGTCCGCCACGGACTGGGCGATGTCCAGGCCGACCTCGGGCTCGGCGGCCAGCGCGCGCCCGGCCGCGGACACCGGGGCCTCGAGCACCTCGGCGGCCAGGATGCGGTCCATGCGGAACGTGCGCCGCCCCTGGGCGCGGTGGCACCACGCCACGAGGTAGGAGGACTCGTCCTGGGTGAGCAGCCGCACGGGGTCGACCTCCCGCTCCCCCGTGACGTCCGCGGCGTTGACGTAGCGGATGCGCAGCCGACGCCCCTGGGCCAGCGCGGCGGTCACGGCCCGCAGCACCTCCGGGTCGCCGTCGGGCGCCAGGCGCACGTCCACGGCGTGCGCGGCCTCGCCCGTCGCCGTCGTGAGCTTCTCCAGCGCGGAGGCGACGAGCTCGCGGCGCTCGCGGTCGGCCTGGACGACCGGCGACTCGAGCATCGCTCGCAGCGCGGCCACGAGGGCCACGGCCTCGCGGGTGCCCAGCCGCAGGGGCCGGGTCATGCCGCGGGCGTTGGTCAGGTGCACCATGCCGCGCTCGGCGGCGTCGGCGTCGAAGTCGATGAGGTCGTGGGGCCAGTACCCGGGCGTGCCGGTGACCCACAGCTGGTCGACGTCGTCGCGGATCTGCGCCTCGCTCACCCCGAAGTGCTGCGCGAGCTGCGCCACGGGCACCGGGCCGCGCGCGTCGAGGTAGGCCACGAGGCCCAGCAGCCGCACCAGGCGGTCGTCCGCGCGCTCAGCCACGGTCCTGCTCCTTCCCTGCGCCGGCGCCTGCGTCCGTGGCAGCGTCGCTGTCCGTGGGGGGGTCCGCCAGGGCGGCGGCCGCGTGCAGGCGCCGCAGCACCTCGGTGCGCAGCTCCGGCGGGTCGAGCACGACGACGGCGGAGCCGTAGCCGGCCAGCTCCTCGGCGGCGGTGGTCAGCGACGTGAACGGCACGGCCAGCAGGTCCCGGTCCGGCGGGGGCGGCGGCACCGGCGCGGGCAGGTCCCCGGCCCCCAGCACGCGCGCCCGGGCCCGCACGGCCGAGGCGCGCTCCGGCACGACGGCGAGCACCGCGGTGCGCTCGCGGCCCGTGCGCGCCCCGAGCAGCGCGTCGACGTCGAGGTCCTCGGGGATCTGGAACGCCCCGGCCGCGGCGGTCAGGCGCACGCGCCCCTCGATGCGGGACAGGCGGAACACCCGCGGCGCCTGCCGGCCGCGGTCCCAGCCCACCAGGTACCACCCGCCGCGCCGCGCGGCGATCCGCCACGGCTCCACCTCGCGCGAGCTGATCTGGCCCGTGCTCGCCGCCCGGTACCGGAAGTGCACGGGACGCCGCTCGGTCACGGCGTCGAGCAGCGGCCCGTAGGCGTCGCCCACGGCCCGCACACGCGGGGTCAGGCCGGCCATCGCGTCCGACGCCGCCTCCCCCGCCCCGGCCGCGCGCAGCTTCGTCATCGCACGCGAGATGTCGGTGCGCAGCGTCTTGTCGGACCACAGCTGCGCGGCCAGCGCCAGCACGCCGAGCTCCGCGGGCGTGAGGTCGACCGGCGGCAGCGCGTAGGCGTCGTTGTCGATCCGGTAGCCGACCTCCTCGCTGTGCCCGCCCGGGTCGACAGTCACGATGGGCACGCCCAGCGCGCGCAGCGCGTCCTTGTCGCGCTCGAACATCCGTTCGAAGGCGTCCACGGACGGCGCGTCGCCGTACCCGGCCACCCCGCGGCGGATCTGCTGCTTGGTCATGGCCGCGCTGGTGTTCACCAGGGCGATGACGAGGTTGAGGAGGCGCTCGGCGGGGGGCGTCGACGACGACGCGCCCAGAGCGCCGGAGGGCTGGTCGGAGGGGTTCGCGGGCATCAGGGAACACGGTATCCGCCGGTAGCCTTCCTGGCGTGATCACTTGGCGGACCGGCACCGTGGTGTCGCAGGGCAGGACCTGGGGTGACGGCGCGGCGGGCGCCCGCGAGCTGGAGACGGTGCTCGACGCCGTCCTGCCGGGGCGCGAGACCGCCGGCGCGGAGGGGCTGCGCGTGCGGGCGCTCGCGTACACCGCGCTCGTCGGCGACTACGCCGCCGGCGACCGCCTGCTCCTCAACTGCTCGGCGCTCGCCCGCGGCCTGGGCACCGGGGGCTACGCCCTCGTCGTCGGCCCCGCCGGCGACACCCCCCTGCCGCCCGACCCTCCCGCGGGGCCCGGCCACCTCGTCAAGGCCCGCTACACCCCGCTGCAGGCGATGGTGCTCGGCGTCGACGAGCAGGAGTCCGCCCACCACCACCTGCTGGCCGAGGCCGACGACCTCGACGGCATGCCCGTCGTCGTCGCCGACCTGCACTCCGCCCTGCCGGCCGTCGTCGCCGGCACGCGGCACGCCGCCCACCTCGCCGGGCGGCCCGCGCCCCGGGTCGCCTACGTCATGACCGACGGCGGGGCCCTGCCCGCGGCCTTCTCCCGCACCGTCGCCACCCTGCGCGAGCGCGGCTGGCTCGAGGCCACCGTCACCGTCGGGCAGGCCTTCGGCGGCGACCTCGAGGCCGTCACCGTGCACACCGGCCTCCTCGCCGCCCGCCACGTCGTCGGCGCCGACATCGCCGTCGTCGCCCAGGGACCCGGCAACCTCGGCACCGGCACCCGCTGGGGCTACTCCGGCGTCGCCGCGGGCGAGGCCGTCAACGCCGCCGCCGCCCTGCGCGGCCGGCCCGTCGCCTCCCTGCGCGTCTCCGGCGCCGACCCCCGCGACCGCCACCTCGGCGTCTCCCACCACTCCCTGACCGCCTACGGCCGCGTGGCGCTCGCGGCCGCCGACGTCGTCGTCCCCCGGCCCGCGCCCGAGCTCGAGGGGCTGCCCGGATGGGGCGCCGCCCTCACCACCCGGGTGCGCGACCAGGCCGCGGGCCTCGTCGGCCTCGACCAGGTCCACCGCCTCGTCGAGGTCGCCGCCGGCCCGGACCTCCTGGCCGCCCTGCGCGACTCGCCCGCGCGCCTGTCGACGATGGGCCGCGGCCTCGAGGACGACCCTGCCGCCTTCGTCGCGGCCGCCGTCGCCGGCGTCCACGCCGCGGCGCTCGCGGACGAGGCCCCCGGCGGGCGCTGAGGCGGGCGTCGGCGCAGGCCCCGAGACGGCGCGGTCGCGAACCGCGGCTGCCGGGACCAGGATGGTTCGGTCAGCCGAAGCCGATCGAGGGAGGAATCGATGCCGGTCCCCCGTTACACCGTCCCGTCGCTCACCCCGGAGCAGGGCGGCCAGGTCGCCGAGATCCTGCAGGGCCGCCTGCACTCGCTGAACGACCTGCACCTGACGCTCAAGCACATCCACTGGAACGTGGTGGGCCCGAACTTCATCGGGGTGCACGAGATGCTCGACCCCCAGGTGGACGCCGTCCGGGCGATGGTGGACGAGATCGCCGAGCGCATCGCGACCCTGGGCGTCGCCCCGCAGGGCACCCCGGGCGCGCTGGTCGCCGCACGGACCTGGGAGGACTACCACCTGGGCCGCGCCACCGCGATCGAGCACCTCGGGGCGCTCGACGAGGTCTACCAGGGCGTCATCACCGACCACCGGAAGGCCGCCGCGGACACGGAGGAGCTCGACGCCGTCACCAACGACATGCTGATCGGGCACCTCAGCGACCTCGAGCAGTTCCACTGGTTCGTGCGCGCGCACCTCGAGTCCGCGTCCGGTGAGCTCGCCACGGGCGACGCGACCAGCGAGCTCGAGGCGGCGCGGCGCGCCAAGAAGGCGGGCTGAGCCGCCGCGGCGGGCGCTATCGTCCGGCCATGCCCGACGACGTGCCCGCCGCCTTCACGATCCGCGCGTACGACGTGGGCGACCGCGACGCGGTCGCCCACGTCTGCGTCTGCACCGCCGCGGGCGGCCAGGACGCCCGCGGGCTCTACTCCGACGACGCGCTGATGCCCGACGTGTACGCCCTGCCGTACGTCGAGCACTCCCCTGACCTGGCGTTCGTCGTCACGACGGACGACGCCGGCGACGACGCCGGTGGCCGGGTGGTCGGCTACGTGCTGGGGGTGGCGGACACCGCGGCGTTCGTCGCGTGGTGGGAGCGCGTCTGGACGCCCCGCTTCCGGGCGGCGCACCCCGCCGTCGGCGCCCCGACCGGGCGGAGCCCGAGGTACGCGGAGGCCGACCTGCTGCGCGACGGCGCCGACCCGCAGCGCATGCTCCGGAGCCTCACCGCCGCGGAGCTGCAGGCCTTCCCCGCGCACCTGCACATCGACCTGCTGCCCGAGGCGCAGCGCCAGGGCCTCGGGCGCCGGCTGCTCGACACGCTCCGGCAGGCGCTGGCCGCACGCGGCGTGCCCGGCGTGCACCTCGGGTACGACCCGGCCAACACCTCGGCCCGGGCGTTCTACGACCGCTACGGGTTCGTCGAGCTGCCCTCGCACCGCCCGGACGCCCCGCTGCTGGGGATCGCGACGAGCTGAGGCCCCCGCTCGTCGGGGCTGGTGTTCCCGACCGCGGCGGGACTCCTGTGCGGTGGGATCGCTTGGCACACTATTTATCGCGAGTCAGCGGACGGACGGCCGGGGTCGCCGGAGCGGTCGGCGGCGCGCCCCGCTCAGGAGCCCCCCGCGCCGGCGCCCCCGGTGCCGTGCGTGTCCGCCGCCGGCACGACGTCCCGCCCGGGGGCGGGCACCCCCGCCTCGGTCCACGCCCGGCGCACCTGCTCGAACCGGGTCGGCAGGGGTGGCCGCAGGGCGCCGTAGCGGGCGTTCGTGCGGTACGCGAACCGCCGCCAGGAGAGCACCAGCCCCTGCTTGGTGATGGGCAGCCCGCTGGCGACCGTCGTGCCGTTGTCGTGGGTGTGGTGGACCGTCAGCAGCAGCGCCCGGGGCACCGAGCCCTCGAGCTCCGCGGCGAGCTCCTCGCGGACGTCCATCCAGTGCCGCAGCACCAGCACCACCTCGGGCGGGACCCGGTGCAGGCGCGGCGCGCGGTGCTTGCCGTGCCGCACCAGCACGCTCCCCTCCCCCGGGCGCGGCCCGGCGGGCCCGAGGTCGAGGTCCTCGACCCGCACGCGCAGCAGGTCCCCGTAGCGGGCCCCCGTGGCGCGCACCAGGCCGGCCACCACGGCGAGGCGGACGGTCTCCGGCTTCGACCCCGTCCGCAGCGCCTCGACGCCCAGCTCGCGCCAGACCCACTCCGCCTCGTCGAGCGACACCGGCGGGCGCGGGTACCGGGCGCCGGCGTCGCCGCCAGGGGCGGGCCCCCCGCCCTCCGGGGCCGCCTGCGGGTGCTCGTCGCGCGTCGCCATGGACCCCATTCTGCGCTTGGCACACTTTTTCGTCCAGTGCAGCCCCATGCGGTGCCGCCGCGCCGATAGGCTCGACGGGTGAGCCAGGCAGCCCTCCCGTCGACGATCGCCGCCGCCGTGGACCACGAGCTGGTGATCAAGAAGTCGCGGTTCCTGGCCCACCTCGCGCCGGTGTCCTCCGTGGCGGAGGCCGACGCCGTGGTCGCCCGGGTCCGCAAGGGGTCGTGGGACGCGCGGCACCACTGCGTCGCCCTGGTCGTGGGCCCGCACGCGGAGCAGCAGCGCTCCACGGACGACGGCGAGCCGTCGGGCACGGCCGGCGTGCCGATGCTCGAGGTGCTGCGCCACCGGGCCGTGACCGACGTGGTGGCCGTCGTGACCCGCTACTTCGGCGGCGTCCTGCTCGGTGCCGGCGGGCTCGTGCGCGCCTACTCCTCCGCGGTCTCCGAGACCCTCGACCGGGCGCGGGTCGTGCGCCGGCAGGTGCTCACCGAGGTCATGCTCGAGGTGCCGCACGCCGACGCCGGCCGCCTCGACAACGTGCTGCGGGAATGGGCCGCCCAGCACGGCGCCGTGCTGGGCGGCACCGAGTACGGCGCGGCCGCCCGGTTCACCCTGCTCGTGCCGCCGGACGCGGTGGCGCGGCTCGCCGACGACGTCGCGGCGGCGACGGCGGGCGCGCTGGTGCCGCGGCCCGGTGCGAGCCGCGTCGTCGACGTGCCCGCCTGACCCGCTCCCCAAGTGCCTTGTGGGTACAGGACACGCCGTGCGGATCGCGATCCGCACGGCGTGTCCTGTACCCACAGAGCGAGGGCGTCAGGCCTGGACGCCCTCCCCCGTGACGCGGGCGCCGTCGGGCACGGTCGCCGGCTCGTCGGCGTCCGGCAGGGCGGCGTCGCCCTCGACCACGACGCCGGACCCGAACGTCCAGTCACCCTCGACGGTCAGCGAGCGGGCGCCCACCAGCGACGGGGCGCCGGACGGGAACCGCTCGTCGAACCGCCCGATGGTCTTGTAGGCGCCCGACAGCCTGACCAGCGGCGCGGGCACGCGGGCGACGAGGCGGAAGGCGTCGGTGAGCTCGTAGACGTCGGAGCGCAGCACGAGCAGGTCGTTGGTCGTCTTGACCGGCAGGAACCGCTCGCGGCCCACCTCGATCGCCGTCGCCCCCTCGAACACGGCCACCGCCGCGCCCATGGCGGACTCGATCTGCACGACCTTCGGCGTCGCGGGGTCGGCCGGGTCGGCGGTCTTCTCGTTGCGGATCAGCGGCAGCTCGAGCACGCCGCCGGTACGCTCGAGCTCGGCCGCCAGCGCCTCGAGGTCGAACCAGAGGTTGTTGGTGTGGAAGTACGGGTGCCGCTCGGGGTCGAGCGAGACGTCCAGGTCGTCCGGGTGCGTCTGAGCGGTCTCGCGCTGCACGATCCGCCCGTCGGCCTTGCGCACCACCAGCTGGCCGCCCTTGACGTCGGCCGGGGTCTTGCGGCTCATCTCCGCGGCGTACGGCGCGCCGGACGCGGCGAACCAGCCGGCGATGGCGGCGTCGGGCGCCGCGCCGAGGTTGTCCGAGTTCGACACGCTGGCGTACCGGAAGCCCGCGTCGAGCAGCGCGCGCACGACGCCCGCCGCGTGCAGCGCCGGGTACAGGTCGCCGTGGCCGGGCGGGCACCACTCGAGCTCCGGGTCGTCCGGCCACTCCAGCGGCTCGAGGGTGTCGGCGAGCAGCCGCGGCTCGCGGTTCTGCAGGAAGTCCAGCGGCAGGCCGTCGACGGCGAGGTCGTCGTAGCGGCCGAGCGCCGCCAGCGAGTCGTCCTGGGTGCGGAAGGAGTTCATCAGGATCAGCGGCAGCCGGGCGCCCGTGGCCGCCCGGGCCGCGCGGACCTGGCCCACGAGGACGTCGAGGAACGTGAGCCGCTCGCCGTCGCGCTCGCGCACCGGCAGCAGCGACTTGGCCCTGTCCATGCCCATGGACGTCCCGAGGCCGCCGTTGAGCTTGATGATCGCGGTCTTCGCGAGCGCCGCGGCGGCCTCGTCGGGGTCGATGTCGAGGTCGGCGTGCCGGGGCAGGTCGCGCAGCGGCTCGACGTCGTCCTCCCTGACCAGGCCGCTGGCGCCCGACTCCAGCAGCCGGTAGAAGCGGGAGAAGGTGTCGATCGCGGCGGGCGCGACGCCCGCGTCGGTCATCTTCTGGCGTGCCAGCTCGAGTCCACGGTCGCTCATGTCCCGCACCCTATCGGCGCAGGCCGGGACGCACCGGACGACCGGGCGGCCGGCGCGGGCCGGTGGTGCGCGGCCGGGCGGCGCTCACGCGAACCGGGACGGGTCTCCCGCGCCGACGCGGACCACCTCGGGGTAGCCCTCGGACCAGTCGACCACCGTCGTGGGAGCGGCGAGCACCTCCCCCGCGTCGACGACGGCGTCGAGCACGTGGTCGAGCTCCTCCTTGATCCGCCACCCGTCGGCGAGGGGCTCCTCCTGCCCGGGCAGCAGGAGCGTGGACGACAGCAGCGGCTCGCCCAGCTCCCGCAGCACGGCCTGGGCGACGGCGTTGTCGGTGATGCGCACGCCCACGGTCTTCTTCTTCGGGTGCGCCAGGCGCCGCGGCACCTCCTCGGTGGCGGGCAGGACGAAGGTGTACGGCCCGGGCGTGGCCGCCTTGATCGCGCGGAACGCGGCGGTGTCGAGGCGCACGAGGGGGCCGAGCTGGGCGAAGTCCGCGCACACCAGGGTGAAGTGGTGGCGCGCGTCGAGCCGCCGCACCTGCCGGATCCGGTCGGTGCCGTCGTGGTAGTCCATGCGGCACCCGAGGGCGTAGCCGGAGTCGGTGGGGTACGCCACGAGGGCGCCCTCGCGCAGCATCGCGGTGACCTGGCCGACGGCGCGGGCCTGCGGGTTGACGGGGTGGACGTCGAAGTAGCGGGCCATCTCCCGGAGCCTAGGGGCGGGCGGTCACGCCCGCAGCGCCCGCACCAGCTCGGCCTCGGCGGCGTTGCCGCCGCTGCACACGACGCCCACGGTGCGGCCGGCGAACCGGTCCGGGTGGGCCAGGACGGCCGCGAGCGCCGCGGCGCCGGCGCCCTCCGCGACGGTGCGCGCGCCGGTGAGGTACAGCCGCTGCGCGGCGGCGATCTCGTCGTCGCTCACCAGCAGGAAGTCCGCCAGCGCGGCACGCATCACGTGCTGGGTCAGCGCGAATCCCGTGCCGACCGCCAGGCCCTCGGCCCGCGTGGCGTTGGGCCGGGCGAGCAGCTCGCCCGCGGCCCAGGAGTCGTGCGCGGCCGGCGAGGCCGCCGACTGCACGCCGACGACCTGGACCTGCGGCGCGAGCGCCCGGGCCACCAGGCAGGCGGCCGCCGCGCCCGACCCGCCGCCCACGGGCACCACGAGCACGTCCAGGTCCGGCGCCTGCTGCAGCAGCTCCCACGTGGCCGTGGCGACGCCCGCCACGAGCGCCGGCTCGTTGGCGGCCCCGACCAGCCGCGCGCCCGTCTCCCCCGCCACGGCCTCGGCGCGGACGCGGGCGTCGTCGAACGTCGCCCCGTGCAGCAGCACCCGGGCGCCGAGCGCCCGCACGGCGCGCTCCTTGACGGGGTTGGGCCGCTCGGGCATGACGATCGTGCAACCCGTGCCGGTGCGCCGGGCCGCGTAGGCCAGCGCCTGGGCGTGGTTGCCCGTGGAGTAGGCGACGATGCCCCGCGCCCGCGCCGCGGCGTCGAAGCCGAGCAGCAGGTTGAGGGCGCCGCGGACCTTGAACGCCCCGGTGTGCTGGAGGTTCTCGTGCTTGACGACGACGGCGGTGCCCGCCGTCGCGTCCACCTCCGCGTAGCGGGCGACCGGGGTCCGCACGACGAGGCCCTCGAGCCGGGCCTGCGCCGCAAGGACGTCGCGCAGCGTCGGCGGCCGGAGCCCGGGTGCCGGACCGGGCGACGGGGCGGCGGACGGGGCGACGGAGGAGGCGGAGGAGGAGGCGGCGGCCGGGCCGGGCGACGGGGTGGCGCTGCTCATGTCCTCCACGATCCTCGCGCCCGACCCATAGGTCCAATACCTTTCCTGCGCCGGATGCATCGGCACTGCTGATGGATCGCTAGCCTGGGGGCATGGCAGCCGATCTCGACCTCACCCGCCTGCGCGTCCTGGCGGCCGTGGCGCGCACCGGGTCGGTGACCGCCGCCGCCCGCGAGCTGCACTACGCCCAGCCGTCGGTGAGCCATCACCTGGCCCGGCTCGAGGCCGAGGCCGGGATCCCGCTGCTGCAGCGTGTGGGCCGCGGGGTGCGGCTCACCGAGGCCGGCCGGCTGCTCGCCGCTCGCGCCGACGAGATCCTCGGGCGCGTGGAGGGGGCTCGGCGTGAGCTCGACGCGCTGGCCGGCCTGCGGGCCGGCCGGGCCCGGCTGGCCGCGTTCCCCTCCGCGCTCGCCACCCTCGTGCCCGCGGCGATGGCGGCCCTGGTGCGCGACCACCCGGGGCTGGGCGTCGGCCTGGTCGAGGCGGAGCCGCCCGAGGCGGTGGAGGCGCTGGCCGCCGGCGACGTCGACGTCGCACTCGTCTTCGAGCACACCGACGCCGTGCAGGCCCGCGGCATCGAGGACCTCTCCCGGTTCGAGGTCACCCCCGTGCTCGACGAGCCGGTGCACCTGGTGCGCCCGGCCGCGGGCCTCGCCGGCGGCGGGCGGCCGGCCGACGGGGTGCTCGCCGGCGGGACCCCCGGCGACGGCCGCGCCGCCCTCGCCGCCCTCGCCGACGCCGACTGGATCGCCGGGTGCGCCCGCTGCCGCGCCGACCTCGTCGCCCGCTGCGCCGCCGCCGGGTTCGCCCCGCGCATCGCGTTCGAGACCGACGACTACGTGGCCGTGCAGGCCCTCGTCGCCGCCGGCACCGGGATCAGCCTGCTGCCCGAGCTCGCGGTGCGCGCCCACCGGCACCCCGGCGTCGTCACCGAGCCGCTGCCCGGGGCGACGCGGCGCGTGCTCGCGCTCACCGTCGGGGCGCCCACGCCCCCCGCCCGCGAGCTCGTGGCGCGCCTCGTCGTCGCCGGCGCCCACGCCACCCCCGCGGCGGCCTGACCCCGGCCGCCGTCCCGGCGGCGCGCGCCCGCTCTCACCCGGGGCGGTCCGATCCCGCACCCGGCGGGTGCGCCGCACCGCCCTACCGTGGGTGGCATGCTCCTGGACCGGCCGGCCTGGCCCGTCGCCTGGCTCGCGTGGTGGGCCACCGACGACTACGACGTCGCGCGCGAGGTGCTGCAGCGCGGCGTCGCCGCCCTGCTGCTGCTGGCCTTCGTCCAGGCGCTGCTGCAGTTCCGCCCGCTGCTGGGCGACCACGGCCTGCTGCCGGTGCCCCGCTTCACCGCCCAGGTGCGGTTCTGGGACGCGCCGTCGCTGTTCCACCTGCGCTACAGCGACCGGCTGCTCGTCGTCGTGGCGTGGCTCGGCGTGGCCGGCTCGGCGAGCGTCGTCGTCGGCCTGCCGCAGGCCGGCCCGTGGTGGGTGCCCGCGATCGTCTTCCTCCTGCTGTGGGCCGCCTACCTCTCGATCGTCAACGTGGGACAGCGGTTCTACGGCTTCGGCTGGGAGATGCTGCTGTGCGAGATGGCGTTCCTGGTCGCCTGGCTCGGCGCGCCCGGGGTGCCCGTGGCGCTCGGGGCGGTGCTGGCCGCCCGCTGGCTGCTGTTCCGCCTCGAGCTGGGCGCCGGGCTCATCAAGTGGCGCGGCGACCGCGCCTGGCGCGACCTGACCGCCCTCGACTACCACCACGAGACCCAGCCCATGCCCGGTCCGCTCAGCTGGCACGCCCACCACCTGCCGCGCTGGTGGCACCGCACCGAGGTGGTGGGCAACCACGTCACCCAGCTGCTCGTGCCGTGGCTGCTGTGGCTGCCGCAGCCGCTGCCCTCCGTCGCGGGGATCGTGGTCGTGCTCACCCAGGGCTGGCTGGTGCTGACCGGCAACTTCGCCTGGCTCAACTGGGCGGCGATCGTGCTCGGCGCCGCCATGGTGTCCGACGGCGTGTGGCGGGCGCTGCTCGGCCGGCTGCCGGTCGTGCCCGACGCCGCGGGCTCCGCGGGCGGCGCCGCGGCCCCCGGGCCGGGGGCGGACGTCACCGCCGGCGTGCCGGGCGCCTACGTCGTCGCCGTCTCGCTCGTGCTCCTGGTGCTGCTGGCGCTGTCCGTGCGGCCCGCGCGCAACCTCGCCTCACGACGGCAGAAGATGAACGCCAGCTTCGAGCCGCTGCGCCTGGTCAACGCCTACGGGGCGTTCGGGTCCGTGACGCGGCGCCGCGACGAGGTGGTGGTCGAGGGCTCCGCCGCCGTGCGCCCCGGCCCGGACGACTGGCAGGAGTACGACTTCCGCGGCAAGCCGGGCGACGTGCACCGGCGCCCGCCGCAGGTGGCGCCGTACCACCTGCGGCTGGACTGGCTGATGTGGTTCATCCCGCTCGGCTCGGGCGGCCTGCTGTGGTTCGAGCGGTTCCTGGTCCGGCTGCTCGAGGCCGACCCCGCGACGCTGCGGCTGCTGCGCCGCGACCCGTTCGACGGGCAGCCGCCGCGGTGGGTGCGCGTGCGGCTGTTCCGCTACCGGTTCACCACGCCCGACGAGCGGCGCCGCGGCGGCGGGTGGTGGGTGCGCCACGAGATCACCACGCTCGTCGACCCGGTCAGCCTCGCGACGCTCGGCGCGGCCGCCCGCCGCTGACGACCGGGACGCGTCACACGAGCGAGTCGCGCCACGCGGCGTGCAGCCGCGCGAACCGCCCGTCGAGCGCCACGAGCTCGTCCGGCGTGCCGTCCTCGACCACGCGCCCGTGCTCCATCACCAGCACCCGGTCGGCGATGGCCACCGTGGACAGCCGGTGGGCGATGATGATCGCCGTCCGGTCGGCCAGCAGCGTCTGCAGGCCGCGCTGCACCAGCCGCTCGCCGGGGATGTCGAGCGAGCTGGTGGCCTCGTCGAGGACCAGCACCGCCGGGTCGGCGAGGAACGCCCGCGCGAACGACAGCAGCTGCCGCTGCCCCGCCGAGACCCGGCCGCCGCGCTTGTTGACGTCCGTGTCGTAGCCCTCGGGCAGGGCCGTGACGAACTCGTGCGCGCCGACGGCGCGCGCCGCGGCCTCGACCTGCGCCTGCGAGGCGCCCGGGCGGCCCAGAGCGATGTTGTCCCGCACCGACCCGCTGAACAGGTACGCCTCCTGCGTCACCATGACCACGGCACGGCGCAGGTCCGGCGTCGACAGGTCCCGCACGTCGACGCCGTCGAGCAGCACGCGGCCCTCGCTGGCGTCGTAGAACCGCGTGACGAGCTTGGCGAGCGTCGACTTGCCGGCGCCGGTGGTGCCGACCAGGGCGACGGTCTGCCCGGCCGGGATCGTCAGGTCGAGGTCGGGCAGCACCACGGGCCCGTCGCCGTACCGGAAGGTCACGTGGTCGAGCCGCAGCTCGCCGCGCGCGGCGCGCAGCCCCACGGGCCGCGCGGGCTCGACGACGGTGGGCTCCTCGGCCAGCAGCGCCGACACCTTCTCCAGCGCCGCCGCGGCGGACTGGAAGGCGTTGTAGAACATCCCGACCTGCTGGATCGGCTGGAAGAAGCGCTTGACGTACAGCAGCGCCGCGACCAGCACGCCGACGTCGAGGCTGCCCTCGAGCACCCGCCAGCCGCCGTAGGCCAGCGCCGCGACGACGGTGAGGTTGCCGATGAGCACCAGGCCCGGCTGGAAGCGGCCGTTGAGCGAGAACGTGGCGAGGTTCGCCTCGCGGTAGTCCTCGGCCAGCGCGCCGTAGTCGCGGTCCGTCGTCGCCTCGCGGCGGAAGGCCTGCACGGCGCGCATCCCGGTCATCGTCTCGACGAACTTCACGATGACCCGCGCCGAGGCCGTGCGTTGGCGGCGGTAGAACACCTGCGAGCGCTTCTGGAACCACCGCGTCAGCGCCAGCGCGGGCAGGAACGACACCGCCAGCACCAGGCCGGAGCGCCAGTCCAGCAGCGCCAGGCTCACCGCGGTGAACACCATGACCAGCAGCGACGACACCACGCCGGTCAGGCCGCCGTCGAGCAGCTCGCGCAGCGCCTCGAGGTCCGACGTCTGCCGCGAGATGATCCGGCCCGAGGTGTAGCTCTCGTGGAACTCCAGGCTCAGGCGCTGCGTCTGGCGGAACACCCGCCGGCGCAGCTCCAGCAGCACCGCCTGGGAGATCGCGGCGGCCTGGCGCACGTACGCGCCGTTCGCGAGCCCGCCCACCACCGCGGCGAGCAGGAACAGCCCGCCGTAGACGGCCAGCGGTGCCGGGTCGCCGTCGTCGAGCGCCGGCAGCGCGTGGTCGATCGTCACGGCGACGAGCGCGGGGCCGGCCACCTGGCCGAGCGTCGAGGCCACGACGAGCGCGCCCGCCCAGCCCAGCCGGCCCCGGTGCGGGCGCAGCAGGTCGCCGAGCAGGCGCAGCGACCGCGAGCGCGCCTCCCGGGACTCCTCGCCGGTCAGCGGCGCGTCCGGGGACCCGTCCTGCGGGCCGTCCTGCGGGCCGTCCTGCGGGCCGTCCTTGTGCCCCGTGGCGGTCGTGCTCACAGCCGTGCTCCCGTCGCCTCGTCGTCGAGCGTGGTCTCGCGGGTCGTCGCCGCGTCCCCGCCGTCGCCGTCCACCCCGTCGCCCGGCGCGTCCAGCGCGCCCACGCCGTGCTCGGCGGCGTCGTCCTCGAGGCTGGAGATGACGTAGCGGTAGTGCGGGTCGGTGGCCAGCAGGTGCGAGTGCGTGCCGACGGCGGTGACGCGCCCGTCCCGCAGGACGGCCACGCGGTCGGCCAGCGCCACCGTGGACGGCCGGTGGGCGATGATCAGCGAGGTGGTGCCGGCGAGCACGTCCCGCAGCCGCGCGGTGACCGCCTCCTCCGTCGCGACGTCCAGCGCCGACAGCGGGTCGTCCAGCACCAGCACGCGCGGGCGGGCGGCGATGGCGCGGGCCAGGGCCAGGCGCTGGCGCTGGCCGCCCGACAGCGACAGCCCCTCCTCGCCGATCCGGGTGTCGAGACCGTGCGGCAGGTCGTCGACGAACCCGGCCTGCGCCACCTCCAGCGCCTCGCGCAGCCGCCGCTCGCGCTCCGCCGCGGGCAGCGCGTCGTCGACCCCGAGCAGCACGTTCTCGCGCACCGAGGCGGAGAACAGGGTCGGGTCCTCGAAGGCCACCGCCACGGCGCGGCGCACGTCGGCGCGGCGCATCCGGCGCACGTCGACGCCGTCGAGCTCGACCGCGCCGCCGGTCACGTCGTACAGGCGCGGGACGAGCATGGCGAGCGTGGACTTGCCCGAGCCGGTGAGGCCGACCAGGGCCGTGGTGGTGCCCGCCGGCAGCTCGAGGTCCAGGTGGTCCAGGACGGGCGCGCCGTCGTCGTCGTGGCGGAACGTCACGTCGCGCAGCACGACCCGGCCCGCGGGGCGGTCCGGCACCTGCGGGTCCGGCGGGTCGGTCAGCGGGTTGGCCGTGTCGACGACCTCGAAGAACCGGTCGACGGCGGTGCGCGCGTTGAGGGTCATCGACAGGGTCATGCCCAGGTCGACGACCGGGCCGTTGATCACGGCGGCGGTGGCGAAGAACGCCGTCAGGGCGCCCACGGTGATCTGGTCGGTGTGCGCCAGCCAGGCGCCGAGGACCAGGCAGACCGCCAGGGTCGCCTCGGGGATGAGCGTGAGGGACACGTTGATGCGCGCCTGCTGCCCGGCCTTGGCCAGCTCGGTGCGCCGCAGCTCCTCCGCCTGGCCGGTGAACTGGTCCAGCGCGTCACGGCCGCGGCCGAACGCCTTGAGCACCCGGATGCCGTGCACGGACTCCTCGACGGCGGTGGCGAGGTCGCCCGCCTGGTCCTGGGAGCGGCGCGAGATGGCGCGGAAGCGCCGCGAGAAGCGGAACACGATCACCGTCACGGGGACCGCGCCCACGAGGTACACCAGGCCCAGCCACCCGGTCGTGGCCACGAGCAGCGCCACGCCCACGACGACGGTGGCGGTGCTGACCACCAGCTGCAGCAGGCCGAACACGAGCCACCGGCGCAGCAGGCCGAGGTCGCTCATGGAGCGCGACAGCAGCTGCCCGCCCGCCCAGCGGTCGTGGAACGCCACGGGCAGGTCCTGCAGGTGGCGGAACAGCACGCCGCGCATCACGGCCTCGACCCGCGTCCCGGGGAGCATCACGAGGCTGCGGCGCAGCAGGATGAGCCCGGCCTCGGCGAGGCCCAGGGCCAGCACGAGCGCCAGCGCGGACCACAGCGCCCCGGTGTCGTGGGCCTCGGCCCCCGCGGCGAGCGGCCCGTCGACGACGTGCTGCAGCACGCGCGGGATGGCCAGCGCGGCGAGCGAGGCGCCGAGCGCGGAGACCCCGCCGGCGACCAGGCGCGGCAGCGCGGGCCGGACGAACGGCAGCAGGCGGGCCAGGGCGCGGACCGTGGAGGCGTCGGCGCCGGGCGCGCCCGAACCTCGGAACGATTCGACGGTGGGCCGGGGACTCGGGTCTGCGGTATCCGGTGGCATCCCTCACATTCTGCACCCGACCGCCGACGTCCGTTGCCCGGGTCACACCGGCGACCTCCCCCGGACGCGCGACGGCCCCTCCCGCCGGGTGGCGGGAGGGGCCGTCGCGCGGGCCAGGTCGCGGCCCGGCTGCAGGGCGAGCCGCTGCCGGGGCCGTGGGCCCGGCGGCGGGCTCAGTGCGCCGCGGCGAGCCGGTCGAACGGCAGCGCGTCGAGGTCCAGGCGCGGGTTCTGCTCCTGGGTGGCGACGAGGCGCTGGGCCTCGGCGCGCGACTCCACGGCCGGCATCGCGCCGGGCAGCGGCCGCGCCGCGGACTCGCGCAGCAGGGCCACGGCGACCGCGCCGACGACGGCGGTGCCGACGAGGTACCACGCGGGCGTGAGGCTGTTGCCGGTGGCCTGCAGCAGCGCCTCGATGATCAGCGGCGAGGTGCCGCCGAAGACGGCGACCGCGACGTTGTAGCTCAGGCCCATCGAGCCGTACCGCACCGCGGTGGGGAACTGCGCGGGCAGCGACGAGGCGAGCGTGCCGACCAGGAAGGTCACCGGGACGGCCATGAGGGCCAGGCCGGCGAGCGTCGACCAGACCGAGCCGACCGCCAGCAGCAGGAAGGCCGGGACGGCGAGCACGGCGAGCGCGCCGCTGCCGATCCACAGCACGGGGCGCCGGCCGATGCGGTCGGA
Source organism: Puerhibacterium sp. TATVAM-FAB25 (assembly GCF_046535855.1). Taxonomy (NCBI): domain Bacteria; kingdom Bacillati; phylum Actinomycetota; class Actinomycetes; order Micrococcales; family Promicromonosporaceae; genus Puerhibacterium; species Puerhibacterium sp. TATVAM-FAB25. The sequence continues at coordinate 151,328 of NZ_JAXUAK010000001.1, read as the reverse complement.
GAGGCGCCCGGTGAGCGGGATGCACAGGGCCATGGCGACCAGCACGGGGATGGTCAGCAGCGTGCCGTGCACGGCGTCGTAGCCCAGGGTGTCGGTGAGGTACGTCGGCATGTACGAGGTGAGCGCGTAGCCGGCGGTGTTCGCGGCGGCCACGAGCAGCATCGCCACGAGGATCGGCTTCCACTGCGCGCGCAGCGTGTCCTCGGGGCGGGCCGGCAGCTCGCGCGAGGCCTGCTCGGCGATCTCCTGCGCCTCGCGCTGGGCCTGGAACGCCGGGGTCTCCTCGATGCGCATGCGGAACCAGATCGCGACGGCGCCGAGCGGCCCGGCGATCAGGAACGGGATGCGCCACGCGCCGTCGAGCATGGCCTGCTGGCCGAGCGTGAGCTGCAGCGCCGACACCACGGCCGCACCGATGGCGAAGCCGAGGTAGGAGCCGAGGTCGAGGAACGACGCGAAGTAGCCGCGGCGGCGGTCGGGGGCGTGCTCCGAGACGAAGGTCGTCACGCCGGCGTACTCGCCGCCGGTGGAGAAGCCCTGCAGCAGCTTCAGCACGACGAGCAGGACCGGGGCGACGGCGCCGATCTGCGCGTAGGTGGGCAGCAGGCCGATGGCGAACGTCGAGGCGGCCATCAGCACCAGCGTCACGGCCAGCACCTTCTGGCGCCCGACCCGGTCGCCGATGCGGCCGCAGACGATGCCGCCGAGCGGGCGGGCCACGTACGTGGCGGCGAACACGCCGAGGGAGAACAGCACCTGCACGCCGGAGGCGGCCTCGGGCAGGAACACCGCGCCCATGGTCACGGCGAGGTAGCCGTACACGCCGACGTCGTACCACTCCATGGTGTTGCCGACGACGGTGCCGCCGACGGCGCGGCGGAGCATCGAGCCGTCGACGACGGTGACGTCGTCGACGCGCAGGCGGCGGCGCCGCCCGGGGCGGCCGGCCGGGGTGCGGGCCTCGCGGACGGGGCCGCGGGACGGCCGGCCGTCGGTGAGGCTGGGGTCCGTGACAGAGGTCATGGTTCCTTCCGTGGCGGGTCGGGCGGCGCGTGCTCGCACCACGGACATCCGCACGTGACAGGGGGCGGGCGGGGCCCACCAGGGCACCGACCTCGGACAACGGGCGTCTACGTTACCGTCGCTTGACCGAAGCACCATGAATCGGCCATGGCTGTGACGGTTTTCTGACGCGGTGTCCGGCGCGCTGACCTGCGGCGGAGCGCGCCGGAGGGCCCGGTTCCGTGGCATGGGACACACCGGTCCGGCACGCGCGCTGGGCGGCCCGGTCGCGGCGCCGCGGCCCGTAGGCTCGTGACGTGCACCGACGCATCTCGGCCCCCGCAGGAACGCCCTCCGGACCGCCCGCACCGACCCCCGCCGCGACGCCCGCCGCGACCCCTCCTGCGGCCGCCGCCGCGGGCCTCCCGGCGCCGGCCGGCGGGTGGCCGCCGGCCGCCGTGCTGCGCGCCGCGGCGGGGTGGACGTGGGAGCCCGAGGGCGCCGAGGTCGTGGCCGGCGACGTGCGGGTGGTCCGCTACCCCGAGTGGTTCGCGGCGGGCGTGCTCGCCACGCAGGTCGACTCCGACCGCTCCCCCGCCGATCTCGTCGACGAGGTCGTCGGGCGCACGCGCGCGTGGGGCGCGCGGCGCCTGGGCTGGTGGGTGACCGCCGGCGACCGGCCCGCCGTGGAGGACGAGCTGCGCCGCCGCGGCGCCGTGCACGCGGACACGGTCGCCGTCCTCGCCCTGCCGCTCGCCGGCCCCGCGCACGACCCTGCCGAGGACCTCGCCGACGACGCCGCCGAAGGCCTCGCCGCTACCCTCGCCGCGACCCTCGCCGCGACCCTCGCCGCGACCCTCGCCGCGACCCTCGCCGCGACCCTCGCCGTGCCCGACGGCGTCTCGGCCGAGCTGGTCCGGACCGCCGCCCAGCTGCAGGAGGTGGACGCCGTCAACGTGCCCGTGTGGGACCAGCAGCCCCTCACCCCCGAGCGCCTCGACGCGGACCTCGACGAGGTGCGCCGCGGCCTGGCCGACGGCACCGGGTTCCGGGTGCTCGCGCGCCTCGACGGCCGCGCGGTCGCCACGGGTGGCGTGACGCTGGCCGACCCGCCGGCCGGCTGGCCGCGGCTCGGGCGGGTGGCACGGCTGTGGGGCGCGGCGACCCTGCCCGCGGCGCGCGGGCGCGGCGCGTACCGCGCCGTGCTCGCGGCGCGCCTGGCGCGCGCCCGGGCGCTCGGCGCCTCGATGGCGCTGGTCAAGGGCCGGACGGGCACCTCCGCACCCATCCTGACCCGCGCGGGATTCCGCCGGTACGGCGAGGAGCGCCTCTACCGCCTCACCGTCTGAGCGCCCGGGCCGAGCGCCTCCCCGTCCGGGCGCCTCGCCGTCCGAGCGCCTCGTCCCAGCGCACCGGCGGGCGACGTCCCTACGATGCCCTCATGGAGCTCATCGTGGGTCTCGTGGCGGTCGTCGTCGTGGCGGGCACCGTCACGGCCGGCATGGTGTTCGGACGGGGGCGCCGCAAGGAGCGCCGGCTGGCGCAGGCGGCCGAGCTCGAGCGGCTCGCCACGGAGGCGGGCTCCGCCCTCGTGCGCACGGACGAGCGGGTGCGCCTCGCCGAGGACGAGCTCGGCTTCGCCGTCGCGCAGCTCGGCGAGCGGGAGGCGCAGGACCTCGCGGCCGCGCTGCAGAAGGCCCGGGCCCGGCTGTCCGAGGCGTTCCACCTCAACCAGCTGCTCCACGACCACGTGCCCGACACCGACGCCCAGCGCCGCGAGTGGAACTCGCGGATCATCGACCTGTGCCGCTCGGCGGACGCGGCGGTGAGCGAGCAGACCGCCGCGCTGGCCGAGCGCCGCGCCACGGTGCGGCGCACGCCGACGGCGATCGAGCAGGTGCGCGCGGAGGCCGAGCGGGTCCGCGGCCTGGTCCCGGAGGCCCGCGCCACGCTCGCGGCGCTCACGGAGCGCTACACCGACGCGGCGCTGCAGCCGGTCGCCGCCAACCCGGAGCAGGCCGAGCGGCTGCTGCAGTTCGCCGAGCGCAGCGCCACGGTGGCGGGCAAGAAGCTGGCCGGCGACCGCGGCCGCGACGCCGACGCCGCGGTGCAGGCCGCCGCGGAGACCGTCCGCCGCGCCGAGGGGCTCCTCGAGGCCGTGGAGCAGTTCGAGATGGAGGCGCTGCGCGCCGAGGCGACCCTCGGCGCGATGATCGCCGAGTCCCGCACGGAGCTCGCCGCCGCCCGCGCGCTGCCCGCCACCACGCGCGCCGGGCGGATCGAGGCCGCGATCGCCGGGCTCGAGCAGGCGCTGGCCGAGCTGCCCGCGCCGGGCGAGCGCACGGACCCGATCGGCTCCCTGACCCGCGTGCGCCAGGCCAACACCGCGCTCGACGACGCCGTCGCCGCGCACCAGGAGGCCGGCCGCCGCGCCGAGCAGGTCCGGGCCCAGCTCACGACGGCGCTGGACGACGCCTACCAGCAGATCGGCGCCGCCCGGCAGGTGATCGACGACTACCGCGCCCCCGTGGGGCCCGACGCCCGCACGCGCCTCGCCGAGGCCGAGCGCGAGCTGGCCGAGGCGTCCGGCGAGCGCGACCCCGAGCGGGCGCTCGGCCGCGCCCGCCGGGCCGCGGCGCTGGCCGCCGAGGCGCGCGCGCTCGCGCACCGCGACCTGGCGCGCCAGCAGGGCTATGGCTACGGAGGTGGCTACGGAGGTGGCTACGGAGGTGGCTACGGCGGCTGGCAGGGCGCACCGCGCGGCCGGTCGGGGTCGGGCGACATGCTCGGCGGCATCCTCGGCGGCCTGGTCCTCGGCGGCATGCTCGACGGCATCGGGGACATGTTCGAATGACCCTGCGCCGGGGTCGGTGCGCGCTCAGCGCGCCGCGGCCCGGTGCACGCTCAGCGCGCGGCGGCCCGGTGCACGCTCAGCGCGCGGCGGCCCGCAGCGCGGCGACGTCGACGCCCACGAGCCGCGCCAGCGTCGTCACCACCCCGTGCTCGGCGTTGGACGGCGCGGTGAACCGCGCCCGCTCGAGCACCCGCGGGTGCGCGTCCGCCATCGCGAAGGACAGCTCGGCGGCGTCGAGCATCTCGAGGTCGTTGAGGTAGTCGCCGAACGCGGCGGTCTGCGCCGACGTGATGCCGAGCGCGGCCTGCAGGCCCCGCACCGCGGCGCCCTTGTTCGCGGCGGCGGCCATGACGTCGACCCAGTGCGGGCCCGAGACCACCACCTGGTGGGTGGCGCGGAAGCGCTCCAGGGCCGGCGCCGTGCCCGTCTCGGCGTCGCCGAAGTCGTGGACGGCGATCTTCAGCACGTCGTCCTGCGCGGCCAGCAGGTCGTCGACCTCCGCGAGCTCGGCGTAGTACCGGCGGGCCTCGGCCAGGAACGCCGCGTCGGTGCGCTCCACGTACGCCGAGCGCTTGCCGCACAGCACCACGCCGACGTCGCGGGTGCCCGCGAGCGCCCGCAGCGCGTCGACGGCCTCCACCACGGTGGCACGGTCCAGCGTGACGGAGGCCAGCTCGACCCCGTCGCGCACCACGTACGTGCCGTTCTCGGCGACCACGGGCATGCCGTCGAGCGCGTCGGCGAACGTGCGGGCGAGCGTGGCGTACTGGCGGCCGCTGGCGGGCGCGAGCAGCACGCCGCGCTCGCGCAGCTCGCGCAGGAGCGGCCAGAGCGTGGCCGGCACCTCGCCGTCGGGGTCGAGCAGCGTGCCGTCCATGTCGACGACGGCGAGGCGCAGGTCCGCGGCGGCGGGGACCTCGGCGGTCGGGTCGGCGGGCAGGGCGTCGGGCAGGGCGTCGGTCACCCGCCCATCCTGCCCCGGCCGGCGACCGTCACTCGCCCACGAGCCCGTCGAGCGCCTCGCGCAGCAGGTCGGCGTGCCCGTTGTGCCGCGCGTACTCCTCGACGAGGTGCACGAGGATCCACCGCAGGCTGAACCGGCCGCCCTGGCCGTCGTGGCCGCGGTGGGCCTCGCCCACGGAGAGGGTCTCCAGGCCGTCGGGCCCGGCGAGCGTCGCGTCGAGGACCCGGTCCGACGCCGCGACGGCGTCGTCGAACAGGGTGCGCAGGGCGGCGGGCTCGTCGTGGGCGGCGCTGTGCCACTCCCAGTCGGGGTCGTCGTCCCACGGAGCGGTGTCGAACGGCGGCCGGCGGGCGGCGCCGCGCAGCACGACGCCGGTCCAGTGGTCCTCCACGTAGGCCAGGTGCTTGAGCAGCCCGGCGAGCGTCATGGTGCTGGGCGGCAGCGGCGTGCGCAGCTGCGCGGCGGTGAGGCCCGCCGTCTTCCAGCGCAGGGTGTCGCGGTGGTGGTCGAGGAAGGCGCGCAGGGTCGCGGCCTCGTCGGCGCGCAGGGGCGGCTCGACGCGCGTGGGACCGGGGTCGACCGGCGGGGCGGCGGGCGGCTCGGCGGACGGGTTCGACGGCACGGCCGGACCCTAGCCGACCGGCCGCCGCCGGCCCGGCGCCCGCCGCGCACCCGGCGTGGCCGCCGGGCATCGCGCATGCTGTGGCGCATGCCTCGCCCCACGCAGACGCTCCGCACCCGCGCCGGCGACCTCACCGTCGTCGGGCACGCGACGCCGCCACCCGACGACACGGGACGGGCGGTGGTGCTCGTGCACGGCGTCGGGTCCTCCTCCCGGGCGTTCCGGCGGCTCGCCGAGCAGCTCGCCCCGCACGCGGCCGTGCACGCCCTCGACCTGCCGGGCTTCGGCGACGCGCCCCACCCGGGCCACGACGTGACGATCGCCGAGCACTCCGACCTGGTGGCGCGGTACGTCGCCGAGCACGTGACCGGGGCGGGGCTGCAGCCGCCCGTGGTGGTCGGCCACTCGATGGGCACCCAGGTGGCGGGCGGGCTGCTCGCCGACCATCCCGGTGTCGCGGCCGGGGCCGTGCTGCTCGGGCCGACGGCCGACCCGCGCGCCCGGTCGATCCCCCGGCAGGCCGCCCGCCTGGCGCTGGACGCCCTCGGCGAGCGCCCGCGCGCCATGGGGGTCCTGCTGTACGACGTGCTCGTGCGCTGCGGCCTGCCGTACTACCTCGGCCAGCTGCGGCACGTCGTCAGCCACCGGCTCGAGGACGTGCTGCCGCGGGCCGACGCCCCGGTCGTCGTGGTCCGGGGCCGGCACGACACCGTCGCCCCGGAGGCGTGGGCCGCCCGGCTGGCCGCGCTGGCCCCGCACGGCACGCTGCGCACGGTCCGCGGCGGCCACCACGCCATGGACGCCGACCCGCAGGGCCTGGCCGACGTCGTGCGCGCGACGTGGGAGACGGCGCGGCGGGGCGCGCGATGAGCCCGGAGCGCCGCCGCACGGCCGGCGGCGTCGCGTCCCGGCTGGGGGCGTGGGCGGCGGACTACGCCTACGCCGGGTGGCAGCAGGCGCGCCACCTCGTCGCCCCGCCGGGCCTCCCCGCGGGACCGGGCGGCCGGGCCCCCGTGGTGCTGCTGCCCGGGATCTACGAGACCTGGGAGTTCCTGCTGCCGGTGGCCCGGCCGCTCGCCGCGGCCGGCCACCCGCTGGTCACCGTGCCGGAGCTGCGGTTCAACGGCCGGCCGGTGCCCGAGGCCGCCGACGTCGTCGTGGCCGCGCTCGAGCGGGCCGACGTCCGGGGCGCGGTGCTCGTGGCGCACAGCAAGGGCGGGCTGATCGGCAAGCGCGCCATGCTCTCGGCGGCCGGCTCCCGGGTGGCCGGGATGGTGGCCGTGGCGACGCCGTTCTCCGGCTCGCGGTACGCCCGCTTCATGCTCGGGCGGGCGCTGCGGGCGTTCGACCCGCGCGACCCCGTGCTGCGGGCGTTGGCCGACGAGCTCGCCGTCAACCAGCGCATCACCGCGATCTACCCCCGCTTCGACCCGCACATCCCCGAGACGGGGCACCTGACGGGCGCCACCAACGTCGAGCTCCCGCTCTCGGGCCACTTCCGCCCGCTGGGCCACCCGGTGCTCGTCGAGCACGTGGTGCGCGCGGTGGAGCGGCTGGCCGCGGGCGCCGGCGAACCGGGCGCCGCCCGCTAGGACTCAGCCCGCGCCGCCTCAGCCCGCGCCGCCTCAGCCCGCGCCGCCTCAGCCCGCCAGGTGCCCCCAGCGGGCCGCGAGCTCGCGCCACGGCCCGACGTCGGCCACCGCGCCGTCCTCGAGCACGACCACGCGGTCGGCCCGGGCGAGCGCCGCCCGCTTGGACGTCGCGCCGACGACGGTGGTGCCCCGGGCGCGCAGCGACTCCCACAGCTCCAGCTCCGTGGCCGCGTCCAGCGCGCTGGAGACGTCGTCGGCCAGCAGCAGCTCGGCGTCGGTGGCCAGCGCGCGGGCCAGCGCCAGGCGCTGCACCTGCCCGCCGGACAGCCGCACCCCGCGGTGGCCCACCATCGCGTCGGGGCCGCCGGCGTCGGCGACGTCCGCCGTCAGGCGCGCGGCCTCGACGGGGCCGGCCACCTCGCGGGGGTGGTCGAGCCGGATGTTGTCGGCGAACGTGCCCGACAGCACGCGGGGCACCTGCGCGACGTGCGCGACCCGGCCCGGGCGCAGGAAGGTCTGCGCGTCGGCGACGTCCGTGCCGTTCCAGCGGACGGCGCCGGTGTGCTCCATCAGCCCCGCGAGCGCGGACAGCAGGCTCGACTTGCCGGCCCCGACCCGCCCGAGCAGCAGCACCAGCTCGCCGCGGGCGAGCGTGAGGTCCACGCCCTGCACGCCGACGGTGCCGTCGTCGTGCACGGCCGACATCCCGCGCAGCTCCAGCCGCTCGAGCCGGTCGCGGTGCTCCGGCGTCGGGGCCGGGGCGGCTCCGGTCGCGAGGTCGACGCCCGCGGGCAGCGACGCGAGGTCGGCCCCCGCGGCGAACCCGCTCGTGGCCTGCTGCCACGCGCGGGTGCCGGGCGCCTCGGTGACGACGGCGCCCGCCACCGTGCCGAACCAGCTGAAGCCGCTGACCGCGCCGGCCACCAGCAGCGTGCTGGCCAGGTCCCACATGCCGGTGAGCAGGCCGGCCCAGGCCGCCACGACGCCGACCTGCACCATGACGAGCGGCACGCCGTCGAGCACGGCCTGCACCCGGTGCTCGGACACCGCCGCCTCGACCCGGCCGGAGTCGACCCGCCGCAGGTGGGCGTGCACGTCGGGGGTGCGGGCGGCGAGCTTGACGGTGCGGGCGGCGTCGAGCGCCGAGACCAGCGCCCGACCGAAGCCCGCGCGCGCCGCCGAGGACCGCGACGCCGAGCGGCCGGCCACCGGCCGGCCCAGCAGCGAGCACGCGGCGGAGACGACCAGCACGGCGAGCAGCACGGCGCCGGCCAGCAGCGACCAGCTCAGCAGCGCGGTGACCGCGACGAGCACGAGGCCGTTGACGAGGTCGACCCAGCGGTCGGCGTACCGGGCGAACCGGTCGGCGTCCAGGGCGCGGGCGACGACCTCGCCCGGCGGGGTGCGCCGCAGCCGGTGCTGCCGGGTCTGCCCGACGAGCACGGCCATCCGCACCCGCAGCAGCAGCTCGATCCACCACCGCGGGTAGACCCGGAAGGCGAGCGAGTTGCACAGCGACACGCACAGCAGCAGCGCCACCATGACGGCCACGGGGACCACGGGCGTGCCGCCCGCCTGCAGCCCCTCGACCGTGCGGCCCCAGAGGAACCCGGTGAGGGCGCCCTGGGCGGCGAAGAGGCTGGAGGCGAGGAACAGCGCGCCGCCCAGCAGGCCCCAGCGCGGGCGCACCACGAGGGCGTGCGCGATGCCGCGCGCCAGGCTCGGGCCGGTGCCGGGGTCGGCCAGCCGCGGCGGGGTGCCGGTGCGGCGGCGGGCACCGACCGCGGGCGCGTCGGCGTCGGCCTCGCCGGCGGCGGGGGCGGCGGGGTCCGCCGCGCGCTCGGGTGCACCCTCGGGTGCGCCCGCGTCGGGCGGCCCGGCGGCGACGTCGCGCTGCTCGGCGACGCGGCTGGCCTCCACCAGCGCCCGGAACGGGCCCTCGGCGCGGGCGAGCTGCGCGCGCGGCCCCTGCTGCGCCACGCGCCCGTGGTCGAGCACGACGACCTGGTCGGCGCGCTCGACCGTGCCGAGCCGGTGGGCCACGAGCACGCCGGTGCGGCCGCCGAGCAGGCGCTCGGACGCGGCGACCACGCGCGCCTCGGTGAGCGGGTCCATCCGCGCGGTCGCCTCGTCCAGGACCACCACCTGCACGTCCCGCACGAGCAGCCGCGCGAAGGCGACGAGCTGCTCCTCCCCCGCCGACAGGGACGTGCCACCCGGCCCCAGCAGCGTGTCGAGGCCGTCGGGCAGGCCGGCCACCCAGCCCTCGAGGCGCAGCTCGCGCACGGCGTCCTCGACGTCGGAGCGCGGCACGTCGGCGAACAGGGCGATGTTCTCGGCCAGCGTCCCGGCGAGGATCTCGGTGCGCTGGGTGACGACGCCGACGGCGGCGCGCAGCGCCTGCAGGTCCATGTCCCGCACGTCGACCCCGCCCAGGAAGACGGCGCCGGGCGGCGGCTCGACGGCGCGCGACAGCAGCGACGCCAGCGTGGACTTGCCGGAGCCGGTGCGCCCGACGAGCGCGACGGTCTGCCCGGCGGGCACGTGCAGGTGCACCCCCTGCAGGGCGAACGTGCCCTCGGCGTAGGCGAAGCGCAGGTCGCGCACCTCCAGCGCGAGCGGGCCGCCGGGCACGGGCGCGCCGCCGACGGGCTCCGGCTCGGTCTCGAGCATCTCGCGGATGCGCAGGGTGGCGCCGAGGCCCTCCTGCAGGTCGGGCAGGTTCCGCGCGAGCTGGTCGAACTGCCCGACGAACGCGGCGGTGACGAGGAAGAGGGTCACCAGGCGGGCCACCGGCAGGTCGCCCGCGGCCGCGAGCGCCACGCCGGCCACCGCGACCGCGGCGAGCAGCGCGTGCAGCAGGGTGCCGGCGCGCCGGGTCATGCGCGTCTCGACGACGAGCACGTGGTCCAGCGTGCGGTGCACGGCCGCGGACAGCTCCGCGAGACGCCGCACCGCGAACGCCTGGCCCAGGCTCGTGCGCAGGTCGTCGCGCGCGGCCACGGCCTCCTCGAAGGCGGCGGCGTTGTCGGTCCAGGCGCGCTCCTCGACGACCTTGCGGCGGGCGATCTCGCCCAGCGACGGCCGGACCACGAGCACGGTCACGCCGGCCAGCAGCGGGAACAGCAGCCAGGCGGGCCACCAGGTGACGCCGGCCACCACCCACATCGGCACGCAGCCCACCACGGTGCGGCCCATGCCCCACAGCTGGCGGCGCACGAGCGTGCCGACGGCGTGCGTGTCGTCGTCGACGCGGTCGAGCACCTCGCCGACCGCCTGCTCCGAGAGCGTGCCGAGCGGCTGGTGCAGGGCGGCGCTGAGCAGGTCGCCGCGCAGGCGGCCCTCCGCGCGGTCGACGACGCCGGCCCAGGCGACCTGACCGACGGTGTCGATCGCGGCCGCGCCCACCACGCACAGGGCCAGGAGCGCGACGCCGGCGAGCGTCGCACCCTCGGCGAGCCGGCCCGCCACGACGGTGCCGAGGGCCGCCCCGACGGCCCCGACGGTCAGCGCGACCAGCGCCGCCAGCGCCACGGGGCTGCGCAGCCGGCGCCAGCCGAGGGTGCGGGACGGGTCGTCGGGAGCGGGCGCGAGACGGGACGGGGCGGGACGGGCCGGGGCGTCGATCATGATGGTCGAACCCTAGGCCCGGCGGCTGACCTCGCCGAAGGCCTTTTCCGGCCCGCGCACCCCGGCCCGGCGGACGAGGCCGTTCGGGTCGCACCCCTCCCGCAGGTGCCCGTGCTCGGGTCATGCTGGAGACCTGCGGTGCGCCGGCGCACCGGCGAGGGGGCCTCGTCGGGCCCGGCGGGCGAGGGGTGCGCCGCCGGGACGACGGAGGCCGTGATGCCCGAGACCACCGACGTGCGCGCCCCCGGGCCGGAGGGCGGCCGGCCGCCCGACGTGCCGCCCTCCGACGTGCCGCCGCCGGCCGCGGACCGCGACGTGCTCGGCCCGCTCGCCGAGCACCGCCGCCGGGTCCGCGTCCGCGTGGTCGCTTCCCGCGTGGTCCTCGTGCTGGCGCTGCTGGGTCTGCTGTCGTCCCTCCTGCGCGGCCTGTGGCGGGTGCTCGGCGTGTACCGCGACGTGCTGCCCGGGCTGCTGCCCGGCACCGCCGCCCGCACGCTGGTGGCGGTGTCGGTCCTGCTGCTGCTCGCCGCGCGCGGGCTGCGGCGCGGCAGCGCGCTCGCGTGGGGTGGGACCGTCGGGATGCTCGTGCTGGCCGGCGTGCTGCACCTGCTCAAGGGGCTCGACGTGCTCGAGGCGGTGCTGGTGCTCGGCTGCGCCGCGTGGCTGCTCACCCAGCGCCGCGCCTTCCCGGTCCGCCCCACCCGCCGGTCGGTGCTGGTCGCGGCGCTCGTCGGCGCCGGCGTGCTCGCCCTGCTCGTCGCCGCGGCGCTGGCCGTGCGCCTCTACGTCATGATCCGCGACCCGAGCGTGGGGCAGGTGGCCCGGGTGGAGCGCTGGCTGACGCCGCTCGACTACGTCGGCAGCGCCGCGTTCCTCGTCGTGCTGCTGTGGACCCTGCTCTCGCCGCGCCGGCCGCCCACCCTCACGGACGGCGAGCACCGCGCGGAGCGCGAGCGGGCCCGCCGGATCGTGCAGCGGTACGGCGGCGGCACGCTCGACTACTTCGCGCTGCGGGACGACAAGGACTGGTTCGTCGCGGGCGACACCGTCGTCGCCTACTCCGCGCGCGGCGGCGTGGCGCTGGTCTCCCCCGACCCGATCGGCCCGCCGGGCGAGCGCGAGCTGGCCTGGGCGGACTTCCTCGACCTCGCCGCCGGCTACGGCTGGTCGGTCGCGGTGGTCGGCGCCGGCCCGGCGTGGGTGCCGGTCTACGAGGCCTCGGGGCTGCGCGCCGTCTACCTCGGCGACGAGGCGGTCGTGGACTGCCGCGGGTTCGGCCTGGCCGGGTCGGCGCGCAAGTCGCTGCGCCAGGCGGTCAACCGCGTGGCCCGGGCCGGCTACACGACCACGTTCCACGACCCGGCCCGCCTGGACCCGCCGCTGCGCGAGGCGCTGCTCGCGATGAGCGGCGAGTCGCGCCAGGGCGAGGCGGAGCGCGGCTTCTCCATGACGCTGTCCCGGCTCGCCGACCCGGCGGACACGGGCCTGCTGCTGTCGGTCACCCGCACGGCGGACGGGCGGGTGGACGCCTTCTGCCAGTGGGTGCCCGCACGCGACGTGGGCGGCTGGTCGCTCGACGTGATGCGCCGGCGCACCGACGTCGACGACGTGCCCAACGGTCTCGTGGAGGCCACCGTCGTCGCCACGATCCAGGAGCTGGACCGGCGCGGCGAGCGCGGCCTGGGGCTGAACTTCGCGGTGCTGCGCGAGGTCGTCGAGGGCCGGCGGGACTCCCGGCTCGACGCGCTGGTGCGGCCCGTGCTGCTGCGGCTGGCGCAGGGCACCCAGCTCACCACGCTCGCGTCCTTCAACGACCGGTTCGACCCCGAGTGGCTGCCGCGCTACGTGGTGGTCGACTCCGCGGAGTTCGTCGCCGCCCAGGCCGTGGTGGTCGCCGGCGCCGAGGGCGTCACCGAGCTGCCGGTCGTCGGCAGGTTCCTGCGCGCCGGGGCGCCGCGGTGATCCTGGCGCTCGCCGCCGCCGTGGCGTCGGCCGTCGCGTCGGGGGTCGCGACGGTGATGCAGGCGGTCGCCACGCGGCGGGCCCGCGGCCTGTCGGTGGTGCGCCAGCCGCTGCTGCTCGCGGCGCTCGGGGTCGACGGGGCCGCCTGGCTCCTGTCGCTGGCCGCGCTCGACCGGCTGCCGCTGTTCGTGGTGCAGACCGCGCTCGCCGGGTCGCTCGTCGTCGTCGTGCTGCTCGCCGCGCGCGTGCTCGCCGCGCCGCTGCGCCCGGCCGACGCGGCGGCGGTGGTGGCCGTCGTCGCCGCGCTGGTGGTCCTCGCCGCCGGGGCGGGCGACCAGCCGGCCGTCGCGCCGCCGGCCGGGTTCGCGCCGGCCGTGCTGGTCGCCGGCGGCGTGCTCGCGGTCGCGGTCGGCGCGGCCTACCGGTCGGGGCCGCCGGCCCTGCTCGCCGTCCTCGGCGGGCTGGGCTACTCCGGCGCGGCGGTCGCGGCGCGCGGCAGCCACGCGGCGGGCGACCTGCTGGCGACCGTGCTGCAGCCGTCGGCGGCGGCGGTCGTCGTCTGCGGCGCGGTGGGCACCGTCGCCTACCTGCGCGCGCTCGAGCGCGGCACCGCCGGGCCGGTCGCGGCGGTGGAGGCCGTGGTGGAGGTCGTCGTGCCCGGGACGGTCGGCGTCGCCCTGCTGGGCGACACCGTGCGAGCGGGCTGGGAGGCGCCGGCCCTCGTGGCCGTCGCGGTCGCCGTCGCCGCGTGCGTCGTGCTGGCGACCAGCCCGGCGAACGCCGCCGCGGAGCGGGCGCCGGCGACGGCGTGACGCCCGGGACGGCGCCCGCCACCGCGCGTCACAGCAGGTGCAGGGCCCGGCCCATCGCCAGCGCCTCGCTGCGCCGGGAGACGCCGAGCTTCGCGTACAGGCTCGACACGTGCGTCTTGACCGTGTTCTCCGAGACGTACAGCGCCGTGGCGATGTCGGCGTAGGTGGCCCCGCGGGCGAGCTCCGTCAGCACCTCCCGCTCGCGAGGGCTGAGCACCGGCGTCATCGCGGGGGGCAGCGTCCCGTCCAGCTCGCGCGGGCTCGCCGTGGTCGCGGCGAACTGGGTGCGCACCTCGGCGCGGCCGTCGGCGGCCCGCGCCAGCTCGGCCGCCCAGCCCTCGCTGTGCGCGGGACGCACCACCCGCAGCAGCGGGCCGATCGGCGTGCCGTGCCGCGTCCAGCCGAGGAACGGCGCGGCGTTGCGCCGGGCGGCGGTCTCGGCGACCGCCTGCGCGAGCAGCTCCGCCGCCCGGCCGGTCTCGCCCAGCGCGTCGAGCAGCTGCGCCTGGCAGACGAGGGCGAGGGCCCGGGTCGCCGGCTGGGCGTAGGTCGCGTCGCCGGCCGCCGCCTCGAACGCCTCCGCCGCGCCGCGCAGGTCGCCGTCGCGGTCCGCGCGCAGCCCCTGCACCAGCGCCGCCTCCCCGATCGCCCGCACGCCCAGCAGCTCCGCGTGCAGCCCGTCGAGCGCCTCGCGGTCGGCGGCCAGCACGGCCACCGTCGCGCGCTCCACCGCCAGCGCGACCCGCAGGAAGTCCGGCAGGCGGGGCACGACGCCGGTCCACCCGTCGCCGGGGTGCGTCAGCAGGCGTTGCGCCTCCGCCACCGACCCGCGCGCGAGCGCCAGCCGGGCGTCGCGGACGCGCACCCAGAACCGCACGCACAGGTCGGCGCTGTGCACCCGGTCCTCGACCCGGCGCTCCCAGACCGGCGACGCCGACCGCGACGGCAGGTCGAGCATCCGCGCCAGGACCAGCGCCAGCTCGGCACGGGTCTCGACGATCCCGCGCCCGCGCGGGTCGTGCCGCGCGGTGAGCCGGAGCGTCTCGGCGGCCAGCTCCGTGCAGGCGCTCTCGCGGCCCCGCATGTACTCGGTGAGCGCCAGGTGGCTGAGCGCGCTGATCGCCAGCACGGGCAGGCCGCGGCTGCGCGCGAGGGCCGCGGCCAGGCTGAGGGTGCTCTCGGCGTCGGTGAGCTCCCCGACCCAGTTCTGGGCCACGCCCAGCTCGTGGACCAGGACGACGACGGCGTCCGCGTCGGCGTCCGCCGGCGGTGCGACACGGGCCTCGGCCGCCACGCGCTCGGCGTGGCCGACGGCCGCGTGAAGCGGCTCGAGGCCGAGGAAGGCGCGCCACAGCCGGACGCAGGCGACCCGGGCGTCCTCGGACGTGGGGTCGGCCGCCTGGTCCGCGCCCGTCGCATGGCCGGCGCGCTCCGCGTGCTCCAGCAGCCGGTCGACCCAGTGGCGCGCCCCGTCGACGTCGTCGGCGATCCACCGTTCGAGCGCGATGGCGAACCAGGCGTCCGGGCGCCGGGCCACCACCTCCGGCTCGGCCCGCACGAACGCCGCCAGCGTGCCGTCGCCGTCCCGCAGCACGGCGCGCACGCCGTGGCGGGCCACGACGTCGGCCGCCTCGGACGGCGCGCCCACCCGCACGAGCCGGGCGAAGGCCTCGTCGATCAGCCCGCGTGCCACGTCGAGCCGCACGGCGCGGATCACGGTGGCACGGGCCCGCCGGCCGTCGGGGCCGCCGGCGGCGAGCTCCCGCCGGGCCACCTCCTCCAGGAGCCGGTGGACCCGGTACCGCGGCTCGTCGCCGCCCGCGTCAGTCCCCGGCGCCCGGCCCGGCGCCGCGTCGGTGCGCGGCGCGGCGCGGCCGTCCGCGGTCCCCGCGCGCGAGACGAGCAGGCCGGTGCTGGCGAGCTCGGCCAGCACGTCCCCGGCCGCACGGTCGCGCGCGAGGTGCTCGGCGGTCGCCTGGGTGAAGGCCCGCTCGCCCGCGACGCACATGAGCAGGTGCCGCTGGCGCGGGGTGAGGTCGGCGAAGACCTGGCCCGCCACGCGCCGCGCCAGCTCCTGCGGTGCGCCGCCCGCCTCCCGCGCCGCCGCGCCCGGGTCCGGCGTCGCACCGACGGTGCGCGCCGCGAGCACCGCCGCCGCGCACCAGCCGTCCGCCTGCTCCGCCAGCCGGCGGACGCCGACGGCGTCGTCGGTGCGGGCCAGGGGCGCGATGAGCGCCGCGGCCTCCCGCTCGTCGAGCCGCAGCAGGTCTCCCCGCAGCAGGGTGAACTGGCCGAGCAGCTCGGGCACGAGGCGCGTGAGCGGCAGGTCCCAGCGGCTGAGCAGCAGCAGGCGCAGGGACTCGGGGGCGACGTTGAGGCGCTCGTCGACCGCGCGGAGCGTGGCCGGGGGCAGCTCGTGGGCGTCGTCGACGACGACGAGCGGCGGGTCGCCGCCGGCGCGCGCGGGCCCCTCGGCACCGGCGAGCGCGGCGAGCAGGCGCTCGGGGTCCAGGCCCACGCCGGAGAGCCACCGCTCGCGCGCGGCGGCACGGCCGCTCCGCCGCAGCCAGCCCGCCACCCCGACGGTCTTGCCCGCCCCCGTGGGGGCCACCAGCAGCGTGACGGCGCTCTCGGCCACGGCGTCCTCGAGCCGCCGCTCCAGCCTGCCGCGGGGGACGAAGAGCCGCGGCAGCGGGGGCGGCCCCGCGTCCCGCACGCGCGCAGCCGTCCGGAGCCGCTCCTGGGGCGGATGTGCAGCGTCCATCGGCGGCTCCCCGACCTCGCGATCGCACAGCGTCCCGGGTGCCGCCGGCTCCACCGGACGACACTCCGAGACCTGACAGCGCGCCGTCGCCCGGCGTGCTCCCCCCTTCGTCACAGTACCCCGGCCCAATCACCCGCTCCGGGTGACGGCCGGGCCACGGCGGGGCGCGAGCGTGGGACGTGCGGCGCTCGTCCGAGCCCGCGACCCCGTCCATCGGAGCTGACCATGACCGATGTCATGCGTGAGGGCCGGACGCCCAGCGTCGCCGCGCGGACCGGTGTCGTCCTGGCCGGCAGCCTCATGATCGTCATGGGCGTCTTCCAGGCCCTCCAGGGCCTGATCGCCCTCCTCGACGACACGCTGTTCCTGGTGCTGCCCGAGTACACGTTCGCCTTCGACCTGACCACCTGGGGCTGGGTCCACCTGGTCGTCGGCATCCTGGTCGCCCTGACCGGCGTCTTCCTGCTGTCGCGCAGCGCGGTCGCCGGCGGCGTCGCGATCGGGCTCGCTGCGGTCAGCGCGGTGACGAACTTCCTGTTCATCCCCGTCTACCCGCTGTGGTCGATGCTGGTCGTCGCGCTGGCCGTGTTCGTGATCTGGGCCATCGCCAGGTCCGGCATCTTCGACACCGACCTGTGATCGGCCGCGGCCGGTCGCCGCGCGGCCCGTCCCGCGGCAGCGGTGCCGCGGGACGGCCGCCCACCAGCGGGTCCGGGCGTCCCCTCGACGCGCCCGGACCTCGCCGGCGCCGCCCAGGCCGGTGCCGCTCAGGCCGCAGGCTCGGGCCCGAACAGGTGCCCGAGGCTCGCCAGGCTCTTGGCGGCGTAGGCCTGCCGGCCCGTCGTCAGGCCGTAGGCCAGGTCCTCCAGGGCGCCGCACCGGGCGTAGAACCCGATCCGTGCCGCCAGGCCCGGGTCGCGGGCGCCGTGGTCCACCGGGCCGTAGGCGTCCAGCGCCGCGCGCAGCCCGGCGCGGCCGAGGTCGCGAAGGACCAGCCCGAGGTCGCGGGCCGGGTCGGCGAGCGCGGCGTCGGACCAGTCGAGGACGCCGGTGACCTCCCCCGCGTCGTCGACCAGCACGTGCTCGCTGCCCAGGTCGTGGTGGCACAGCACCCGGCGGGTCGCGGGCGCGGGCGCCGCGGTGGCGAGGAACGCCTCGACCGGCCCCCGGTGCTCCCGCGGCACCCGCCGGGCGGCGAGGGCGTAGGCCGCCTCCGCGTCCTGCCGCCACACCTCCGGCGCCGCGTCGTCCGCGTCCACCACGTCGGCCCACCGCTCGACGGGCTCGGCGTGCAGCACCCGGAGCATGCCGCCCAGCGCCCGCCCCACGGCACCGGCCCGGCGGGAGCCCCCGGGAGCGTGGAGCAGCGGAACGCCCGGCAGCCGCGGGTAGACCAGGCAGGCCCCGCCGTCGTCGTCGAGCAGCTCGGGCGCCGGCACGGGCAGCGGGCTCACCGTGGCGAGCCGGCGCAGGAGCCGGACCTCCCGGCGCATGCGCGCGGTGGCGCCGCCGTCGCGCGCCACCCTGACGACGAGCCGCGCGACGTCGTCCCCGGGGCCTGCCCGCCCGGCGGCCCCGGGGACGACGGCCTCGTAGGCGACGTGGTCCAGGCCCGCGCCGAGGACGCGCAGCTCC
The DNA here is from genome assembly GCF_046535855.1 of Puerhibacterium sp. TATVAM-FAB25. NCBI lineage: Bacteria > Bacillati > Actinomycetota > Actinomycetes > Micrococcales > Promicromonosporaceae > Puerhibacterium > Puerhibacterium sp. TATVAM-FAB25. The sequence goes on along the minus strand of NZ_JAXUAK010000001.1, from coordinate 133,491 downwards.
CGCGCCGCGTACCCGTGCCGGGCGAGCAGCTCCCGGACGCCGGCGGTGGTCATGCCGCGTCGCGCCCCGCCGGGCTGCGCTCCCCCCGGCCGCGCTCGCCCCGGCCGCCGGCCGCGACCGCCGGCGCGGCGACGCGGGACACCAGGGACAGCAGCCGGTCGCGGGCCGGGGCGGCGGTCGTGGCGGTGCTGACCCGGTTCATCAGCCGCGAGCCGTGGGCGACCCGCCGGGAGGGGCCGCGGCGGGCCCGGTCGTAGCGGCGCAGCCCGTCCGCCACCGTGCCGCCCGCGACCAGCGCCTCGACGAGCGCGGCGGCGTCCAGGAGCGCCTCGCAGGCGCCGCGCCCGAGGTTGGGGGCCATGGCGTGGGCCGCGTCGCCGACCAGCACGTTCCGCCCCGCGACGTAGGACGGCAGGCGGGGCACCTCCAGCAGCTCCCGCCGGTCGACCCGGCGGTCGTCGAGCCGGCCGACGACGGCAGCGACCGCCGGGTGCCAACCCCGGTAGAGGCGCCCGAGCAGCGCGGCGGGGCCCTCGTCCGGCGGGGCGCCGGCCAGCAGCTCGCGCCGCACGCAGGCGAACCAGTTGACGGCGTCGGGGTGCTGCGGCGTGATGCCGAACAGCCGGCCGCGGCCCCAGGTCTCGGTCACCGCGTCCGCGGTGCCGGGCAGCGCGCCCGGCGAGAGGCCGGGCAGGGTGCCCCGGAACGCCACCGTGCCGAGCGGGCGGGGCGCGGGCGCCCCGGGGAACGCGTGCCCACGCACGGCGCTGCGGATGCCGTCGGCGCCGACGACGACGTCGACGTCGGGGTCCCGCAGGTCCGCCGGCGCGGTCACCCCCGCGCCCCACACCACCGTGCCGCTCGGCATGCCGTCGAGGAGCACCTCGTGCAGCGCGGGCCGGGAGATCAGGCGGGCGCCGGCGCCGACGCGTGCCAGCGGCCTCCCGTCGGGGCGCAGGAGGGCGCCGCCCGGCTCGTGCACCGACCGCGCGCGCACCGCGTCGGCCACGCCGACCCGCGCCAGCGCCGCCATCGCCTGCGGCCACATGCCCAGGGCGGTCCCGCTGTCCGGCGGCCCTGCCTCACGCTCGCGGACCTCGACCGCCCAGCCGGCCGCGAGCAGCCCGCGGGCGACAGCCAGCCCGGCGATCCCGCCGCCCACGACGAGTGCCGATCCGTGCACCGTGCCTCCTGAGCTCCTGGTCCCCGCGGCGCGGGGACCGTCCTGCGCCGACCGTAGGCCCCCGGTCGGCTCGTGGGCGGCGACGCCGCCTCGACCGGTCGTGTCGCGTCCGGTCGACGGCCGACGGCGCCCACGGACCCGGCGCCTCACCGGCGCGGGGCCCGGCGGGCCGCCCGGTCGATCGCCCGGTCGATCGCCCGGTCGATCGCCCAAGCGACCGCGCCGGTCAGCACCCCGAGCAGCATGCCGGTCAGCAGGCCGCTGGGGACCGCGGCGGCGCGCAGGAGCAGCGCCTCCACTGTCGAGGGCAGGACGCCCTCGAGGTTGCCGCCGAGCCTCGGCGCGTCCTGCCGGAACACGGACGTCCAGAGGACCTGGTGGGTGATCGTCAGCAGCACGCCGTAGGCGAGCCCGACCGTGGTGAGCGCGAGGAAGGGCCGCGGTGACCGCCACCACAGCACGGTCGCGACCCGCAGGACGAGCGGGACGAGGACCAGGGGCGCGGCGAGCGGGCTGCCCTCGTCGACGACGCCGAGGTCGTGCAGCGGCACGCGGACCGCCGCCACGGCCGCGAGGGCGACGATCAGGGGCACGGGCAGCCCGAGCCGGTGCTGGCCGCGGGTGCCGCGGCGAGGGGTGCGGGCGGTCGTGGGGTCGTGGTGGGTGGTGTCGTGGTGGGTGGTGTCGTGGTTCGTCATGCCGACGACGCTAGGGAGCCGGCCCTGCCGCCCACATCCGCCCGGTGTCGTCACGTGGGGTCGCCTGCCGACGACGCCCTCACCCGCGGCGGGCGATGCCCGGGTCCCCGGGAGGGTGCTTGGGTCGCAGCATGTGCAGATGGATGGCGTACTCGGGCGACCCCGTCCCCGCGGACGCGCTGCTGTTCCGGCCCAAGCACTCCCTGATCGACCAGAGCCTGCACTCCGAGCTCGGGGCGACCACCACGAACGGCGACGGGTTCGGGATCGGCTGGTACTCCTCCGGGAGCGACGAGCCGCTCGTCTTCAAGGAGGTGGACCCGGCCTGGAACAACCGGAACCTCCGCGAGGTGTCGCGCGAGATCAAGGCACGGATGTTCTTCGCGCACATCCGGGCCTCGACCGGGACGGCGGTGCAGCAGACCAACTGCCACCCGTTCCGCCACGGACGGTGGCTCTGGATGCACAACGGCATGATCGCCGGCTTCCACCAGCTCAAGCGGGACCTCGCGATGGCCGTCGACCCGGAGCTGTTCGCGGACATCGAGGGGTCGACCGACTCGGAGATGCTGTTCTTCCTGGCGATGACCTTCGGCCTCCAGGACGACCCGGTCCCCGCGGTCCAGCGCGCGGTCGGCTTCGTCGAGGACACCGCCGCCCGGCACGACGTGGTGAACCCCGTCCAGATGACGGTCGCGACGACCGACGGCGTGTCGATGTGGGCCTTCCGCTACTCGACCGAGGGCCGGTCGCGCTCGCTGTTCTACTCCACGCGGGTGGACAAGCTGCTCGAGCTGCACCCGGAGGTGGAGGTCCTGCGCGAGCTCGGCGCCGAGACCCGGTTCGTGGTGTCCGAGCCGCTGCGGGACCTCGAGGGCGCCTGGAACGGGGTGCCGGAGTCCTCCTGGGGCATGGTCGGCCCCGGCCGCGCGGAGGTCGGCACCTTCCACCCGGTCTCGGCCGCCGCCTGACCGCGCGGGACGCGGCGCGCCCGCGCAGGATGGAGCGTGCTGTCCGTCCCGCGCCCCGTCGCCGCGCCGGCGTGCGAGCCACCCGGCGCGTGGCCGTGGACCGAGCCGGCGAGCACGGTCTCCAGCCTCGCGTTCGTCGCCGCCGGCGCCTGGATCCTCGTCGCCGCCGGGCGCGACGACGGCCGCGTCCCCGCGCGCGCCGCGCTGGGTGCGCTCACGGTGCTGATCGGCGTCGGGTCGGTGGTGCAGCACGGCCCGGCGCCGGCGTGGAACCCCGTCCTGCACGACCCGCCCCTCCTCGGCGCGCTCGCGCTCGTGGCGGCCGACGCCGTCGCGGACCTGCGGGGCCGGCCGGTGAGCGCGTGGTGGTGGCTGGGGCCGACGCTCGCCGACGTCGTCCTGGCGGCGGTCTCGCCCGCCGCGTCGGTGGTGGCCCAGGTGGCGGCGGCCGCCGTCGCCGTCGCCGCGACCCTGCTGCGGGCCTGCGCCCGCCCCGCCCTGCGACGCCGGCTGCTGACCGCCGCGGCGGTGCTGGGCGCGGGCGCGGCGGTCGGCCGGCTGTCGCGCCCGGGCTGGCCGCTGTGCGAGCCGGGCGGCTGGGCCGTGCTGTCCGGCCACGCCGTCTGGCACGTGCTCGCGGCCGGTGCCCTGGTGGTGCTCGCGCCCGCGGTCGGCAGCCGGGTCAGGCCGGGGCCGCCGCCCGGGCGCGGTACCTGACCACGACCGGCACCAGCAGCACCGCGACCGCACCGCCCGCCAGGGCGAGGCCGCCGTAGCCGAGGCCGGCCATCACCAGGCCGGACGCGGCGCCGCCGCCGGCGCCGCCCAGCGCGACGAGCACGTCGATCGTGCCCTGGGCACGAGGCCGCTCGGGGGCCGGGGTGGCGTCCACGACCATCGCGGTGCCGGCGATCAGGCCGAAGTTCCACCCGACGCCGAGCAGCGCCAGCGCGACGGCCAGCAGCCCCAGCGACCCGCCGGGGGCGACCGCGGCGACCGCGCCGGCCGCCAGGAGCGTGACCCCGGCGGCCGCCGCCATCGGGACCCGGCCCACCCGGTCGACGAGCGGGCCCGTGACCAGCGACGGCAGGTACATGCACCCGATGTGCACGCTGATCACCAGCCCGACCGCCGCGAGCCCGTGACCGAGGGTGTGCATGTGCACCGGGGTCATCGTCATGATCCCCACCATCGTCACCTGGGTCAGCACCATGACCACGGCACCGACCGCCGCGCCCGGCGCGAGCCGGGTGCCGGCGAGGGCCGGCGCCGCCGGCGCGGGGCCCTGCGCGTCGAGCGCCGCGGCGACGAGGTACGGGTCCGGGCGCAGCAGCGTCAGCAGCACCGCCGCCGCGGCGAGGTAGGCGCCCGCCGTGAGCAGGAACGGCCCGGCCAGCGGCGGCAGCCCCAGGCCGGCGGCCACCGCGCCCATCGGCTCCACGAGGTTGGGGCCGGCGACCGCGCCGAGCGCCGTCGTGACGAGCGCGACGCTCACCGCGGCGCCGCGCCGGTCCGGCGTCGCGAGGTCGGTGCCCGCGTAGCGCGCCTGCAGGCTCGTGGCGATCCCCGAGCCGTACACGAAGAGCGCCACCATCAGCAGCGGGACGCTGCCGGCCACCGCCGCCGCGACGGCGACCATCGCGCCGACGCCGCCGGCGGCGAAGCCCAGCCCGAGCCCCGTCCGGCGCCCCCACCGCTGCGTCGAGCGCCCGACGAGGAACGCCGCGAGCGCCGACCCCAGCGTGAACGACGCCGCCGCGAGCCCGGACAGCCCGTCGCTGCCGCTCAGCTGCGCGGTGAGCAGGGCGGCCACGGTGACCCCCGCCGCGAACCCCGCCCCGCCCAGCACCTGGCTGACCACGACGACCGCCAGGGTGCGCCGCTGCAGCGACGCGACGAGCGCCGGGTCGGCGGCGTACCGCTCGGCGTCGGCGGCGGACGGACGCGACGGCATGGTGCACCTCGCAGCGGCGGGCACGGCCGCCGCCCCGTGCCGGGCGTCGGTGCCGGCGTGGCGGCGGAGGGCCCGCCCTCGGCACCACGGTAGTCCTCGTCCCCGGTGCCGGTCGCGGCCCCCTCACCCGGTCGCTCCGCCGTCGGAGCGGCCGGTTCCCGCGCTTGGCACACTATTATGGCCCCGGCGTGACGCGCACCGGCACCGGCGGGCGGCGACCGTGCGCCGCGTCAGCCGCGTGCCGCCTCGCCCACCAGCGTCTCGAGCCCGACGCCGGCGTCGGCCAGCCGGTCCGGGTCCGCCCGGTGCCCGACCAGGGCGCGGACCGGCTCGATCGCGTCCCAGTCGTTGACGTGCATCCCGGCCACGACGGTGCCCTCGCGCAGCCAGAAGGCGGTGAACCGCGGCGCGCGGGTGTCGCCGCGCAGCACCACGCGGTCGTACCCGGCGGGCCCGAGCGAGCCGACGTACTCCATCCCGAGGTCGTACTGGTCGGTGTAGAAGTACGGCTGGGCGGTCACCTCGGTCTCGTCGCCGGCGAGGGTGCGCCCGACGGCCGCGCCGTGGTCGATGGCCGTCTGCCAGTGCTCGACGCGGACGCGGCGGCCGAGCACCGGGTGGTCGACCTTCGCGACGTCGCCGATCGCGAAGACGGCCGGGTCGGAGGTGCGCAGGCGAGCGTCGACGAGGACGCCGTCGTCGACGGCCAGGCCGGCCGCCTCGGCGAGCGTCGTCTGCGGCACCGCGCCGATGCCGACCACGACGTGGTCGGCGTCCTGCAGGTCCGCGGCGGTCACCGCGGCGCCGAGGCGCAGGTCGACGCCGTGGGCGCGGTGGACGTCGGCGAAGACCTGTGCGACCTCCGGGCCGAGGACCGCGAGCAGCGGGAGCGGCGCGGTCTCGTGGACGGTGACGTCGGCGCCGGCGGCGCGGGCGGCGGCGGCCACCTCGAGGCCGATCCACCCGCCGCCCACGATCGCGACGCGCGACGCCGCGCCGAGGGAGGCGCGCAGGCGCTGCGCGTCCTCGATGGTCCGCAGGTAGGACACGGGCCGTCCGGACTCGTCCGCGAGGCGCAGGCGCCGGGGCACGGCCCCCGTCGCCAGCACGAGATGGTCGTAGGGCAGCTCCTCGGTCGCGGTGCGGACGCTGCGAGCCGCGCGGTCGATCGCCACGACCGGCTCTCCCAGCCGCAGCTCGACCTCGTTCTCGGCGTACCACTCCGGTTCGTGGAGGTAGACGACCTCGATCGGGTCGTCGCCCAGGAGGTAGCCCTTCGACAGCGGCGGGCGCTCGTACGGCGGGTGCTCCTCGGCCGCGACCACGACGACGCGCCCGTCGTAACCGCTGTCGCGCAGCGAGGTGACCGCGGTGCCGGCGGCGAGCCCGCCGCCCACGACGACGACGCTCATGGCCGCACCCCCCGCCCGCGCACGAGCGCGAGGAACTCGGCCCGCTGGGCCGGGTCGTCGTGCAGCGCGCCCGTGAGCGTCGAGGTCACCGTCCGCGTCCCGGCGGCGCGGGCGCCCCGCAGGCTCATGCACGTGTGCTCCGCCTCGACGACGACGCCCACGCCGCGCGCGTCGAGGCGCCGCTCGAGCTCCGCGGCGACCTGCGTGGTGAGGCGCTCCTGCGTCTGGGCGCGGCGGGCGAAGTGGTCGACGACGCGGGTGAGCTTCGACAGGCCCGCGATGCGGCTGCCCGGGAGGTAGCCGACGTGGGCGACGCCGACGAACGGCAGCATGTGGTGCTCGCAGACGGAGCGGACCGGGATGTCCTCGACGACGACGAGCTCGTCGTAGCCGTCGTCGTTCGGGAACGTCGTGAGCTCGAGCTCCGGCGCGGCGAGCAGCTCCGCCCACGCCTGCGCCATGCGGCGCGGGGTGTCGCGCAGCCCGGCGTCGTCGAGCGACAGGCCGAGGGCGCCGAGCAGGTCGGCCGCCGCCCGCTGGGCGCGCGCGGTGTCGACGGGCCGGCGGTCGTGGACGATCCGCGGCCGCCACACCGCGACGTCGACGGAGCCGTCGACGGAGCCGTCGAGCGGGCCCACCGGCGGGCTGTCCGGCGGGCTGTCCGGCGGGCTGTCCGACGGGCCGTCGAGCAGGGCGGCCATCTCGCTCTCGTACCCGTCCTCGAGCGGGCCCGCCGGCGCCGGCGCGGTGGCCACGTCAGTCATGGTGGCCCCCGGGGCTTCCGAGGTGGTGCGGCCTGACATCCATCGCGAGACCCTTCTCCCGTGGCTGTTCCGGACCCGGGCGGGCCCGTCGCCGCGGCCCGCTCGTCCCCCTCCCTCGACGGTAGGAGCGGCGAGGACTAACGTCAATACTGTTCTCCGATAGAAGGCCGGCCATGGACGAGCAGACCGACGCGACCCGCGCCATCGGCGCGCTGGCGGAGCCCACGCGCGCCGCCGTCTACCGGTACGTCGCGGCGCAGCCCCACGCCGTCGGGCGCGAGGAGGCCGCGGCCGCGGTCGGCGTGCCCGCGCACACCGCGAAGTTCCACCTCGACCGGCTCGCCGCCGACGGGCTCCTCGACGTGGAGTTCCGCCGGCTCGGCGGCCGGTCCGGGCCCGGCGCCGGGCGCCCGGCGAAGCTCTACCGCCGGGCCGACCGGGAGGTGGCGGTCTCCCTGCCGCCGCGCCGGTACGACCTCGTGGGGCACATCCTCGCCGTGGCCGTCGAGCGGGCGCAGGACGGCGTGCCGCTCGCCGAGGCGACGCACGCGGCCGCCGCCCAGGCCGGCCGCGACGCGGGCGCCGCAGCGGCGCGGGCGCCCGACGCGGAGGCGGCGCCGCCCGACGACGACCTCGCCCGCCTGGGCCGGGCCCTCGCGGCCCGCGACTACGAGCCCCACCTGGACGCCGGCGGCGAGCGGCTGCTGCTCGGCAATTGCCCCTTCGACGCGCTCGCGCGCCGGCACACCCCGCTCGTGTGCGGGCTCAACCACGCGTACGTCGCCGGGGTCGCCGAGGGGCTGGGGTGCACGGCGGTCGACGCCCGGCTGGAGCCGGGCGCGGGCCGCTGCTGCGTCGCGGCCTACCGCACCGCCGTCGGCGCGGCCCGCCGCGGCTGACGGAGCCGGCGCCGCTCGACCCGCCGGGCGCACCTGTTGACGGACGAAACGGACACCCTTAGTGTCCTGCTCACCCGGTGGCGGAAAACGTTATCGACGTTCCGTCGCCGTCCCACCATGCAAAGGAGCATGCTTGTGCGTACGTCTCGTCATCTGCTCGCCGGCGCCCTGACGCTCGGCTCCCTGGTCGTCGCCCCGACCGCCGTGATGGCCTCCCCCGCCCCGCCGGCCGACCCCGACGCCTCGCAGCACTCGGCCACCATCGGCAAGGACACGCTGCGCAGCCTGGCCGAGGAGGCCGGGATCGAGATCGGCGTCGCCGTCAACGCCGACCTGCTCGCCGGCAAGGGCAAGTACCGCAACATCGTCAACACCCAGTACTCCAGCGTGACGGCGGAGAACGTCATGAAGTGGGAGTCGCTGGAGCCGGAGCGCGGCGTCTACGACTGGGCCGCGGCGGAGGCGCTGATCGCCAACGCCGAGGCCAACGGCCAGGTCGTGCGCGGGCACACGCTCGTGTGGCACAACCAGAACCCGGCCTGGCTCACGGACGGCGACCTCACCGCCGAGGAGCTGCGCGCGATCCTCGAGGAGCACGTCCGGACGGTCGCGGGCCACTTCGCCGGCGACATCCAGCAGTGGGACGTCGTCAACGAGATCTTCAACGACGACGGCACGTTCCGCGAGACCATCTGGTACCAGGCCTACGAGGAGCTCGGCCTGCCGGGCGAGCAGTACGTCGCCGACGTCTTCCGCTGGGCGCACGAGGCCGACCCCGAGGCCCTGCTCTTCTACAACGACTACAACCTCGAGTTCACGGGCCCCAAGAGCAACGCCGCCTACGCGTTCGTCCAGGAGCTGGTGGCCGACGGCGTCCCGATCGACGGCGTGGGCTTCCAGGGCCACCTGGACACCCAGTACGGCTACCCGGACCTGCGGAACAACCTGCAGCGGTTCGCCGACCTGGGCCTCGAGGTCGCGCTGACCGAGGTGGACATCCGCACGTTCGTCACCCAGAAGCCGAACGGCACCTACACCAACACCCCGGCCGACCCGGCCGAGGCCGCCCAGCAGGTCGAGTGGTGGGCGCAGACGCTCGAGGACTGCCTCACCGTCGAGGCGTGCAACTCCTACACGGTGTGGGGCGTCTCGGACGCCGGCTCGTGGATCCCCGGCTGGTTCACCGGCCAGGGTGCGGGCCTGCTGTACGACACGCACGACAACCCGAAGCCGCAGTACGAGGCGCTGCGCGAGGTCCTGCGCGACGCCGCCTGAGCAGGACGCCGTCGCACCGCTGCGACGCACGAGGGCACGCACGAGGGGCACGTCCGTCCGGGCGCGCCCCTCGTGGCGTCCCGGGCCCCGTCAGGCTCTCGCAGGGCGACGTGCCCGGCTGCCGGGTACCTTCCGATCGTCACTCGAACGGGAACCAGCGAGGCCCAGCCGGACCGGGCGGAGCGGGAGGAGAGATCGTCATGGACGCGAACCAGCGTGAGCCCCTCACCCCTGAGGACCTGGCCGGGGAGGGCGTCGTCGCCCTGCCCGACAAGGAGGTCGTCTCGATCCTCGACCTCGCGGCCGACGTCGACCTGGCCATCGACGGCGCGGCGCCCGTCGACCTGTCGGTGGCGCTCAACGCCAACGTCGTGGCCCCCATCGACGCCGCGGTGAGCACGAACCTGCTCTCCGACGGCTCGACCGCGCAGGCGATGTCCGACCAGGGCGTGCAGGTCGACCAGACCATCGAGGCCGACGCCCAGGCCACGGCCCTGCAGGACAGCACCATCGACCAGAGCGACACCGTCGAGGACGCCGCGGTCCCGGCGGAGGACGCCGGCGAAGTGTCCGCGCTCACGGCGACCACCGACGCCGGGGCGGCCGACGCCGCCGAGGCCGCGGCGAGCGCGCCCGTCGACGGCAGCGTCGTGGTCGACCCGTCCGGCGCCATCGTCGGCACGCTGGACGCGGCGACCGGGAACGTCGTCGCCCCCGACGGCTCGGTCCTTGGCACCCTCAACGAGACCACCGGCGTGGTCGTCGACGCGGCCGGGAACCTGGTGGGGACCGTGACCGAGCTCGTCGACGGTGCCACCGTGCTGGGCGCGGACGGCGAGGTCCTCGGCGTCCTCGACGCCATGACCGGCAACGTCGTCGACGAGGCCGGGGCCGTGGTGGGCGCGGTGAACCCGCTCACGGGCCAGGTGCTCGACGCCGCCGGCAACGTCCTCGGGACGGTCGGCCAGGTGCTCGACGACGTCACCGACACGGCGGCGGGGCTCGACACCGGCGACCTGCTCCAGGGCGACCTGCTCAACGTCGACGTCAACGTCGACCTCGACGCCGACCTCGCCGCGCCGATCAACGGCGCCGTCGCGGCGAACGCCAACGTCGCGGCCCCGATCGACGCCTCGGTGGCGGCGAACGTCCTGTCGGAGAACTCCGAGGCCGTCGCGATCGCGCAGCAGGACGCCATCATCGACCAGTCGGTCACCGGCAGCGCCGAGGCGACCTCCGACCAGGTCTCGGACATCGACCAGGCGTCGGTGGAGCCGGTCGACACCGACACCGCCTCGGCCGACGAGACCGCGCAGGAGCCCGCCGCCACGGAGCCGGCCCCCGCCGCCGGGACGACCAGCCCGGCTGACGACTCCACGTCATGACGACGCTGATCGACGCCCCCGCGCGCGTCGACGGCGTCCAGCTCCTCGGGGAGACGGTGGGGTCCGGCTACCGGACCCCACCAGCCCTGGTGCGGCGGGGGGACGGCCAGGTCCTCCAGCTCACTCCCCTGCTCTACCTCGTGCTGAGCGCCGTCGACGGCCGGCGGAGCTGTGCCGAGATCGCGGCGGCGGTGGGTGCGACGTCCGGCCGCAGCGTCACCGAGGCGGACGTGCGCACGCTGCTGGACCGCCACCTGCGGCCGCTCGGCCTCGTCCTGCGCGCCGACGGCTCCGCACCCGAGCTGCAGCGCTCCGACCCGCTGCTGGGGCTCAAGCCCCGGGTCGCCGTCACCGACCCGGCCACCACCCGCCGACTGACCGACCCCTTCCGGTTCCTCTTCCGGCCCGTGGTGGTCGTGCCCATCGCTCTCGGGTTTCTCGCCGTGGTGCTCTGGGTCTTCTTCGAGCGGGGCCTCGGCGCCTCGGCGTACGAGGCCTTCGAGCGCCCCCACCTGCTGGTGCTGGTCTTCGTGGTCACGGTGATCTCCGGCGGGCTGCACGAGTTCGGGCACGCCGCCGCGAGCCGCTACGGCGGCGCCGTGCCCGGGTCCATGGGCGCCGGCCTCTACCTGGTCTGGCCCGCGTTCTACACCGACGTCACCGACAGCTACCGGCTGGACCGGGCGGGCCGGATCCGCACCGACCTCGGCGGCCTGTACTTCAACGCCGTGGTCGTGGTGCTCACCTTCGTCGCGTGGTGGGCCACCGGCTGGGAGGCCCTGCTCCTGCTGGTCGCGACGCAGATCCTGCAGATGGTGACGCAGCTGCTGCCCCTGCTGCGGTACGACGGGTACCACGTCCTCGCCGACCTGGCGGGCGTGCCCGACCTGTACCACCGCATCAGGCCCACCCTGCTGGGGCTGCTGCCGCACCGCTGGAACGACCCGGAGCAGCGGGTGCTCACCCCTCGGGCGCGCACGCTGATCACGGCGTGGGTGCTGGTCGCCGTGCCGCTGACGGCGCTCATGCTGTTCGCCATGGTGCGGGCCGTGCCCCGCCTGCTGGGCAGCGCCGGTGCCGCCCTGCGGGAGGACGCGTCCGCGCTGGCCGAGGCCACGGGCCGCGGCGACGTCGTCGGCGTCGCCGGCCACGGGCTCGAGGCGCTGGGGGTGGCCCTGCCCGTCGTGGCCTGCGTCCTCGTGCTCGGCCGGCTCGCCTTCCGCCTCGCCCGCGGCCTGGCCCGGTGGGGCCGCGGCTCGGCCCGCAGGCGGGTCGCGGCCGCGGCCCTGGGCGCCGCGCTGATCGGCGGCCTCGCCTGGGCGTGGTGGCCGGGCGGGGGCACCTACCGCCCGATCCAGCCCGACGAGCGCGGCACCATCACCACGCTCCTGACCCAGCACCCGGTGCCGGCCGTCGGGGCGGACGGCGGCGCGCGGGGTGGCACGCAGGGCCCGGGCACCGCGCCGCAGGTCGGTGCCGCGGCGGACGGCGTGCTCTCCGCCGGGCAGCCGCTCGTCGCGGCGTTCCCCGAGGACGGCACCCTGCCCACCCAGGACGACCCCGCGCTCGCCATGGTGCTCGTGCCGGCGGACGGCGGGGCGGACGGCGACGCCCAGGGCGGTGCACCCGAGGACGCCTGGGTCTTCCCCTTCGACGCGCCGCTGCCGCCCGCCGAGGGCGACAACCAGGCCCTCGCCGTCGTGACGGAGGACGGCGCCGTCCGCTACGACGTCGCCTTCGCCCTCGTCTGGGCCGACGGCGACGAGGTCCGCAACGTCAACGAGGCGCACGCCTACGCGTCGTGCTCCGGCTGCGTGGCGGTCGCCGTCGCGTTCCAGGTCGTGCTGATCATGGACGACGCCCAGGTGGTGGTCCCGCAGAACCTCGCCGTCGCGGCGAACTACGACTGCTACGAGTGCATCACCGCCGCCGTCGCGAACCAGCTCGTGCTGTCGGTCCCCGGCGAGCCGGGCGAGGAACAGCTCCGCGCCCTGGGCGCGGTCTGGGACGAGCTCACGCTGTTCGCCCAGGACATCGGGTCGTACTCGATCACCGAGATCGACGAACGGCTCGAGGCCGTCAAGGCCGAGATCACCGGGATCCTCGGGGCCGCGCCGCCGGTGGCACCGGCGCAGGAGCCGTCGGCCGGCCCGTCGCCCGACGGCTCGCCACCCTCCCCCGGCGCGGCCGCGCCATCACCGACGGGCGTGGCGCCGTCCTCCGGCACCCCGACGCCGACCGCCTCCCCCAGCCGGAGCGCGCAGGTCCCGACGCCGACGTCGCGGCCCCTGGCGCCGGCGACCGCGGCCCCGTCGACCCCGGCGCCGTCGGCCAGCACCGCCGAGCCGACGCCGGACGCCGCCGTGACGCCCGAGCCGACGCCGGCCGCGGCTGCCTCGCCGACGACGTGACGCCGGCGGGCTACGCGGTCCGCCGCACTCCCGGGGGGACCCACCGGCCGTCGAGCGCCTGGGGCTCGGGCCAGTACAGCCGCGCCGTGAGGTTGAACGGCCCGGCGGGCGCCGGCAACCAGTTCGACCGCCGCCCCTCCCCGGGGTCGGCGTGCTGGACGTACAGGTCGAGCGACCCGTCCTCGCCGTAGGCCAGGGGGTCCCGGTCGCCGAGGGCGAAACGGCCGAGGGGGTTGGCGACCTGGAAGCCCTCGGTGTCGTAGAGCGTCACGGACCAGAAGGCGTGGGCCGGCGGGAGCTCGGCGGGCTCGAAGTGCAGCACGTAGTCGCCGGTCCCGTCCAGCGGCTCGCCCCGGTCGTCGGTGGAGACCAGCGGGTAGATCGCGTCCTCGACCGGGTTGGCACCCAGACCGATCATCGTGACGATCGCCCGCTTCAGGTAGTCGTTGCCGTACACCCCCATCGTGTCGGTGTTCAGCTGCCAGCCGTTGACCACCCTGGCCATGCGCGGGAGCGCAGCGCTCATCGCCGCCAGCGCGGCCGCGGGCACGTCGTCGAGCAGGCCGTCGGCGGCACGCTCCACGACGGCCGGCGCGGGCTCACCGCCGACGTCGAGACCGATCCGCCGCATCCGGGCCAGCACGGCATGGTCGGTGACGTGGGGCGGCTGCCTCCTGAGCACCTCGGCCGCACGGGCGAAGAACTCGGTACCGGTCATCTGCTCGACCTGCCGCAGCGGCGGCGTCTCCATGTCCACGGCGGGGTCGACCGCGACGGGAGGGGGCTCGACCGGCGAGCCCGACCGGGACAGCGGGGCCACCCGCAGGCCGTCCTGGAACGCGTGCACGCCCGCGTAGTCGGCCGGACCGTTCGTCTGCGTGCGCCCGACGACCCAGACGTACGGCGTCGGGGCGTCGATGCGCACGAGGTCGTGCGGGAGCGTCCCGGTCCAGCCGGGCGGCACGACGACGAACCGTCCGGGCCGGTTGCCGGTCGTGCGGGTGCCGGGGCAGGCGAACACGTCGGTCCACATGTCCAGCATCGGCAGCAGGTAGTAGCGGTCCCCGGCGTCCGGCACCGACACCACGGCCGGCTCGGCGGTCAGATCGAGCCAGGCGGCCGAGTACAGCGTGTCGAAGTTGGGACGGACCACGTCCCGGAAGTCGGCCGTCGGGAACGCCCGGACATGGGTGAACGTCATCATCGGACCGCGGCCGACGGCCGTGCCCGGCTCCGCGTTGGTCGCCTGGCGCCGCGTCGTCTCCATGGTGACCAACGGGTACAGGTACAGGTACGCCTCGAGGGCGATCTGCCGCGCCTGACGGTCGTCCACCACTCCGGAGGTGCCCATCCTGGCTCCTTCTGCAGGGCGTTCGCGGCCCCGGCGCGCGCGGCGCCGGCGGCGTCGAGGAGGCCGGCGTGCTGCGTCCACGACGTCGTGGACGACAGTCGCCGTCACGTCCAGCCTGGAGCGGTTGCCCGGAGGGCACAAGCACCCCGACCGTGTCCCGACCGTGTCCGGGAGGTGCGCTCGCTCATCCCGACCAGGAGCGTGCGGTTGCCGACGGGCACGGCGTCGCCGCCCTCGACGGTCGCCGGGCCCAGTCCTGCTCGGGGTCGCCCCACCACACGGTCGAGCCCTCGTCCCCGGGGTGGAAGGTGTACACGGCCATCATCAGGAGCGACTCGTCCTTGCGCGCCGGCCAGTACAGCGGGTCGAGCGTGACCCCGCCGTAGACCCAGCAGGTCGTGTCCCGGGTGTAGCGGGGCTTGGGCAGTGGTGGCAACAGGTACTCCCGTGCGTCCGGCGTCTCGCGGGCCAGGGCGCCGTAGCCGGTGCGGTAGTCCGCGGGCAGGTCGCCGATGGCCAGCCCGCCGACGAGGAACCGCGCCAGGTCCCGTCGGGCAGCGAGTCGAGGAAGGCTCGTGTCCCCTCCACCGGGCCGAGGCCCACCGGGTCGGGCACGATCGGGCGGTCCAGCAGCCAGGAGCGGGCGGCGGGGATCGCCATGGTCTCGGCCGGCAGGTCGTGCAGCTCGACGACCTCCACGCCGCGGTTCTCGAGCTTGTCGACGAGGTCGCGGTGGTCGCGCTGCGCGGCCTCGACCCACATCACGTCGTCGAAGAGCAGGTCGTCGGAGGTGGTCGGGGTGAGGCGCTCGTGCGCCAGGCCCGGCCGGCAGACCAGGACCTTGCGGAGCCGGCCCGCCTCGGAGTGGACGCCGTGAGCAACGACGGACGAGGCGGCAGGAGCGGTCATGGCGAGGACCTGTCGTCGACGGCGGGCAGGTGGCGTGCGGTGCGGGCTACAGCGAGATCCAGCCGGCTGCGAGCCCGACGACGCCGGCCACGGCGGCGCCGACCACCGCCACGAACAGGGCGAGCTCGGTCGGCGTGAAGACCCGGCGGCCCTGCTCGCGGCGCGTCATGACGAACAGGGCCGGCGCCGGGGCGTAGACGATGAACGAGACGAGCAGCAGGTCGAGACCTGCCGCCACGAGCATGAACACGGTGTAGACGGTGGCCAGCGCCGCGATCACCAGGTCCCCGCGCAGGGTCGAGGCGGGCGCGCCGGCGTAGGTCTCGCGTGACAGCCGCAGCTTGATCGCGTACGCCGCCGCGAGCAGGTACGGGACCAGGCTGGTGACGGCGGTCAGGTCGAGAGCGAAGTCGAAGGCGTCGCCGGAGAAGTAGGTGAGCACCAGGACCGCCTGGGACAGCGCCGTGCTGAGCAGCAGGGCGTTGACCGGCACGTCGCGGTCGGACTGCCGGCCCAGGAAGCGGGGCATGTCGCGGTCCTTGGCCGCGACGAACAGCACCTCGGCCGCCATGAGGCTCCACGCCAGGTAGGCGCCGAGCACGGAGACGATCAGTCCGGCCGCGACGAACGTGCTGCCCCACTCCCCGACGGCCGTGCCGAGCACCCCGGCCATCGACGGCTGGCGCAGCTCGGCGATCCGGCTCATCGGCATGACTCCGTAGGACACGATCGTCACGGACGCGAAGACCGCCAGCACGCACAGGAAGCCGAGGACGGTGGCCCGGCCCACGTCCTCGCGGCGGCGGGCGTACCGCGAGTAGACGCTGGCGCCCTCGACGCCGAGGAACACGAACACCGTGACCAGCATGGTGCCGCGCACCTGGTCGAACAAGGAGCCCGCGTAGTCGGCGCCCCGGAGGTTCTCGGCGAACACGCCGGGGTCGAAGACGAACAGCGCCAGCAGGACGAAGACGAGGATCGGGACGAGCTTGGCGACGGTGACGACCCGGTTGACCGTGGTGGCTTCCTTGATGCCGCGCCGGATCACCAGGAAGAACAGCCACAGGCCGACCGAGGAGACCCCGACGGCGAGCACGGTGCCACCCTCCCCCAGCGCCGGTATCCAGGCGCCGAGCGTGGACATGATCAGCACCCAGTAGGTGACGTTGCCGACGCACGCGCTGGCCCAGTAGCCGGCGGCGGAGAAGAACCCGGTGAAGTTGCCGAACCCTGCCTTGGCGTACGCGTAGACGCCGGCGTCCAGCTCCGGCTTGCGGACCGCGAGCCGCTGGAACACCAGCGCCAGGGTCAGCATGCCGGCCCCGGCGACGGCCCAGGCGATCAGCGCGCCGACGACACCGGTCTCCTGCGCGAAGCGTCGCGGCAGGGAGAACACCCCGGCCCCGACCATCGAGCCCACGACCATCGACGTGAGCGTGAGGCCCGAGACCTTCGTCGCGCTGGTTCGCGTGGTGGTCGTGCCGTCGTGCGTCATGCTCTCGTCCCGTCCTGAGCGGTCGGGCCGCTGGCGTAGCGCTCGCGTGCGCGGCCGAGCGCCTTGACCGGCTCGGTGAGGAGGAGCACGACGACCGCGAGCCCCGCGGAGACCAGCCCCTCGCGCGGCCCGATGGGCGCCGAGCCGAACCACCCGTGCAGGAAGGGCACGTCGACGAAGGCGGCCTGCAGCAGGACGAGCGCGGCGGCGGCGCACCACGCCGCCCGGTCCCCGCGCAGCACCCTCGGCGTCAGGCTCGAGCGGTGCAGGCACCGGCAGCTGGACAGGTACGCGAGCCGGCCGGGCGCGAGCATGGTGACGGCCGTGGTCTGCGGGGACTCGGTGGCGGGGACCGACTCCCCGGCCCCGGGCTCGGCCTGCGTGCCGCTGCGTCTGGTCACGTGGCGACGGCGCGCTGCTCGACGGCGTCCCGACGGCCCGCCCCGGCCGCACCTGGTCCGTGGTCCTCGCTCGACATGCTTTCGCCTCCCCTGGAGCCCAGCTCCTGGTACGGCTCGCCTGCCGGCCGATGCGTCGCATCGTGCGTCGTGCGTGACGGCCGGGTCGACGGCCCGCGAACACCTTCCGCCCCGGCGGCGCTCGCCCGCAAGCTCAGCCCCCCGGCGGCACCAGGCGCTCCCCCACGGTGTGCAGGACGACGACCTCGGGACGCCACGGGACGACCGCGTCGATCTGGTGCCGGAGCGGGTCGACGTCCGGCAGGTCGCCCGGGCTGCGGATCTCGACGACCAGGTCCTGGCCCTGCCACCGCACGTCGTCCACCGTGGCGCCCTCGACCGCGCCGACCCAGGCCTGCGCGGCGTCCTCGCTCTGGCTGAGCCACAGCTGCGCGAGCGCCGCCTGGACGCTGTTCGCGACCATGGGCACGGCCACCACCAGGACGACCGCGAGCGCCGTGAGCACCGCGGCCCGGCGGCGCGGTGCGGGAGCGCCGAGACGGGCGGCGCGGGCGTCCCGCAGGTAGCCGACCCCGGAGAACACCACGGTCGCGGCGACCACCAGCGCGACGGCGTTGGAGACGAACAGCAGCAGCGCGCCGGCGGCGAGCGACGGCTGCCCCTCCCCCAGGCACACCCCGACGACGCCCAGGGGCGGCACGAGCGAGATGGCGATGGCGATGCCGGGCAGCACGTCGCTGACGTCCCGGCGCGCCAGCGCGATCGCGCCGGCGAAACCGGTCGCGAACGCCGCGACCAGGTCGCCGAGCCCCGGCGAGGTCCGGCCCGTGACCTGGGAGTTCGACAGCACGTCCGTCGTCGCGGGCAGGGCGAGGGTGACGAGCGCCCCGAGCGCCACGACGGCCACCGTCCCACCGGCCACGTAGGCGAGCGACCGCAGGAGCACCGGCCGGTCGGCCGCGACGATCCCGAGGCCGAACCCGAGGATCGGGGTCGACAGGGGCGCGATGATCATCGCGCCGATCACCGTCGCCGTGGAGTCGGTGACGACGCCGCAGACGGCGATGACGCCCGAGAGGACGAGCATCGCCCAGAAGGCCGACCGCTTCGCCCGCACGTCGCCGACACCGAGGTCGAGGCGGTCGACGACCTCGGCGAACGGGCGGCGCTGCGCGGCCGGGACGGCCAGCCGCAGCAGGCGGCCGCGCGACGCCGCGTCGTCGTCGGGCGTCGCGTCGCGGTCTCCGCGAGTCGGGGTCGCCATGTCGCCGTCCGGGCGTCGCACGTGCCCTCGGGCCTACCGCGGTGCCGCCGGTGGGTGGTGCGACGTGGCCGGGGTGGCGGTCGGGTGGACGGGCATGGCGGGCTCCTCGGTGCGCGGTACCGCCCAGCGGTGGCGGCCGCCTCCAGCGTCGCGACGGCGGTCGAGCCCGACATCCTCCGGCGCGGGTGACCACCGGGCCACCTCCCTCGAGCACGGGCACCCCCGTGACGACGGCGTCCGCCCGGCATCCGCCCGACCACCGCCGGGCACCTGGCACGCCTCACCCCTCGCGGCGCTACCTGTCGCACGACCGCACCGATAGCCTCGACGCCAAGCGCCCGGGCGCCGGCGAGGCCGGATGCCGCCGCACCGGGCGAGACCCGCAGACAAGGGAGTCAGGCGATGAAGCTCGTGACCGCACCCCTGCTCGTCAAGACCGGCGCCGTCCTGCTGGCGGTGGGCCTGCTCGTCGGATGGTTCGTCCCCAACTTCCTGATCGGTGACTACCCGGTCTGGGTCAGCCGCGAGCCCGGCCTGGAGCTGGTCGCCACCGTGCTGAGCTTCGTCGCCACGCTCGCCACGATGGTCGGCGCCCCGCTGCTCGCCGCCGGGCTGGGCGCGACCGCGGTGATCTCGGCGATCAAGGGCACCGTCCCCGCGTCCAGGGCCGACGACTAGCTGCGATGTCCAGGGAGGTCGGCAGGGTCGTCGAACGGAGGCCGTCAGGCAACGGCGGCGTCCGCAGGTGTCAGCCCGTCGGCCGCACCGTCATGGCGATCAGCCCGAACAGCACGACCGCGATCGCCAGCACGCCGAGGAGCGTTCCCGTCAGCGCAGGCGCGATCCCGGGACGGACCTGCCGTTCGCTGATCCGAAGGCCGACGCAGCCGGTGACGAATGCCGTCACGCCGAGCAGGATCGCCACCACGTCGCCGACGATCGGGACCACCGACGCGGCGATCCCGCCGATCCCGAGGACGAGCGCTGCGTCGGCCTGCCGCGGGCGCCCGTGGCTCTCCGTCTCGTCAGCCACACAAGGCTCCTTCCTTCGACGCACCGGGCCTGCCCATAGTGCACCACCGCGTCGAGCGCACGACTGGATCGTGCGCGCTGTGCGGCACCCGTCCGCTCGGTGCACACGGCGGCGTCGCGGATCGCCCTGGCTGCGCGCGCTCGTGCGTGCCGGGTCGGTGGCGACGTCCTCACCCGCCAGGGGGGATGACCTGGCCGTCTCCGCCGTGTTCGTTGAACGGGGCGGCTCGGGTGCGTCCCCTGCGCTGCCGAGGAGGACCGATGAGCGTCACGACGACCAGGACCGCGAGCACGGCGCCGCGCCGCTTCCGTCTCGACTCGGCGGCCGGGCGCCTCACGCCCGCAGAACGGACCGCCCGGGGAAAAGAAGCCCGGGCCGCGGTCCCGCGGTCGAGCCACGCCGCGTTCGACCCGCAGCCTGACCGGCCGGACCCGATCACCCTGCTCGACGAGCAGGCGGAGAGCCGGCTGCGTGAGCTGGTGCCGGTGCGCTACGGCCGGATGTCGTCTTCGCCGTTCGCCTACTTCCGCGGCGCCGCGCTGCCGATGGCGAGCGACCTGGCGACCACTCCGGTCTCCGGCCTGGCGGTGCAGGCGTGCGGTGACGCGCACCTGTCGAACTTCGGCCTCTTCGGGTCCGCCGAGCGGAACCTGGTCTTCGACCTCAACGACTTCGACGAGACCCTGCCCGGGCCGTGGGAGTGGGACGTCAAGCGGCTCGCGGCCAGCCTGGAGATCGCGGGACGGGAGAACGGCTACTCGCGCAAGCAGCGTCGCGCGATCGTCACCGCCGGCACGGCGAAGTACCGCACCTCGATGCGCGAGTTCGCCACGATGACCAACCTCGCCGTGTGGTACGCCCGCGCGGACGTCGAGCGGATCCGAGCCGAGCACGCCGGCGAGGTCACCGGCAAGCAGCGCAGACGTTTCGACAAGGCGGTCGCCAAGGCTCGCACCAGCGACAGCATCAAGGCCCTGAGCAAGCTCGCCCGGATGGAGCAGGGCCGCTTGAAGATCCTCTCCGACCCGCCGCTGATCGTGCCGTTCACCGAACTGCTCGACGACCAGGACCTGGAAGCGTTCAAGGCCCAGCTCCTAGGCCTCCTCGCCGGCTACCGGCGCACGCTGAGCAGCGACCGCCGGTTCCTGATGGAGCAGTTCGAGTTCCAGGACATGGCCCGCAAGGTGGTCGGCGTCGGCAGCGTCGGCACCCGCGCGTGGATCATCCTCTTCCAGGGCCACAGCGGGTCCGACCCGCTGTTCCTGCAGGTCAAGGAGGCGCAGGAGTCGGTACTGAGCCGCTTCTGCGGCGCCGGCCCCTACCGCAACCAGGGCCAGCGGGTGGTCTCCGGCCAGCGGCTGATGCAGGCCTCGAGCGACATCTTCCTCGGCTGGCAGCACGTCGAGTCCGGGATCGACGGGCAGGCACGGGACTTCTACGTCCGCCAGCTCAAGGACTGGAAGTTCTCCTTCGAGGCAAGCTCAGCACGACCGAGCTCGATGCGGATCTACGCCGAGCTGTGCGGCTGGACCCTCGCGCGCGCCCACGCCCGCTCCGGCGACCGGATCGCCATCGGGGCCTACCTGGGCGGATCCGACACGTTCGAGAACGCGATCACCGAGTTCGCCGAGGCGTACGCCGACCAGAACGAACGCGACCACGCCGCGCTCGTCGACGCGATCGGCTCCGGGAGGGTGCGGGCCGAGCGCGACGTCTGAGGGCGCCGAGGAACGCCCGGAAGCCCGGCCAGACCTGCATGACTCGCGGAGCCAGGTTGTCGCCCGCCGGCACGGCGATCTGTCAGGGCTCGGTCGCCGGTCGCTCGCGGGTACGAAGATGGCCCTGACTGCTCGTGAGCAGATCAGAGGCCATCGTCCGTTTCCGACTTCCGACGAATGTATCCGAGCGTGCGCGCTCGGCACTCTGTTAGTTCGAGCGCACACTGCCTGACCGCCCGCGTAGACGCCTGCAGCTTCTGGTCCTACCGGACGTCCGTCATCGTCTGCCGCGCGGACCTGGCCAGCTGCCGCCCCCAGTCACGGGCACGCTGCTCCTCACCAGCGACCAAGGGCCCCTGCACGTCGGTGACGTAGAAGGACTCCGGCTCGGCGACGGTGCGCGCCCCGGCCCGGCGCAGCGCCCGCTCGGCACCGCGGGCGGCAGACCCAGGCAGGTGGCGGACCTTGGTGGCCCGGGTGTCGAACGTGGCGTACAGGCTGCGCGCGTCCGGCGGGTGGGCGGTGATCCACTCGCGGACCCCAGGCCCGGGGTCGCCGTCGCGGTGCGCCTGCTGCAGCGCGTCTCGCCGGGTCTGCGGCCGGCTCATGCCGAAGGCGTGCGTCGGCCCACCCACGACGACGAGACCTGGAGGCTCCCCAGCGGGCAGCGGCTCTCCGACTTCGGCCAGCCGCACGGCCATCAGCTCCCCGAGGCCGTCGGCGACGGCACGGGCGATGGCGGCGGTGTTGCCGAAGCTCGACTCGTAGAGGACGAGTGCGTCCATGGTGTTCAGCGCTCCTTGTGCTCGTGGACGATGACGACGGTGCCGCGCGCACGGCGCACCACCGCGTCGGGGACGGAACCCAGCAGGCGGCCGACCGTGGCGGGGTGCCGGCGGCCGCCGACGATGACGACGTCGCGCTCGGTGGCCTCGTCCAGCAGGACGGTCGCCGCGTCCCCGCGCCGGAGCTCGACCGTGCGGTCCACGTCGGTGTACTTGTCGGACCACCGCTCGAGCAGGTCACGGGTCTCGACCTCGGTGGTGTCGTCCCACGGACCGGCCGGCAGCAGCTCGGAGGCCAGGAGGTCTGCCGCCGATCGCGGCTCGACGGCGTGGACGACGCGGACCGGGCAGCCGGCCGCCCGTCCTTCGGCGAAGGCGACGTCGAGCAGCCCCGTCGGATCCTCGTCGAGGCCCCCGACCCCGACGACGACCCGCTCCGGCGCGCCGACGCGGGCCGTCGGCGGGACCACGGCGACCGGGCCGCGCGCCATGGCCGCCGTGAGCCGCGAGACCGACCCCAGCACCAGGCGGTCGAGCCCGGCGGCGCCGCTCCGGCCGACGACGACAAGGTCCGCGCTGCGGGACCAGCCCACGAGGACGGCCGCCGGGTTCCCGGGTTCGGCGCGGCGCACCACGCCCGCCGCGGCGTCCGGCGCCAGTCGTGCCACGGCGCGGCGCACGAAGCCCTCGCACTCACGCCGCGCCTGGTCGACCGCGCCTGCCGTGGCGGCGCTGAGCGGCCCCCACGACGGCGGGTAGGCGGACACGGCCACCACGTGGCCGTCGTGCCGGGCGGCGGCGGGCACGGCCCACTCCAGGGCGTGCGCGCTCTCGGGCGACGCATCGACACCGACGACCACGCCGATCGACCAGGAATCGTTCACGGCTCCTCCTCCGTCACGCGGTCCGTCCGCGGCAGCGGCGTCCGGGGGTGGACGACGACGACCGGGCACGGCGCCGTGCGGATCAACGCGTCGGGCACGGACCCGAGCGCGCGCCCGGCCGGCACCGGGTGGCGCCGGCTGCCGACGACGAGCACGTCGGCCGGCGTGACGGCGTCGAGCAGCACCTCGGCGGGGCGGCCGCGCCGCACGGCGACCGCGCGGTCGACGTCGGTGTACTTCTCGGACCAGCGCTCCAGCAGGTCGCCCATCTGGTCGTAGGCCAGCTCGCGCCGCAGGCGTGCGTAGTGCCGGGTCTCTGCGACGGCCTCGTCCTGCGTCCGCGCCGCGATCACGTGCACGAGCTGCACCATGCAGCCGGCGGCGCGCGCCTCGGAGAACGCGAGGTCGAGCACGGCCCCGGGGTCGCCGTCCGGGTCCACGCCGACGACGACGCGCGCAGGCGCGCCGGTCCGCGCCCGGGGCGGCACCACGGCCACGGGACCGCGAGCCATCGCGCCGGTGGCGGCCGAGACGGAGCCGAGCACGAACCGCTCGAAGCCGGAGACGCCACTGTGGCCGACGACGACCAGGTCCGCGGTGCGCGAGTGCTGCACGAGCACGTGCGCCGGCGAGCCGGGCTCGAGCCGCAGCTCGACGTCGGGCCGCATCTCCTCGACGCCGGCCACCTGCTGCAGGACCCGCAGGGCGGCGTCGCGGCTCTCGGCGCGGGCGTCGTCGTTCCCGCCGGTGACCGGCGGGGCGGAAGGGGCGTACGGCGTCTCGTAGGCGCACACCGCGGTCACCTCGGCGTCGTGCCGGGCCGCCACGCCGAGCGCCCACTGCAGGGCGCGGCGGCTGTCGCTCGACCCGTCGACGCCGACCACGACGCCGTGCGTCCACGTGGAGTCCATGAGGTCCACGGCCCTCACCCCTTCCGCGGCCGGCCACGCCGCCCGGTGGCTGCGCCCGTGCTCGACGGTCCCAGCCAACCCGCTCCGGGCCGCCGGGCACAGGACCGCCGGACCTAGCCGACCCGGGCCGAAAGGCCCGGGTCGACGGGGCGTGGGACCCTGCGCCGGCCGCCCGCGGCGGCGCGACGATCGAGGTCGAGGAGTCGTCGCGCGAGCAGGCACACGCGCCCCGAGCGCCGGGCGACGGGAGGACGGACCGATGACGGGCGACGGCGCTGCACGCACGGCAAGGCCGCAGCCGCGCAGCCGCCCGACGGCGGTGGACCGCCGCAGCGGCTACACGGTGTCCCTGTTGGTCAACGCCGCGCTGCTGTACCTGGTCAACGTGCGGCCCGGCTGGCAGGCGGTGCCGTTCCTGACGTCCGAGACCGTCGCGGTCCTCGACGCCGTGAACCTGACCCTCATCGCCTCCCTGGTCACGAACGCGATCTACCTGGTGGTTGACCCGCCGTGGCTGCGGGCCCTCGGCGACCTCGTCGTCGCGGTGATCGGCCTGCTCGCCCTCGTCGCGCTGTGGCGCGTCTTCCCCTTCGACCTGTGGCGCGACTTCCCCTTCGACCTCGCCGGCCAGGCGTTCGACTGGGCGCTGGTGGCACGGGTGCTGCTGGTGCTCGGGTCGGTCGGCACGGTGGTCGCGATCCTGGCCGCGCTCGTGCGCCTGGTCGCCGGCCTCACCGCGGGCAGCGCCCGCACGCCCTGACACCCGGCCGCGGCGCCGGGCCTCGTCTGAGAAGAGATGATCACGATGGCCGCCATCAGCACGCCCGTCCCCGGCTCGGCCGCCTACCCGCTGCACGTCGACGCCGACCCGCCCCCGCAGCTGTCCCGGTGGCTGTGGCTCGTGAAGTGGGTCCTGGTGGTGCCCCACGTCGTCGTGCTGGCGTTCCTGTGGATCGCCTTCGTGGCGCTGAGCCTCGCGGCCTTCGTCGCGATCCTGGTGACCGGGCGCTACCCGCAGGGCATCTTCGCGTTCAACGTGGGCGTGCTGCGGTGGACCTGGCGGGTGAGCTACTACTCCTACGGGGTGCTGGCGACCGACCAGTACCCGCCCTTCACCCTCGCCGAGGTGCCCGGCTACCCCGCCCACCTCGACGTGGACCGGCCGGAGCACCTGTCGCGCGGGCTCGTGCTGGTGAAGTGGTGGCTGCTGGCCCTGCCGCACTACCTGGTCGTCGCCCTGTTCGTCGGCACCGGGGCGCAGACGGCGAGTTACGTGTCCGACCGCGTGGTCATGGAGACCTGGCCGGCGCAGACAGGGCTCATCGGCCTGCTCGTGCTGGTCGCCGGCGTGGTGCTGCTCGTGCGCGGCAGCTACCCGCGCGGCGTGTACGACCTGGTCCTCGGGCTGCAGCGGTGGGTGCTGCGGGTCGCCGCGTACGCGGCGCTGATGACGGACGTGTACCCGCCGTTCCGGCTCGACACCGGCGGCCACGACCCCGGCCACGCGTTCGCCGCTCCGGCACCGACGGGCGGAGGCCCCGCCGGCACCACGTCCGCCGCCCCCGTGGGGTACCCCGGCGGGGCAACCGCCCGGCTCCCGTACCCGGTCGGCGGGACGGACGCACGGGGCGCACCCGGCGCGCCGACGGGCACGCCCGGCCCGGCGGGCGCGGCGCAGCCGCGGGGCCGCATGGTGTCCCCCACCGCCGTCGGCTTCGGCGTCGCCCTGCTGGTCCTGGGCACAGGCGCGCTGGCCGCGGGGGTGTCGCTCGGCGTCGGGCTCGCCGCGCGCGACGGCGCCTACGTCACGAGCCCCGCCTATCGCATCTCCACCCCGGGGTATGCGGTGCAGACGGGGCAGGTGACGCTCGACGCCCCGGCCCCGGCACTCGACCGGCTGGAGGGATTCCTCGGTGACGTCCGCGTCCGGGCCGAGTCCCGCGACGGCGAGGCCGTCTTCCTCGGCATCGCGCGCGCGGAGGACGCCGCACGCTACCTCGACGGCGTCCGGCACACCGCCATCGGGCCGGAGGACCCGGTCCGGCAGGTGCCGGGCGCCGCCCCGGCCACGCCTCCCGACGCGGCGGACATCTGGGTGGCCCAGGCCGCCGGGACGGGCTCGCAGGAGGTGCGGCTGCCTGTCGAGGACGGCGACTGGGTCGCCGTCGTCATGCCCACCGACGGCGCCCCCGGGCTGCGAGCGCGGATGGACGTCGGCGCCACGCTGCCGTGGCTCGTGCCCGCGGCGATCGCGACGACCGCCCTCGGTGTCCTCCTCGTCGCCGGCGGGGCCGTGCTGGTCGACCGGGGCGGCCGGCTGCGCGGCCCGCGGCCGGACGAGCGTGGGGCGGCGGCATGACGACGACCGACCGGTACGCCCGGGTCCACGTGGAGACGGGCATGTGGGCACCCGGCATGACCTACCTGCGCACCGGTCCGGACGACCGCACCGGGGCGCCGCTGCTGGTCATGCCGGGGCTGGCGAGCCACCCGCAGCCCGCAAACGGGTTCGAGCGACGCATGGTGCTCGCCTCGCTGCGCGCGCTGGCCCGCGAGCGGGAGGTGTGGTGGATCAACCGCCGCACCGGGCTGCCGCCGGACGTCACGATGGCCGACCTCGCGGCCGACTACGCCGCCGCGATGCCCGGCTGGTACCCGGCCCCGGACAGCGGGCGCGGCGATGATGAGCGCCTTCGACCTCACCGACCGGCCGCCGGCTGTCACCGTGCCCGTGCTCCTCGTCGTCGGCGACGCCGACGGCTGCCACGGCCCGGAGGTCTTCGCCGCCACCGCCGGCGGGCTCCCGGACGCGCGGCTGGTCGTCCATCCGCGCACCGGGCACGCGGGGGTGCAGCGCCGACGCGAGCTGACGTCCTCGGCTTCCTCGGCGGTCAGGCCGAGGGCCACACCCATGCCGACGTGCCCGCCGACGTCCGGCGCAGACCTCCGGCCCGACCGGCCACGGCCGGTCGGCTAGCGTGGTGACGTCGGGAGTCTGGGCTGGGTCTGGCTGACGAGGCGGTCGCGATGGGGCACGACGGGCACGACGGCGCGGACAGCGGGGAGCACCTGCTCCCTCGGCTGCCGCTGGACGGGTTGCTGGACGACCTCGAGGCACACATGCGCACCATCCGGGCGGCTCGGCGGAACGTCGACGTCCTGCTGGCGGCGATCGTCGACGTCGGCCGCGGTCTGGAGCTGCGCCCGGTGCTCGAACGCATCGTCGCCGCTTCGGCGCACCTCGTCGACGCTCGCTACGCGGCGCTCGGCGTGATCGGCGAGGACGGAGACATCGCCGAGTTCATCACCGTGGGCCTCAGTGAGGAGCAGATCCACGCCATCGGCCCGTTCCCGCACGGGCGCGGCATCCTCGGGGAGCTGATCGACCACCCCACCCCGCTGCGGCTGCACGACCTGACCGCCCACCCGGCCTCCTACGGCTTCCCCGCGCACCACCCGCCGATGCGCACGTTCCTCGGCGTCCCTGTGCGGGTGCGCGGCACCGTCTTCGGCAACCTGTACCTGACCGACAAGCGCGGCGGGGAGGACTTCTCCGCCGCTGACGAGCGGCTGCTGGAGGCGCTGGCCGCGGCCGTGGGCGTCGCGATCGAGAACGCCCGACTGTTCGAGGACGCCCGGCGCAGCGCCCGGTGGCTGGCCGGCAGCGCGCAGATCTCGCGCGAGCTGCTTTCCGGGACCGAACCGGGCAAGGTGCTCGAGCTGTTCGTGCAGGAGGTCGCCGAGGTCGCCGACGCTGACCTCGTGGCGATCGCGCTGCCCGCGCCCGACGGCGAGCGGCTGGTCGTCGAGGCCGCGGTCGGGCAGGACGTGGTGGGCACGACCGTGCCGCTGACCGGGACGTTCTCCGCCGAGGTCTACGCCTCGGGGTTCCCACTCGTGACCGCCGACGCCCGCACCGACGAGCGGGCGACGCTGATCGTCGACGCCGCCGGTGAGATCGGTCCGGCCGCGGTGCTGCCGCTGGGTGAGCCTGGCCGCACCCGCGGGGTCCTGGCCGTCGGACGACGGTCCGGCCGCGCCGTGATTCCGAGCACGGTGGTCGACGCCCTCGCGGCGTACGCGAACCAGGCGGCCGTGGCGCTGGAGCTGGCCGAGCGGCGCCGCGACGCCGAGCGGCTCGCTGTGCTGCGCGACCGTGACCGTATCGCCCGCGACCTGCACGACCTGGCGATCCAGCGCCTGTTTGCCACCGGCCTGTCGCTGCAGGGCCTGCTGCACCGGATGGACGACGAGGAGTGCCGCGAACGTGTCGACGCCGCCGTCGTGAGCATCGACGAGACGATCGCGCTGATCCGCACCCAGATCCTTGGGCTGCAGGCACCGCGCCGCTCCGCCCCGGCCACCGGGGCGCGGGCCCGTGCCATCGCCGAGGTCGACCAGGCCGGGCAGGTGCTGGGCTTCGCGCCGTCGCTGCGGTTCTCCGGGCCGGTCGACGCCGCAGTCCCGCACGGGCTCGTCGACCACCTCGTCGCCGTCCTGCGCGAGGCGCTGTCGAACGTGGCGCGGCACGCCAGGGCGACGGCCGTGGACATCGACGTGCGCGTAAACGACCGGCTGGTGGTGCGGGTGCGGGACGACGGCGTGGGCCTGCCGCCCGGCGGGCGGCGCAGCGGCCTGGCGAACCTCGACCACCGCGCCGCGGAGCTCGGCGGGACGCTCGCGCTCGGGCCGGCGGCGCCCGGGGCGGGCGCGCGCCCGGGCACGGTGCTGGAGTGGGCGGTACCGCTTCCGCCGGCGCCGACCGACCGTTGAACGACGCGCCGCTCAGCCGGGCGTGCGGTACGCGGGGCGGTCGGCGCCCTCGTCCTCGCGCTCGAGGCGCACCGCGAGCACGGCGGCCTCGACCCGACCGTGCAGACCGAGCTTGGCCAGCAGGCTGGAGACGTAGTTCTTCACCGTCTTCTCCGCCAGCCCCATCCGGGTGGCGATCTGCCGGTTGGTGAGCCCCTCGCCGACGAGGTCGAAGATGCGCAGCTCCTGTTCGGTCAGCCGGTCGGCGACCTCCGCGCGCGGATCCTGCGCCGGCACCTGCGGGCGGCGCATCCGCGCCATGACCTGCGCGGCGGCCTGCGGGTCGAGGGTGGACCCGCCCGCCGCGACGGTGCGCACGGCCTCCACGAGGTCCGTGCCGCGCACCTGTTTGAGCACGAACCCGGCCGCGCCGGCCATGATCGCGTCGAACAGTGCCTCGTCGTCCGCGAACGACGTGAGCATGAGGCAGGCGGGAGGGTCGTCGCGCGAGCGCAGCTCGCGGCACAGGGTCACGCCGTCGCCGTCGGGCAGGCGCACGTCGAGCACGACGACGTCGGGCGCCACCGCCGGCACGCGCGCGAGGGTCTCGCGCACGTCCGATGCCTCCCCCACGACCTCCAGGTCCTCGTGCGCCGCGAGCAGCTCGGCCACGCCGCGGCGCACCACCTCGTGGTCGTCGACCAAGAACACCCGCACCGGGCCGCTTCCTGCGATGCCGCTCGCCATGCGGCTCACCTCCGTGTTCTGCATCCGCCTCGCCTCCGGCGGCCTCACCAGTCTCCTGCGTCCCACGACCGAGTCTCGTGCCGGACCTCTACGTGCCGCACCCCCGGAACTGCCCGGACCGTCGCCTCGACGAGCCGGCACTCGTCGTGCGGCCCACCCCACACCCGGGCGCGCCCGTCGTCGAGCACGAAGTGCCAGGTGTCGAGCGCCTGTGCCTGCAGCGCAGCGACGACGTCTCTGCGCAGCTCGGCGTCCGGGCGGGCGAGCCGGGCGACGACGTCGCTGCGGGAGACGACGCCGACGACACGAGCACCCCAGGTCACGGGCATGCTCTTGATGTCCGTGGTGATCATCCTCCGCGCCACGTCAGCGACGTCGTCGCTGGGTGCGGCCGTGCGCACGGTTCGGGTCATCACCGCGCCGACCGTGCGCGGCGGTTGCGGCTCTGGGGCGCGCACGCGGCGCAGCACCGACCGGGAGTCGTGCGGCACGCCGTCACGCAGGAGGTCTGCCTCGCTGACGATGCCGACGAGCTGCTCGCGCTCGTCCAAGACGGGCAGCGCCGTGACCCGCAGCTCGTGCAGCAGTCGTAGCGCCCCCTTGACCGTCATCTCCGGCGTGACGGTGCGAGCCGGCGTGGTCATGATGTCCGCGACCAGCATGGCTGCTCCTTCGGTTCCTCGAGGCCGGACAGCGTGGCCGTCCCGGCTGACGGGGCGGCCACGGTGTCGGGTGGCGGGTGTGGCCTGCGCGGTCAGCGCAGGACGGGGAAGCGGCGCACCAGGTCGGTGCTCGCCCACCGGCGGCCGAGGCCGAGGGTGTCGCCGGCCAGCGAGGCGGCCAGGCCGATCAGGACGGCCGCCTCGATCACGTGGGAGTCGACGAACGGGTTGACCGGGATGGGCAGGGCGGTCAGCCACATCATCAGCAGCAGGACCGCGCCGGCGCCGGCGGCGATCCGCATGCCGATGCCCAGCGCCAGGGCTAGGCCGATGCCTAGCAGGCCGAGCATGAACAACCAGTCGATGAACACGTTGCCCGCCAGCGGGGTGAAGATCGAGCCGAAGGGTCCCTCGACGCCGCTGAGGTAGCCGGTGGTCGGCGAGCCGCCGCGGACCCACGCCGCCTCGGCGGGTGTGGCCAGTCCGAAGCCGAACGTCTTGTCGACGAACGCCCACAGGAACTCGAAGGCCAGCAGCAGCCGCACGACGGCCCAGGTGTACCGGGCCACCGGCGAGGAGCCTCCGACCTCGGCCTGTAGGGCGGCTTCCGGGGTGCGGTGCACGGTGGCGCTCATGGCCAACCTCCTTGTCGTGGTCGGTGCGGTCGCCCGACCTCCTGCTCCCACGATCCCGGCACGACGGGCTCGTGACGCAGGGCGCAAGGGCACGCTCCCGGCGGGACCTTGGTCCCGCCGGCCGGGCCGCGGCGTCCCGGCCGCCGCGGGCCCTCCGGCCGTGCCGCGCGCCCAGGCTCCGGGAGCACGCTCGGAGCAGGAGGGCCCCAGCAGGGCCGCGACCTGGAGGCGAGGACGATGATCACCGCGTCGGTGGACAACCGGTATCACGACCAGAACCCGTTGCCGCGTGCCCGGCGCCGCGGGGGGCTGGGCCGCACGATCGTCGGCGGGCTTTTCCTGACCATGGGCGGCGTGCACCTGGGGCTGGTCGCCGCGGACCCGCAGGTCTACGGCCCCTTCGCCGACGGCGCCCTGTTCGACTTCGTGCGCGACGGGTGGGCCGACATCGTCATGACTGCCCCGGCCGTCTACGGCCTGCTGCTCATGGCCGGCGAGGTGGCCCTCGGCATCTGCCTGCTGGCCGGAGGGACGGCGGCCAAGGTGGGCTGGGTCGGCGTCATCGCCTTCCACGTGCTGCTGGTCCTCTTCGGCTGGTGGACCCTGGCGTGGGTGGCGCCCGCCCTGGCCGTGATCGTGCCGCTGGCCTGGCGGGACCTACGGGCCGAGCAGAGCCGGGCGGGCACCGTCCCGCCCCCCGTGGACGTCCGGCTCCCGGGCTGACTCCTGCACGCGGGCAACGGCCGACGACGCCCGCGTGGTCCGGTCGTCCCTGCGACCGTGCGACCGTGCACGGCGTGATCCACCGAAGCCGCGACGGTGCGGCGCCGCCTCCCCACGGCACGACAGGCGTGGACTCGATCCCCGCGATCTTCGCCGTCACCGACGAGGTCTTCCTCGTCTTCACGGCCAACGCGTTCGCGATCCTGGGCCTGCGGGCGACGTACTTCCTGCTGGCCGACCTCGTGCACCGCTTCGTGTACCTCAATATCTGCCTGGCGCTGGTGCTCGTCTCGGTCGGGATCAAGATGCTGCTCAAGATCGACGTGTTCTACATCCCGACCGGAATCTCGCTGGCGGTCATCGCCACGATCCTCACCGTCTCGGTCGCCCTGAGCCTGCGCGCCACCCGCGGCCAGGGCCGCCGCGCCATGGCCACCGCGGCCGCCCCGCCCTTTCGTGTGGCCACCGACGCCGAGATCGCCGCCCTCGGGCCCCTCTGGCGCCCCCGCACCCGCGGCGCGGTGCACCCCGGCGATCGTCGACCCGGCAGCCCCTCGTGAACGGAGACGCCCGCGCCATGTCGCACCCCGCGGACGCCGCGCGCCCGGCGCCGGGCACAGCTGACCCCTCGTGGACCTTCCTCACCCACCACGGGCACGTCCTGCTGGCGGTTGCCCGCTTGCCCGACGCGCGGGTCGCCGACATCGCCGCGCGGGTGGGGATCTCACCCGGCGCGACCCTGGCGATCCTCAAGGACCTGGAGCAGGCGGGCTACGTCCACCGCCGACGCGTCGGGCGGCGCACCCACTACACCGCGGACCCGCACCGGCACTTCCGTCACCCCGCCGACGCCGCGCACCAGATCGGAGAGCTGCTGGCGATCTTCGCCGCCGCCCCCCGGAGGAGCTGACGAGCGCCCGGCGGCATCGGGCGGCGTCGGGCGGCCCTGTCGACGCCGTTCTCGGCGGCCAGCCCTCCGCTCGCGGTCGCTCTGGCCATCCCCTGGAGGTCTCGCGCTGACGCGCCTAACCTCGAGAGAGGGGCTGAGCGACGACGCTTCGGCCGGGAGGGACTCGAGATGGGTCCGGACAGCAGCGAGGGGCAGCAGTCGGGCGCCACCCGGGCCGTTCCCGAGCGACTCGACCAAGCCCCGCGGGCGCCGACCACAGCCGAGGAACGCACCGCGCGAGTCATGGGCGCCTGGTTCCTCGGCACGTTCGTCTTCTCGATCCCCGCATTCGTCTTCTACGACCCGGTCCTGACCGACGCCGGCTACGTCCTCGGCAGCGGCCAGGACGCCCGCGTGGCGGTCGGGGCGCTGCTGGAGATCCTGCTGGCGATCAGCGGCATCGCGACCGCCGTGGTGATCTTCCCGATCGCCAAGCGGGTCAGCGAGGCCGTGGCGCTCGGCTACGTCGCGGCGCGCACCGTGGAGTCCCTCCTCATCCTGGTCGGCGTGGTGAGCCTGATGGCCCTCGTGGGCCTGCGACAGGAGGTCGCGGCGGGCGGCGGGGACGGCGGCGCGGCCGGTGAGGTGGCTCGCGGGCTGCTGGCGGTGCGCGACCAGACCGAGCTGCTGGGTCCGCAGTTCTGCGCCGGCCTCGGGAACGGCATCCTGCTGGGCTACCTGATGTGGCGGTCCCGGCTGCTGCCCCGACCGCTCGTGCTCGTCGGGCTCGTCGGTGGGCCGCTGGCTCTGGTTGCGGGCATCGGCGTCCTGCTCGGCGCCTGGGACGACACCTCCGGGCTGCCCGTCGCGCTCACGGCCCCCGAGGCCGCCTGGGAGCTGCTTCTCAGCCTCTGGCTCGTCGTCCGGGGCTTTCGCCCTTCCTCCGTCCTCACCGGGCTGCCCGCCGCTCCCAGCCGCGCAGGCTGAGCACGCCCACCCGCCCAACGCGGCCCTCACCACGCCGCACCGGGGGCGCACCGCGACCTCCACCGTCCGCAGGCAGCACCACACCGCCACCTGGAGGAACCATGAAGAAGACGCTCGGCATCCTTGGCATGACCGTCGCCACCCTGGGTCTGGCCGCCGGCGCGGCGAGCAGCGCCGCAGCGCGGTCCGGCAACGATCGCGACCACACGATCCGGGTGGACGCCACCATCACCGAGGTCGCCATGGTCGACCTCGGCGCGAAGGGCCCCTCGCTCGGCGACCAGATCGTCTTCACCAACGAGCTGACCCGAGGCGGGCGCGAGGTCGGGCACGAGGGCGCGGTCTGCACCGCCGTGTCCCTCGAGCGGCAGGAGGCGCAGTGCGTGGCGACGTTCGAGCTCCGCGGCGGGCAGATCACCGTCCAGGGGCTCGTCACCCTCGGCAGCATGGAAACGTACGCCCTGGCGATCACCGGCGGCTCCGGCGCGTACCAGGACGCGGCCGGCGAGCTGCGGGTCACCCCGGTCTCGGACACCCGAGGGCGCCTGGTCCTCCACCTCGACGACTGAGGGTGTCGAGGAGCTTCCGACTCGAGGGCGGAGGCGGGGACCTGAGCACCTAGGTGGGTGATCGGCGAGGCGCTCGGCCGCAACCAGCTCGCCGTCAGGCCGCTCGCGACCTGGCCGAGGGGGCGCGCCGGGGTGCACGACCCACCGCGATGGCCCGCCCTTTGCGCTGCTCGCGCGCGACGGCCCCGGCCACTGCCCGCGCCTCGTGGCCGATGTACTTCAGCGCCCCGGGGCGGGGCACGTAACCGACGAAACGCAGGCCCGGAGCGGCGGGGTCGGCGCCCAGCCGGCGCGGTGCACCGTGGTCGTCGAGGACACCGAGGTGGCCGACGAGCGTCTCGAGGCCACGGCGGTATCCGGTCGCGCAGACGACGGCATCGGGCGAGAGACGTCGACCATCGGCCAGGACGACGTCGTGCGCCTCGAGGGACTCGACGGCGGCGACGACCTCGAAACGTCGCGCCCTGATGGCCTCGACCACCTCGCGGTCCACGATCGTCGGCGCAGCACCGGTGCGCCGGATCCTGGCGAAGATGCGCTCGTCGGGGAAGGGCAGCCCGTACTCGGCGAGATCACCGACGTCGCTGCGCTGGGCGAGGCGCGACAGCCAGTCGGCCACGCGCACAGGAAGGCGCATCAGAGCACCGTCGAGCACGTCGCCGGGCACCGGGCCGTAGCTCGTCCGCAGCACGATGTTCGGCGGGGTCCGCGCCGCGAGCCAGACGCGCGCGGCGCCGCCCTCGACGAGGTCGTAGGCGATCTCCATGCCGGACGAGCCCGACCCGACCACGAGCACCCTCAGACCCCGGAACGGTGCGGCGCTCCGGTACTGCGAGGAGTGCACGAGGTGGCCCTGGAACCGCTCCCGCCCGGCCCAGCCCGGGAGGAACGGCTCGTTCTCGTACCCGCTCGCCACGACGACCTGAGACGCACGGATCTCGCCGTCGGACGTGTCCAGCTGCCAGGCGTCCTCGGCGCGGTCGATCCGCTCCACCCGCACACCGAGGCGCAGACGGATACCGTCCTCGTGGGCGTGCCGGTCGAGGTGGGCGACGAGCTGGTCGCGGGTGGGGTACAGCTGCGTCCCGCGGGGGAACGGCCGACCCGGCAGGTGTGAGAACGGTCTGGAGGTGTTCAGCCGCAGCCGGTCGTAGCGCCCACGCCATGCCGCCCCAGCGGTGGGGGCCTGGTCCAGGACGAGCGGGCCGAGCCCGAAGCGCTTGGCCGCGAGGGCGACGGAGATTCCTGCGGCGCCTGCACCGACGACGACGACATCCGCCCCGGCCATCGTGACCACCTCACTGCCGCTCGCAGATCGCACGGTCGTGCTGAATCCAGAGTTGGCACGCCCGTGCTAGCTTGTCAAGGGTGACGAAGAAGCCCGCACGAGCTCGACGCTCCGACGGCGAGCAGACCCATGCGGCGATCCTCGACACCGCCGTCAGGCTGGCCTCGATCGAAGGCCTCGGCGGACTGAGCATCGGCCGCCTCGCCCAGGAGGTGGGCGTGAGCAAGAGCGGGCTGTACGCGCACTTCGGCTCGAAGCAAGACCTCGAGATGAGCATCTGGGCGGCAGCCCGGGAGATCTTCGAGCGCGAGGTGATCGAGCCGGCCCTCGCCGCACCGGACGGCCTCGCTCGGTTCGAGCAGCTCTGCGAGCGCTACCTCTCCTACATCGAGCGTCGGGTGTTTCCCGGTGGGTGCTTCTTCGCCGGAATGCTCGCCGAGTTCGACGCCCGCACCGGCCGCGGTCACGACGAGATCGCCGACGACCAGCGGGAATGGAACGCCCTGCTCGACGCCACCGCGGCCGCCGCCCAAGCGGCGGGTGAGCTCGACCCGACCGCGGACCTGCGACAGCTGGTCTTCGACGTTGCTGCGGCCATCCAGCTGGCGAACTACTACTTCGTGCTGTTCGGGAACGCAGGCGTCATCGATCAGGCTCGCAGCAGCATCCGCGCCGCCATCTCCCGTTCTGGGGGGCACCCACCGCACCACGCGCCATAGACCTCCCGTATGAAGTGGCGCGGCTGGTCCGCACGGGCCGGGCAGGGCGCCGGCATGTACCCCGTCGCGCAAGGCGACCGCCACGGGGCGCTGCGCATTGACCCCACCATGGGCACCTATCGCTGCACGCCCTGCGACTGGCACCACGTGATTCACGAGGATGCCGACGGCGAGGCCGGGATCTGCACCCGCGGGCGCACGCGGCGGTCGTCGGACGAACTCGCCAAGCGCTCCACGCGGCACATCTGCTGAGCATGGTGCACTTGGCAAGGCCACGGGCGCCACGGCATGAGCAGCAGAGGCCTCGACGGCGCCGTTCGCGCTGGGGTTGCACCCCCGATCTCCGAAGGCGCGCTCATGTCCAGCGAGGCCGCACGCGTGCCGTACGACAGACCAAGCCTTCGCGCGTGCCGCACGACCGGCCAAGCCAGCAACTACATCTTGCGGAGCCGGTACCGCACTTCCCACATCTTCTTAGACGCTCCAGACTTGAAGACGTCGACGTCGAACTCGGTGATCGGGAAGTACCGGCCGGGCCACTCGTATGGCCCGTTCGACGTGGGGATCAGCCACGGCCGCCATGCCCCTGCCGTGTTCTGATTGCCGGATCCGATGAAGGGGTTGTCCCAGTTGCACACGACCCTCAACTGATTACCCGAGAGCGGGTTCTTGTCCTCCGGCAAGGCGCCGTCCGCTCCGTAGATCACGGTCCCATCGGTACCGGTCATGAGCCCGCTGTCCTCCGCCCCCCACATGCCCGCGTGCCCCGGGGGGATCGTTCGGGGCGGCTCCTGGCCAGTGATGAAATGGCCACCACCGAAGCGGTGGCGGACGTAGACCAGTTCAACGTCGGTGTCGTTCTCGAGAACGCAAGCGACCGCACGATCCTGGTCGACGATGTTGGCGATCTGCTTGAGACGTTCGATGTACTCCGGCGTCTTGACGAGCACCTCGCCGATGAGGACGACCCAACCAGCCATCATTCGCTCCGGGGGGTTCTGTTCGCACCATTGGGAACACTTCCAGTCTTGGTACGTTCTTGCGGCTAGTCAAGGCTGCCGGAGCAACCCAGAGCGCACCACGACCGCTGTGTGGGTTTTTCCACGAGCTCATCGGGAGCCGCCTTTGCGCTTTGGAGCATGTCGGCCACGAGGACGCCGACACCAGGGCCTGGGTCCGCACTCGCGGGCGCGAGCAGGCGGCAGCCTGAAGTCAGGGCACCCCGTCGACGTCGGCCGGTTCATTCGACCGTGGCGTAGAACGCGTCGGCCTCGATGACGCGCATCGGCACGAAGAGCACGCTGCCGGTCAGACCCGATTTCGGAAGGGGTTTCGGTTGGGTCTTGGTCGTGCTGGCCATCCCAGAAAGACCTCAGGCCTGGCGAGACACCGTCTCACCAGGCCTTCTGGTCGGGCTGACAGGATTTGAACCTGCGACCCCTTGATTGGCCTCAGGCACCCATCTGTCGCTTGCCGCCGACCGTGCATCGTCCGGCGAAATTGCGCTTCACCTGCGGATAGGGAGTTCCCGGCGAGCCGGACGTTCAGCGTTGTCGAGTGCTGGTTCGCATCGGTCGACGCTGGTTTTGGTGGCGTTTTGGTGGCATCCCGCTCCCCTGCCCGGATCC
Source organism: Puerhibacterium sp. TATVAM-FAB25 (assembly GCF_046535855.1). Lineage (NCBI taxonomy): Bacteria > Bacillati > Actinomycetota > Actinomycetes > Micrococcales > Promicromonosporaceae > Puerhibacterium > Puerhibacterium sp. TATVAM-FAB25. The sequence continues at coordinate 96,171 of NZ_JAXUAK010000001.1, read as the reverse complement.
ACCACGGACAGCCGTTCACCTGCGCAACGGCTCCGTACCGACTCTAGACGGCGCGCCCGTGTCCCTCCAGCGCCGAGAATGACGACGCCGTCGGCGTCACTCCCGGGCCGGCACCGTCTCCTGCGCCGTCTCGGGCGCGAGGACACGTGCCGAGGCGCTCGGCACCGCCACCCACACCGGTGCTCCCAGTCGCATCCCGGCCGGGACGTCGTGCAGCGGCACCTCCGCCAGCACGGGCGGCCGTCCACCGACCCGGACCCGCAGGTGCTCGCCCGCGGGTTCCACCGCCTCCACCGTGCCCACCCAGATGGTGCCGTCCGCTCCGGGTGGCGGTGCGTCGGTCGCGAGCCGGACGACGCGGGGGGATACGACCACGCGCACCCGGCTCCCGGCATGCCCCCGACCGCGCACGCCGCCGCCCGAGCCGTCCCGCTCAGCATCCACCCGCAGCAGACCACCCTGGGCGAGCTGCACCACTCGATCGGTGAGCGTGCCCTCGTAGATGTTGAGGCCCGCCAGCCGGGCGACGTACTCGGTAGCCGGGTCCCGCAGCACCGCCGCGGGCGGACCGGACTGCACCACGCGCCCGTGCTCGAGCACCACGACGCGATCGGCCAACGCCAGGGCGTCGCCCGGGTCGTGCGTGACCAGCAGGACGGGGCCGCCGAACCGCGCGGTGCGCGCGGCCACCACTGCACGTACGTCGCTCCGGGTGGCGGCGTCGAGGGCGGCGAACGGCTCATCGAGCAGCAGCGCGCGCGGGCGTCCGGCCAGCGCTCGGGCCAGCGCCACGCGCTGCGCCTGCCCGCCGGAGAGCTTTCCTGGGCGGGATGGCCCCAGGTCGCCGACACCGAGAAGGGCCAGCCACGCGGCAGCCTCCCGCCGAGCCGTGCGCCGGTCCGCTCCCTGCGCGAGTGGTCCGAAGGCGACGTTGTCCGTCGCGGTGAGGTGCGGGAACAGCAGGTGCTCCTGGAAGAGCACGCCGCAGCGACGATGCTCGACCGGCACGTGCAGCGCGCGAGCGGCGTCCGCGAGCACTCGCCCCTCTAGGACCACCGTGCCGGCACGGGGTCGCACCAGGCCGGCCACCGCGAGCAGGGCCGTCGACTTGCCCGCACCGTTGGGCCCGAGCATCGCCACGACCTCCCCGGCCCCGACATCCAGGCCCACGTCGAGCGTGAAGCCGGCGTCGCGGGCCACCGTGACGCGGAAGCTCAGCCCGGCGTCCGACGGGGCAGCCTCGAGCGTCGTCATCGCAAGCCCCCGCTCAGCCAGCGTTCCCGCAGGCTGACGAGGATGACCAGGCACACCGCCATGAGCACCAGGGCGAGGGCCACAGCCGCCTGCGGGTCGGTCTCGATCGCGAGGTACACGGCCAGGGGCATGGTGCGGGTGGTGCCGGGGAAGCTGCCGGCGAAGGTCAGCGTGGCGCCGAACTCGCCGAGCGCCCGAGCGAAGGACAGCACGGTCCCCGCAGCCACGCCGGGGGCCACGAGGGGCAGAGTGACGCGGCGAAAGACCAGCCAGCGGCCTGCGCCGAGGGTGGCCGCGGCCTGCTCGTAGCGTGGGTCGGCCCCATGCAGCGCGCCCTCGACGGACAGCACCAGGAAGGGCAGGGCGACGTAGGCCTGGGCGAGCACGACGGCCGCCGGGGTGAACGGCAGCGTCACGCCCCAGGCGGCGTCGAGGTAGCGTCCGACCAGACCTTGGCGGCCCAGCAGTAGCAGCAGGCCGATACCGCCGACCACCGGAGGCAGCACCAGCGGGACGGTCACCAGCGCCCGCACGACCCGGCGGCCTGGCAGCTCGGCGCGGGCCAGCATCCATGCGAGCGGCACGCCGAGCAGGACGCACAAGGTCGTGGCCGCCGTGGCCGTCTGCAGCGACAGCCGCAGGGCGTCGAGGACCACCGGCCTGCCCAGCTCGCGCGGCAACGAGGCCCAGTCCGCGGACAGCACGAGCGCCAGTCCCGGCAGCACGAGGAACGCGAGCCCGGCGACGGCGGGCACCAGCAGCGCCAGGGGCGCGCGGCGCCGGCTCGCGCGAGCCGTCGTCCGTTTCCCGGCCCTTGTGGTGCTCATGGCTCGCGCGCGTCCATGGCGGCAGGCACGTCGAAGCCGGCGTCCCGCAGCACCTGGCGGCCTTCGTCGGAGAGGACCAGGTCGACGAACGCCCGAGCCGCTGCGGGATTGCGCGCGTCGGGGAGCACGACCACGGGATAGTCGTTGACCGGCGCCTCGGGGAACGGGATGCCCTCGACCTCGTCGTGAGCGCGCAGCACGTCCGTGCGGTAGACGAGGGCGGCGTCCACCTCGCCGAGGCGTACCTTGGTCAGCACGGCTGAGACGTCCGATTCGAGGGTGTCGGGTGCTGGGCTGACGCCGGCGGCGTCGAAGGCCCGTTGCGCAGCGGCCCCGCAGGGCACCTCGGGCGCGCACAGCGCGACGGCGAGTGCCGGGTCGGTGAGGTCGACGAGGCCGACGACGTCGGCGGGGTTGCCCGCCGGCACGGCGATCTCGAGCGCGTTGGTCGCCATCAGCGCCGGGGTGTCGATCCTCTGGCCGCGCAGCCCCTCGACGACCGTGTCCATCGTGGCGCTGTCCGCGGTCGCCAGGACGTCGGCGGGGGCACCGTCGATCACCTGCCGGGCCAGCGAGGAGCTGCCGCCGAGGCCCAGCTCGACCCTCACGCCAGGGTGCGCGGCCTCGAACCGGTCGGACAGCCGGCCGAAGACGTCGGTGAGCGACGCCGCGGCCAGGACCACCAGCTCGCCGGTCACCGGGTCACCCGACGCCGCCTCCTCCGCCGGCGACGCCTGGTTCGCGTGCCCGGCAGCGCACCCGGCGGCCAGGAGCGGCAGGAGCGCGGCGATCGCCACCGCCCGGCGCCCGTCTCTCCGGCTGTCCTCCAGGCGGCGCTGGATGCGTGGCGGCCTCGGCACGCTCCCGAGGCTAGCCACGTGCCCCGACGCGCGCAGCCGAAGCCCGAGTTTCGTCCACGGCGGGCGCGCGGCGCCGAGGTCGGCATCCCGCGCCGGGCGCCCGGGCCGGGGTTACCGTGGCGGCGATGACGACGCTGGACGAAGGTGTTCGGGCGGCGGTGGTGGTGGCCTCCGACCGCCGCGCCGCTGGTCGGGCCGAGGACGGTTCCGGGCCCGCGGCGGTGGCCGCCCTGCGCGCGGCCGGCTTCACCGTCCCCGAGGCGCGGGTCGTGCCTGACGACGAGCCCGCGTTGACCGCCGCCTTGCGCGACGCGCTGCACGCCGGGGCACGCGTCGTGGTCACCTCCGGCGGCACCGGCGTCGCTCCGCGCGACCGCACGCCCGAGGCGACCCGGCCGCTGCTGCGCGCCGAGCTGCCCGGGCTCGCCGAGGCGCTGCGCCGCGCCGGGGGCGTGCCGACCGCCGTGCTGTCCCGCGGCCTGGTCGGGGTCACGCCGGGCGGCGCGGTGGTGGCGAACCTGCCCGGCTCCCCCGGCGGCGTGCGCGACGGCCTGGCGGTCCTGCTGCCGCTGCTGCCCCACCTGCTCGACCAGCTCGACGGAGGTGACCACCCGTGACGCTCCCCGGCACTCGCACCGAGGTCCTGGCGGAGATCAGCGACGCACCGTTGGACCTGCCCGCCCACCTGGCCGCCGTCGCGCACCCGGCGGCCGGGGCGGTGGCGACGTTCGTCGGCCAGGTGCGCGACCACGACCCCGCCGTGGCCGGCACGGTGGTGGCGCTCGAGTACAGCGCGCACCCGGACGCGCCGGCGCTGCTGCGCCGGCTGGCCGAGGCGGTCGCGGCCGCCGAGGGCGTGCTGGGTGTCGCCGTCAGCCACCGGGTCGGGCGGCTGGTGGTCGGCGAGCCGGCGATCGTCGCCGCCGTCGCGACCGCCCACCGCGCCGAGGCCTTCGAGCACTGCCGCACGCTGGTCGAGCGCGTCAAGGCCGAGCTGCCGGTGTGGAAGCGCGAGGTCCTCGCCGACGGCTCGCACGTGTGGGTGGGTGCGGCATGACCCCGCCGCCCACCGCGCCGGCGGCCGAGCCGGCCGTCGGCCCGCTCGTCGACCGGTTCGGCCGCGTGCACCGCGACCTGCGCGTCTCGCTGACCGACCGGTGCTCCCTGCGGTGCACCTACTGCATGCCCGCCGAGGGCGTGCCCTGGCTGCCGGGCGCCGGCACGCTGACCACCGACGAGCTCGTGCGGGTGGCCGAGGTGGCCGTCGCCCTGGGAGTCGCCGAGATCCGGCTCACCGGCGGGGAGCCGCTGCTGCGGCGCGACGTGGTCGAGGTCGTGCGGCGGATGGCCACCCTCGAGGGGCCCGCCGGACGCCCCGAGATCTCCCTGACCACCAACGCGCTGCGCCTTCCGGCGCTGGCCGAGCCGCTGCGCGAGGCCGGGCTGGCGCGGGTCAACGTCAGCCTCGACACGCTCGACCGCGAGCGCTTCCGCGCCCTGACCCGGCGCGACCGCCTGGATGACACCCTCGCGGGCATCGCGGCCGCCGACGCCGCGGGGCTGCGGCCGATCAAGCTCAACGCGGTGGCCATGCGCGGTGTCAACGACGACGAGGTCACCGACCTCGTGGCGTTCGCCGTCGAGCGCGGGTACGAGATGCGGTTCATCGAGCAGATGCCGCTGGACGCCGGGCACACCTGGGTGCGCGCCCGGATGGTCACCGGCGCGGAGATCCTCGAACGGCTGCGGGGCCGCTACACCCTGACCGAGGTGCCGGGCCGTGGCTCCGCGCCCGCGCAGCTGTGGCACGTCGACGGCGGCCCGGCCACCGTGGGCGTCATCGCCTCGGTCACCGCGCCGTTCTGCGGCGCGTGCGACCGCGTGCGGCTGACCGCCGACGGCCAGCTGCGCTCGTGCCTGTTCGCCCACGCGGAGACCGACCTGCGGGTGCTGCTGCGCTCGGGCGCCGACGACGCCGCGCTCGCCACGGCGTTCCGGCGCTGCATCGGCGGCAAGCGGCCCGGGCACGACATCGACGATCCCACGTTCCTGCAGCCCGACCGGCCCATGAGCGCGATCGGCGGCTGACTCCTGTCCTGCGCTCACAGCTGCTTGCGCACGCCGGCCTCGTGCGAGACGTCCCGCAGCTCGTCGACGACCGACCCGGTCATGGTGTCGCGTCCGGCGCCGCGCCGGCCCAGCGGCAACACGGTCCGGTGCCGGGCGTCCTCGAGCTCGAATCCGAGGGCGGCGTAGAACGCGACGGCGGCGAGCACCAGCCCGACGACGCCGGCCGTGGTCTCCCAGCCGCGAGCGCCGGTCAGCTCGGCGAGGCCCGTCAGGGCGAACCGAACGGCGGCCAGGCCCATCACCAGGCTTGCGGCGACCTTGGTGGTCGCCGCTGCAGCGGGCACCACCATCGCAGCCGCCCCGGCGAGGAACAGCACGCCGAGCCCGGGGGTGGCGGCGCCCGGCGGTGAGGCGAGCGTGACGAGGGCGGCCGCGGCCCAGGTGCCGGCGAGCACTCCCATGCCGGTGCCGGCGACCGGGTCGCGCGCCAGGTAGCCGTACACGCTCGCCAGCAGCTGGAGCGGGACGGTGGACACGAGGACTCCGAGCGCGATGGCGGTCCCCTGGGTGGCGGGCAGCCAGTGCAGCTGTAGGGCGCTGAAGCCGAGGGTCGCGATCAGGAGGCCGAGGAAGCCGAGCGGGAGCGGGGTTCCGAGGGGACGCAGCATGATGCGCGCCACGTCCATGTGCCGGTCGTCGCGCGAGTCGGGCGTCGGGGTGCTCATCGTGCTCAGCTCACCAGGATCTGGGTCGAGGACTCCTTGATCCGGGCGTTGGCCCAGCGCACCTGCCGCAAGGTCTCGGCGTGGCACCGCGACGCCAAGGCGAGCAGGTCGCTGTGCTTGATGCCCTGGGCCGCCTGGGCGAGCATCTCCCAGTCGACCGAAACGCCGGAGGCCTTGGTGTAGATGCCGCGCAGGTCGCGCAGCATGAGCAGCTCGGCGGGGCCCTCGCGGCCCAGCAGCTCGCTGGTCTTGTCGCGCACGGTGCGGGCGATCGTGGACTCGTGCTCCGGCTCGGGGTCGAGGTCCTCGCCGTACTGTCGCGCCACCTCGGCGATCTCGCCTACGTGACGCTGGGACCACGTCGCGAGGTCGCGGGCGATGTGGTGGGTCTCGTGGTCGACACGGTGCCGCTCTGAGACCTGGAGGAGCTCCATCGCCAGGTCGTTCTCCGCACGGTGCAGCTCGCGCAGCGCCAGCCCGATCTTCATCGCAGGCCTCCGGGCAGCTCGGCGGACAGGACCTCGTCGGAGGCGGCGTCGGGGCCGCCGACGGTCGCCGGCACGCCCGAGGTCACGGGCGCCGACCCCGTCGTGGTCGGGGCGGGGGCCGGCGTGCCGTCGCCGGCGGCGACCTTGCGCACCGCCGCGGCCGCCGTCTTGAAGATCGGCTGCTTGGAGCAGGCGTCCCAGTCCGTCAGCGTCAGCTCGTTGGCGGCGCGCGGGGTCCCGTCGGGCTCGTGCCCGCCGTCGGTGTCCCAGTAGCCGTAGTGGAACGGCACGAACACCACCCCCGGGCGGATGCCGCTGATGCGGACCTTCGCCCGGATCGCACCGCGTGGAGTTGTCACCTCCGTGAGGTCACCTTCGGCCAGGTCCAGCGCGGCGGCGTCGTGCGCCGAGACCTCGACCCACACGTCCGGCGCCGCGGCGTTGAGCTGGGGCGCCCGGCCGGTCTTCGTGCGGGTGTGGAACTGGTAGATCGTGCGCCCGGTGATCAGCTGCAGCGGGTATTGCCCGCTCGGGATCTCGTGCGGCACGAGGTACTCGGCGAACTTGATCACCGCGCGCCCGTCGGGGTTCATCGCCTTGTACTCGGTGGGCTCGAGCGGCGCGCCGGTGACCAGGTCGCGACCGTAGCTCTCGCAGTAGTCCGGCTGGGCGAAGAACTGCCCGTCCGCGTACAGCCGCTCGGTGCCGTCCGGGTGCTCGTCGTTGCACGGCCACTGCACACCGCTGCCGCCGCGCAGCTTGTCGTAGGTCAGGCCCGTGTAGTCGCACGGGCGCCCGCGGCTGCACTCCTTCCACGCCTCGAAGGCGGACTCGGGGTCGTGCCACTTGACCAGCGGCGCGCCGTCCTTGTCCTGCAGGCCCATCCGGTGGGCGAAGTCGATGAAGATGTCCAGGTCGGCCCTGGCCTCCCCCGGCGGGTCCACCGCCTTCTCCGACAGGTGCACGGTGCGGTCGACGTTGGTGAAGGTGCCGGTCTTCTCGCCCCACGTGGCCGCGGGCAGCACCACGTCGGCCAGCTGGGCGGTCTCGGTCAGGAACAGGTCCTGCACCACCAGGAACAGCCGCTCCTGGGACAGGATCGAGCGGATGCGCGCCAGCTCCGGCAGGGACACCGCGGGGTTGGTCGCCTGGACCCAGAGCATCCGCAGCGAGCCGTCCTCGGCGTAGCGGAACATCTGCATGGCGTGCGTGGGTGGCGACCAGTGCGGGATGTCCGTGGGCTCGATGTTCCACACCCGCGCGAGGTCGGCGACCTGGGCGTCGTTCGACCAGTTGCGGAAGCCGGCGAGGTCGCCGTCGGCGCCGCACTCGCGGGTGTTCTCCGCTGTCGGCTGGCCGTTCATCTGCAGCACGCCGCAGCCCGGCTTGCCGAGCATCCCGCGGACCAGGTGCAGGTTGTTGACCTGGACGGCAGCCGCCGTGGCCTGGTGGGACTGGTAGAAGCCCTGCAGCACGGTCGACAGCAGGTGGTCGGTGTTACCCAGCAGCCGGGCGGCCTCGCGCAGGTCGTCGACGGGCACGTCGCAGATCTCGGCGGCCCGCTCCGCGGGGAAGTCCTCCAGGCGCTTCGCCAGCTCCTCGAACCCGATCGTGTGCGCCTCGACGTAGTCGTGGTCGACCCAGTCGTGGGCGACGACGATCTCGTGCAGCAGGCCGTTCATGAGGGCAACGTTCGTGCCGGGCCGGGGGGCCAGGTGCACCGTGGCCGCGCGGGCCACCGGCGTCAGGCGCGGGTCGACGCAGACGACCGCGGGCGGGTTCGGGCCCGCGAGCCGGTCGAGGATGCGCGTCCACAGCACGGCCTGGGTCTCGGCCATGTTGTGCCCGAACAGCGCGATGACCTCGGCGTGGTCGATGTCGGTGTACGAGCCGGGCTGCCCGTCGCTGCCGAACGACTCCTTGAGGGCGGCGGCGGCCGTCGCCGTGCACAGCCGCGTGTTGCCGTCGACGTGGTTGGTGCCGATGCCGCCATGCGCCACCACGCCGAGGGTGTAGTACTCCTCGAGGAACAGCTGGCCCGTGGTGTAGAAGCCGATCGCGCTGGCACCCTGCTCGGCCAGGAGCTCCTTGGCGCGGCCTACGACGCGGCCCATCGCCTCGTCCCAGGTGGTCTCCACCAGCTCGCCACCCTTGCGGACCAGGGGCCGCGTGAGCCTGTCCGGGGAGTTGTTGGCCTGCCAGCCGAACAGGTCCTTCGGATCGAGCCGGCCGTGGTTGACGCGGTCCTGGGCGCGCCCGCGGACCCCGACGATGCGGCCGTCCTTGACCGCGATGTCCATGGCATCGCCGTTGGAGTGATGGATCGATGCCGACTGCACCCACCGGTCGACGTCGTCGGGCTGGACGCCCTGCTCGAGGTGCATGTCCACCCTGGCCGGCCACGCCTCCCCGCGGCCGTACGGCGTGCGGGTCCCCCAGGGTTCGGCGATGCGGTCGATCCGTGGCACTGCCGCCTCCTTGCGACGTCTGAGGGGCCGGCTGCCCCGGCCGGCTCGGATCCACGGAACGCCCGGCCGGTGCCGCGCGCAACCCAGAGCTCAGCCGCCGGCGAAGGGCGGCAGCACATCCACGGTCGTGCCGGCGCTCAACGGCACCGCGTCGTCGTCCACACGCCGGCCTGCGGCCAGCAGGGAGCACCGTGGGAGCACCCGGCCGAGCGCGGGGCCGTGGGCGTCGAGCATCGCAGCGCGCAGGTCCCCGACGGTTGGGGCGGCCAGCCACTCCTGCTCGGTGCCGGCAGCCTCGGCGGCGGCGGCGAAGTACCGCACGGTGATCACGGCTCCTCCCCCGTCCCGCCGGCGGTCGCCGCACCGGTCGCCGCGCCGGTCCCGGTGCCGTCCGTCCGCGCGTCCGCCCACGAGGCTGCCGCCGTGGACAGGTCCTGCGCGATGGTCCGCAGCCGGGTCGCGTCGCCGTCGGCGGCCGCGAGGGCATAGCCCAGCAGGAACGTGGTCAGCGGCCCGGCCGGACGGGCCACCTGGTGCGCGACGTCGCGGGTGAGGTCCAGCAGCGCGTCGACGTCGATCGCCTCGCGCGGCACGCCGAGCCGCACGGCGACGTGCTCCACCCACGCGTGCAGGTCTTCGGGGGTCGGGGTGGTCATGACTGCCTCCGCATCGTCGTCGGGTCGCCGGCCGTGTCGTGCAGCCGGCGGTCGAGCTCGTGCACGGCCTGCCAGGTGTCGGCGTCCGCGCCGTACCCGGCCGGGTCGGCGACGTCCACCATGGTCAGGCCCGCGGTGAGCCGTCGCACGGCTGCGCCGTGCACGCCGCCGTGCGCGGCGACCCGCCGCAGCGCCGCCCGCAGCGGCTCCCGGCGGTGCACGGCGACCAGCGGCTGCGGCCGCCCGCTCCCGTCGACCAGCCACGCGCCGTCGGCGTCCGGGGCGGCCGCCAGCGCGGCGAGCAGCGGACGCACCACCCGGGCGGCGCCGGGCACGTCGCAGGCGAGCACCAGCACCGGCACGGCCGGGCGGTCCTCGGTGGACACGGCGTCCAGCGTCATCAGGCCGGCCGCGAGGCCGGCGACCGGGCCACCGAAGGGTGGGTCCTCGCGCACCACCCGCACGCTAGGACCGACCAGCCGGGCGAGGACCGACGGCCCCACGACCACGGTGTGGCGAGCGGCGGCGGTCGCGTCGAGCGCCCAAGCGAGGAGCGGTCGGCCGGCGACGAGCACCTCGGCCTTGCTCACGCCGCCGAGCCGGCGGGCCTCCCCGCCGGCGAGCACGAGGGCGTCGTGAGCGGGGGTCCAGGCGCCGGACATCATGGCGCGTCCGGCGGGCGGTGCCAGGTGCCGGACCGGCCGCCCGCCTTGGCCTCCAGCCGCACGCGTTCGATGCTCGTGGTCCGGTCGGTGCCCTTGACCATGTCGACCACCGCGAGCGCCGCGACGCTCACCGCGGTGAGCGCCTCCATCTCGACGCCGGTGCGGTCGGCGGTGCGCACGGTCGCGCGCACCGCGACGCCGTCGTCGTGCACCTCGAGGTCGACGACCGCGCCGTGCACGCCGATGACGTGCGCCAGGGGCAGCAGCTCGGCGGTGCGCTTGGCCGCGGCGATGCCGGCCACCCGGGCCACAGCGAGCACGTCGCCCTTGGCCGCGGTCCCCGTACGCAGCATCTCGACCACGGCCGACGAGCAGCGCACGAACCCCGCAGCGGTCGCCTCGCGGACCGTAGGCTGCTTGGCGGTCACATCCACCATGCGGGCGTGCCCCGCGGCGTCCAGGTGCGTCAGGGGCTGGGTCGAGGGCTCGGCCGGTGTCCGGTCCGGTCGGCGGTCGGTCATCCAGAGATCCTCAAGATCGGCAGGACGTCGCCGGCCGCGACCTCCTGGGTGTCGGCGGGCACGACGGCGAGCGCGTCCGCGCGGGCCAGGCTCGCCACGAGGTGAGACCCGCCCTTGCCGGCCGCTGCGGGCCGCGCCGTCAGCGCTCCGTCGGCCTCCTCGAGGGCGACCGGCAGGTACTGCCGGCGGCCGGCGGGCGAGCGCCACCCGGCACCGGCCACCGCCCGCTCGGCGGGGCCGGGGTGCACCGGCAGGCCCCGCAGCCGGTTCAGCACCGGCCGGACGAAGACCTCGAAGGAGACGAACGCGCTGACCGGGTTGCCCGGCAGGCACAGAGCGGGGGTGCCGTGCGGCAGCAGCCCGAGGCCCTGGGGCTTGCCGGGCTGCATCGCGACCTCAAGGAAGTCCACCCCGGTACCGGCGAGCACCTCCTTGACCACGTCGTACGCCCCCGCGCTCACCCCGCCGGAGGAGACCACCAGGTCCACGGAGCCGTCCTGCGCCGCCAGGAGGTCGCGCAGCGCCGCAGGGTCGTCGGCGACCGCGGCACGGTGGACGACGTCGCCGCCGGCCGCCTCCACCGCCGCCGTGAGCAGCACGGAGTTGGAGTCGGGGATCTGGCCGCGGACGAGCGGCGCGCCGGGCTCGACGAGTTCCGACCCGGTGGACAGCACGGCGACGCGCGGGCGTGGGCGCACGGCCAGGTGCGCGGCGCCGACCGCCGCGGCGGCGGCGACGTGCCGGGCGCCGAGCAGGGTGCCGGAGGCCAGCACGCATGCGCCCGCCGCGACGTCCTCCCCTGCCCGGCGGATGTGCGCACCCGGGGCCGGCGCGCGCCGCACCGCCACGGAATCGGTGCCGGCATCGGTGTGCTCCACCGGCACGACGGCATCGGCGCCGGGCGGCACGGGCGCCCCGGTCATGATCCGCACGGCCGTGCCGGTCGCGGTCGTCGGGACGGCACTGGACCCCGCGGGCAGATCGGCGACGACCCGGAGGACGACCGGCCGGTCCTCCGTCGCGCCGGCGACGTCCTGGCGGCGCACCGCGTAGCCGTCCATGGCGGAGGCGTCCCAGCGCGGCAGCGCCTCGGGCGCGAGCACGTCCTCGGCAAGCACATGCCCCGCGGCCCGTGTGACGGGGACCGTCTCCGCGGGCAGGGGCGCGACGAGGCCCAGCGCCGCCTCGCGGTGCTCCTCCACCGTGCGCATCGGGCTCCCTCCCTCGGCCGGGCGCCGCCGGTGGCGCCCGGCCAGCACGGTACCCGGTGGGGCGCCTCGGGGCCCGGGGAGGCGGCCGGTCAGTAGCGGGGCAGCTGCGGGGCCACGTCGTCGACCCACGCCAGCACGCCCCCGGCCAGGTGGGCGACGTCGGTGTAGCCCTCGTCGAGCAGTGCGCGGGCTGCGCGCTCGGAGCGCACGCCGCTGCGGCAGTGCAGCACCACCCGTCGGCCTCGGGGCAGCCCGTGCTCCCCGGTCAGCAGCCGCTCCAGCGGCACGGGCACCGCGCCGGGGATCGCGACGATCTCCCGCTCGGCCGGCTGCCGCACGTCCACGAGCAGCACGCCGTCGTGGGCGCCGCCGGACCCAGCCTCGGCGGTCGCGAGCAGCGCGGCGAGCTCGCGCGCAGTCACGGTGGGCACGGGGGATGCAGCATCCACGGTGGCCGCGGCGGCGGGTCGCGCCCCGGCCACCGCGCTGCCGTCGGGGACGGGGCCACCTCCGGCGAGCGGCACCTCACGCCAGCGGGCGTCCAGGGCGTCCAGGACCAGCACCCGGCCGAGCAGAGGGGTACCCACCCCGGTGATCAGCTTGATCGCCTCGGTCGCCATGACCGACCCGACCTGGCCGCACAGCGCGCCGAGCACCCCGGCCTCGGCGCAGGACGGCACGCTGTCCGGCGGCGGCGGGGCCGGGAACAGGTCGCGCAGCTGGACCGCAGGCACGCCCGCGGGCGGGCGCCCCCAGAACACGGTCACCTGGGCGTCGAACCGCAGGACCGAACCCCAGACCTCCGGCAGCCCGAGGCGCACGCACGCGTCGTTGATCAGGTAGCGGGTCGGGAAGTTGTCGGTCCCGTCGATCACCAGGTCGTAGTCGGCCAGCAGGCCGGCCGTCTCGGGCGTGAGCCGGGTTCGGTGCGGGACCACCGCGACATCCGGGTCGAGCGCGCGCACGGCGTCGGCGGCGCTGTCGACCTTGGGGCGGCCCACGTCCGCCAGCCGGTGCACCACCTGCCGCTGCAGGTTGGACAGCTCGACTCCGTCCGCGTCCACGATGCCGAGGCGGCCCACGCCGGCCGCCGCCAGGTAGAGGAGCACCGGTGCGCCGAGGCCTCCGGCCCCCACGACGCAGACCCGGGCGTTGCGCAGCCGCCGCTGCCCGTCCGCGCCGAGCTGGGGGAGCAGGAGGTGGCGCGACCAGCGCTCCAGGTCCTCCCCGCCCAGCGCGGGTCCCGGCGCGACGAGCGGCGGCACGCGTGGCGGCGCGGGCGTCGTGCCGTCCCGCGGCTGTGCGTGGGCCGCCATCCGTCCTCCTCGTACGTCCCGGCTGGGCCGAACGTAGCACCGCGCCGCCCTGCCGGTGCAGGTGCTGGACGGACCGCCCTTCGACTCGCCCCACGCGCGCGAGCGCTCGGAGGCCGTGGTCGGATGACCAACTCTTGGAGCCACCGCGCAGGTGAGCACCCGCCCCCGGGTGGGCCGAGCGCAGGCGCCCCGGCCGGGAAGGAGCCCAGATGGACCCGTCGGGCGACGGACCGGATCAGCGGGACGCCGTGCGCGACCTCCTGAACGCGCCGGCGGGCAGACCCGCGCTGGTCGTCCTCGACGTCAACGAGACGCTCTCCGACATGTCGCCGCTGGGCGGGCGTCTCGAGGAGATCGGCGCGCCACCGCACCTGGCGCGGCTCTGGTTCGCCGAGCTCTTGCGCGACGGCTTCGCCCTGACCGCCGCCGGGGCCAACGAGCCGTTCACGCGGATCGGCGCCGAGGCCCTGCGGGCGCTCCTGCAGGGCGTCACCCTGGACCGCGGCGTCGAGGCGGCCGTGGAGCACGTCATGACAGGATTCTCGGCGCTGGACATGCATCCCGACGTCGCCGACGGCATCCGGGCCTTCGCCGCGTCGGGCGTGCGCCTGGTGACGCTCAGCAACGGGTCGGCCTCGGCGGCCGAGGCCCTGGCCGACCGGGCCGGGATTCTGCACCACTTCGAGGCGATGCTCTCGGTGGAGGAGGCCGGCGCGTGGAAGCCGGCCGCGGCGGCCTACGCGTACGCACTGGCCCGGTGCGATGTCGCCCCGGCCGAGGCGATGCTCGTGGCGGTCCACCCGTGGGACATCAACGGCGCCGCGCGGGCAGGGCTGGCCACGGCCTGGGTCAACCGGGCGGGCAGCCACTACCCGCGGCACTTCACCGCCCCACAGGTCGTCGTCGGCTCGCTGACCGAGCTGGCCCATCTCCTCGCGTGACCGGACCCCGGCTCGAGGGCGACCGGCGCCGCGCACATCAAGCCCAGATGCGGGTCGGCGTCCCCGGTCCGAGGCTCATGGAGACCCTGCGCGGGCCGTCCCGGCGCCGTGCCGCCATTCCATGATCGAGGGAGCAGCCGCATGCGTGCCGTCATCTACCGCGGACCGAACCAGGTCGAGGTCACCGAGGTGCCGGACCCCAAGGTCCAGGACCCCACCGACGCGATCGTCCGGATCACCACCACCAACATCTGCGGCTCGGACCTGCACATGTACGAGGGACGCACGAACGTCGAAGAGGGCAAGGTCCTCGGCCACGAGAACATGGGCGTCGTCGAGGAGGTGGGCTCGGCGGTCAGCCGGGTGAAGGTCGGCGACCGGGTGAGCGTCCCGTTCAACATCGCTTGCGGCACCTGCCGCAACTGCCTGCACGGCTGGACGTCGTACTGCACCCGCACCAACCCCACCGAGGGCATGGACGGCGCCGCGTACGGCTACGCCAGCATGGGCCCCTACGACGGCGGCCAGGCCGAGTACCTGCGCGTGCCGTTCGCCGACGTCAACCTGCTCGAGCTGCCGGAGGGCACCGAGCACGAGAACGACTTCACCATGCTCAGCGACATCTTCCCCACCGGCTGGCACGGCGCCGCGATGGCGGGCGTCTCCCCCGGCGACGACGTCGCCGTCTTCGGCGCCGGGCCCGTCGGCCTCATGGCCGCGCACAGCGCCCTGCTCATGGGCGCCGCGCGCGTGTTCGTGGCCGACAAGGAGCCCGACCGGCTGCGGCTGGCGGAGTCGATCGGAGCCACCGGGATCGACATCTCGGCCGGCAGCCCGGTCGAGCAGATCCTGGAGCACACCCAGGGCCGCGGCACCGACTGCGGCGTCGAGGCCGTGGGCTACCAGGCCCACGACCCGTCCGGTCAGGAGCACCCGGAGCTCGTCCTCGACAACCTCGTGGAGACCGTCCGCAGCACCGGCGGCATCGGCGTCGTCGGGGTGTACATGCCTCAGGACCCGGGCGCGGTGACCGAGCAGGCGCAGCAGGGCCGGATCCCCTTCCAGTTCGGCACCCTGTTCTCCAAGGGCCAGCACCTGGGCACCGGACAGGCCCCGGTGATGCGGTACAACCGCCAGCTGCGCGACCTGATCATCGCCGGGCGCGCGCGGCCGTCGTTCATCGTGTCGCACGAGCTGCCGCTCGACCAGGCCGCCGACGGCTACCAGCGGTTCGACGCGCGCGAGGACGGCTGGACCAAGGTCCTGCTGCGCCCCGCCGAGCTCGGGGCGGCGGCGTGACCGGCGCCGACGCCACCACGGGCTCGGCCGCCGGCGGCCCGCCGGCGGCCGAGCCGGTCGGCGAGCTCGAGCTCGTCCACGCCTTCGACGGGCCGATGCCCACCGGCGTGACCGTCTCGCGGTCGGGCCGGG
Source organism: Puerhibacterium sp. TATVAM-FAB25 (assembly GCF_046535855.1). Taxonomy (NCBI): domain Bacteria; kingdom Bacillati; phylum Actinomycetota; class Actinomycetes; order Micrococcales; family Promicromonosporaceae; genus Puerhibacterium; species Puerhibacterium sp. TATVAM-FAB25. The sequence goes on along the minus strand of NZ_JAXUAK010000001.1, from coordinate 80,738 downwards.
TCTTCGTCAACTACCCGAAGTGGGGCGACGAGGTGCCCGCCACGGTCACCGAGCTGCGTGACGGGCAGGCGGTCCCGTACCCGAGCGAGGAGTGGAACTCCCCCGACGGCGACGACGACCGCGACGCGTTCGTGTCCGTGCAGAGCGTCGTGGTCGACCCGGCCGACCGGCTGTGGGTGCTCGACACCGGAAGCCCGATGTTCCGGCCCACGTCGCCCGGCGGCCCGAAGCTCGTGTGCGTGGACCTGGCCCGCGACGAGGTCGTCCAGGTCATCACCTTCGACCCGGCCGTCGCGCTGCCGAGCACCTACCTCAACGACGTCCGGTTCGACCTGCGCCGCGGCGAGGCGGGGACGGCGTTCATCACCGACTCCGCCGACTCCGGCCCCAACGGGCTGATCGTCGTGGACCTGGCCACCGGCGAGGCGTGGCGGCGGCTGCACGACCACCCCTCGACCAAGGCGCTGGGCTGGGACGAGCTGCGGCCGGTGGTCGAGGGCCGCCCGTTCGTGCAGGCCCCGGAGCCCGACGGCGACGCGCAGCCGGTCGCGATGGGCTCCGACGGCATCGCGATCTCGGCCGACGGTGACCGGCTGTACTACTGCCCGCTCGCCTCCCGGCGCCTGTGGAGCGTGTCGGTCGACGCCCTCGTCGACCGCGACCTCGACGACGACGTCGTGGCGGCGACCGTCGCCGACGAGGGCGACAAGGGCTCCGCGTCGGACGGGCTCGAGACCGACGACGCCGGACGCCTGTACCTCACCGCCTACGAGCAGGACGCGGTGCTGCGCCGGCTGCCTGACGGCACGCTGGAGACGGTGGCCCACGACCCGCGCCTGCTGTGGCCGGACACGATGTCGGTCGCCCACGGCTGGCTGTACGTCACCGCCAACCAGCTGCACCGCCAGCCCACCTACCAGCGCGGCGAGGACCTCCGGCGCAAGCCTTACGCCCTGTTCCGCGTGCGGATCGACGCCGGCCCGGTCCGCCTCGGCGGCTGACCGGCCGCTCGACGGGAACGACGCCGGACGAAAGGAGCACGACCATGGCGGCTCACGCCGGGGAGAAAGCGCAGAAGACCGGGGACTTCTACTGCGCGCACTGCGACGAGAAGGTGCACGTCACCGCGGGCGACACGATCCCCAAGTGTCCCAACGGCCACTCCGAGTTCGAGACCCGACGCAACGAACCGGGCAACAGGTGACAGGCCCCAGCGCGCGGCCGGCTCGCCGAGCGCTTCGAAAGGAGCAGCGCCGATGAACTCACGGCTCCACCTCGCACCGTGCTCAGAGTCTTTCTGGGCCGTGGGGCCCGCCGCATGAACGACCGCCTTGCCGACCGGCCCGACGACCGCCTCAGCACTTCGTCGCCCACGCGGCGATCACGCTCGGCACCGCCGCGTCGTGCAGCATCACGATGCGGATCAGCGACGAGGTGCGACGCTCCGCCAGCACAGACCACATCTCCGCCGGCTGCGACAAGGTGGAGATCCACTCCGGCTCCGGTCCGTGCTTCGATGCCATGAGTCACGGCCACGTAGTCATGGGCGCCGACGGGCGCACCGCAGCGCGGTGGACCCACTGGGTTGACGCCGGCGAACGCGGCGACCGCGCTGGCGATTCTCAAGAGCGACGCTGGGAACCACTACGTCAGCCCCTCCGACGTAGCTGCGGCCATCCTCGAGAACCCGTCACGCCTCGGGAGTGGTCTGTCGGGCCGTCCATGACCGGCGGTGTCCGTCCCCCACCACGCCTGAGTGATGCGAAGCGACCACAGGGTGCGGGTCGTGACCGGCTCGGGAGCATCGACGCGCGGGTGAGCGCAGCCCGGCCTAGCGTCGAGGACGGTCCGAGACCCCACCTCAGGAGGCGCTCCGCATGCCGGAGATCACCGCGCACCACGGCCTGTTCAGCAGCACCGACCTGCACGTCGACGACACTGGGGGCCCTGGCCGCCCCGTCGTGCTGATCCACGGCTGGCCGCTGTCGGGCGAGGCCTTCGCGCACAACGTGCCCGCGCTGGAGGCGGCAGGCTACCGCGTCGTCACCTACGACCGGCGCGGGTTCGGGCGCAGCGACAAGCCGCACCGCGGCTACACCTACGAGCGGCTCGCCGAGGATCTCGAGGCCCTGCTCACCGAGCTCGACCTGCGCGACGTCACGCTGGTCGGGTTCTCGATGGGCGGCGGCGAGGTCGCCCGCTACGTCACCAACCACGGCACCGGCCGGCTCCGGTCGGTCGTCTTCGCGTCGTCGGTGACGCCGTTCATGGCGCACCAGCCCGACAACCCCGACGGGCCACTGCCCGAGTCGCAGGCCGCCGAGATGACGGCGAAGCTCACGGCGGACCAGGAGTCGTTCTACGACGACTTCACCCGCCAGTTCTTCTCCGTCGACGGCGTCCTCCAGGTCAGCGAGGACGAGCGCCAGAAGGCGCTCGCGCTGTGCCTGCAGTCGAACAAGGACGCCGCCCTGGCGTGCCTGGCCCTGTTCGGCCACACCGACTTCCGCGACGACCTCGCCCGGATCGCGGAGCTGGGCCTGCCGACGCTCGTGCTGCACGGCGACGGCGACGCGACCGTCCCGTACGAGGGCTCGGGCAAGCGGACCCACGCGGCGCTGCCGACCAGCCGGCTGCACGTGGTGGCCGGCGCCCCGCACGGCGTCAACGTCAGCCACGCCGACGAGTGGAACCGGGCGCTGATCGACTTCCTCGCCGACTGACGAGGAAGGGACCATCGGCGGGACGTCGAGGCGACGCAGGAAGCCGGTCCCGCCGAAGTCTTGCTTCGGCGCCGACCCGTCCGGTACTCCGCCCGAACCTCCGGGCATGGTCGGCTCTGCTCACGGTTGAGGCCGCACCGTCATCACGATCAGCCCGGACAGCACGACGGCGATCGCCGACGCCCGCAGGAGCGCCCTCGCCGGCGCGTGCCCGGTCCCCTGACCCGCCTGCCGTTCGCTGATGCGTAGCACGACACGACCGGGACGAACGCGGCCGCCACCAGCCCTTCAGGTGTACCGGCGTCCGTGTCTCGGTGCGACGCTAGGTCGGCACGGCTACGTGGGCGCGCTTGGCACGCTGTTCGCCGCGCCAACGGCTCCGGCCTCGACGCCATTTGCTGCAAGCCAGTGACGTGCAGGCACCCGGACCCGCCGCACTGCGCCGATCAGCCGAGGGCGACGCGAGCGAGCTCGGCGCGGGAGGTGATGCCGAGCTTGGCGAAGACGTTGCGCAGGTGGAAGTCGACGGTGCGTGGGCTGACGAAGAGCCTCGCCGCCGCGTCGCGGGTGCTCAGCCCCTCGGCGACCAGCTGTGCCACCTGCAGCTCGGTGGGTGTCAGGGACGGGGCCTCGGCGGTGGCTTCGTCGCGTCGTCGGCTGCGCTCCCCCGACGCCCGCAGCTCCTGTCGGGCGCGCTCCGCCCAGCGCTCGGCCCCGACGTCCTCGAAGGTCTGCAGCGCGGCCCGGAGGTGCCCCCGGGCGTCGACGCGCCGCCGTTCGCGGCGGAGCCACTCGCCGTACGCGAGCCGGGTGCGCGCCGCATCGACGCGCCGCGGCGAGCCCTCGTGCAGCGCCACCGCGCGCGCGAGTCCGGCACCCACCTCCGCTCCCTCGGCGAGGATCGCGCGCCCGTGCGCGGCCACGGCGGCGGCCCAGGCGGAGCCTGTCCCCTCGGCGAAGCGTGCGATGTCGAGGGTCCACCGTTCTGCCAGGTCGCGACGTCCGGCGCGGACCGCCGTCTCGATGCGGTCGAGCGCGACCATCCGTTCGGCGAAGCCGTGCCGCATCTGCTCGTAGTGGTGCAGCGCGACGCTCGGCGAGTCCGCACCGACCGCGCGGGTCCACAGCAGCTGGTCACGGACCGACGCCGCGGTCGTCCCCATCGGTTCGGCGGCCACCACCGCCTCCAGCGCGCTGAGCCGCGCGGCCGCATCGGTCTCGTCGCGCAGGGCGCCGAGCAACGCCAGCCAGGCCAGCGGCATCGCCGTGAGCCCGCGGCGACCGGTGGCCTCGGCGAGGCTCAGCGCCTCGCGGGCGTCCTGGGCCAGCTCGTCCCACCGGCCGAGCTCGAGCCCGACGGCACCCCGGCGCGTGAGCGCGTAGAGCACCATGATCAGCGCCCCGGCCTCGCGCGCCTCGGCCAGCAGCCGGTCGTGCAGGCGCTGCGCGACGTCGTCCGCCGCGACGTGCATGGCGGCCAGGCCGAGCATCGCCAGGAGTCCGTCGCGATCCAGGACCGTGTCCGCGGCGTCCGCCTCGGCGGCGCGCACCGCGGCCACGGCGGGGCCCCACTCGAGGCGGGAGAGGTGGACGAACGCCCGCAGGACCTGCGCGACGCAGCGGTCGTGCGGGGTGGTGGGAGCGCCGACGAACGCCAGCGGGTCGGGCCCGGCCGCGAGGTGGGTGGTGGCGGCCAGCGAGGCCGCGAACATGGCGAGCTCGCGGGCGCGCGACGGGTCGTGGGGCGCGACCGACGCGGCCTCGGACAGCAGGCGCCGATGGGCGACGGGCACGGAGCCGGTGTTCCACTCCACCCGGGCGCGCAGCAGCGCGGCGTCGGCCCGCAGTGCGGGATCGGTCAGCCCGAGCAGCGCGGCGTCCGCGAGGGTTCCTGCGCGCTCGGGTCGCCCGCCCGTCCACGCCGCGGATGCGGCGTGCAGCAGGCGCCGGCTGCGGCTGTCGGGAGCGGCGGTGAGCTCGGCGGCGCGTTCCCACGCCGCGGAGGCGGCCTCGTGCCCGCCCACCTCGGCGAAGCGGCGGGCCGAGGCCTCCAGCTCGGCGACCACCGACTCGTCCGGCCGGTCCGCCGCCGCCGCCCGGTGCCACGCACGCCGGTCCGCGTCCTGCGGGGCGCGCAGGGCGTCGGCCAGCGCCCGGTGGACGGCGCGCCGCTCGGGCGTGGTGGCGCCGGCGTAGACCGCGGAGCGCACCAACGGGTGGCGCATCTCGACGCGCCCACCTGCGCGGGCGACCAGGCCTGACCGCTCGGCCGCCGCAAGGGCCGCCTCGTCCGCGCCCAAGGTTCGCGCGGCGTCCTCAACGGTGCGCAGGTCGCCGGAGTCGTCGGCCGCGGCGACGAGCAGGACGGTGCGGGCGCCGGCGCTCAGCGCCCGGTAGCGCTCGAGGAAGGCCGCCTCGACGCCCCCGGTGAGCGGCAGGTCGGTGGGCAGGGGCGCGGCTCCGCGAAGCACGTCGCGCGGCAGCGCGTCGGCGAGCTCGGCCACTGCCAGGGCGTTGCCGCCGGTGCGGGAGTGCAGCCGCTGCACGACGACGTCGGGGACCGTGCCGCCCGCCGCCTCTGCGAGCAGGGTGCGCACCGCCTCGGGGTCGAGGCCGGTGACGCGCAGCGTCGGCAGGTCGGCGTCGTCGAGGTCCGCGTCGTCGCGCGCGCCCAGCAGCATGCCCAGCCGCTCGCCGTCGACCCGGCGGGCGACGAACAGCAGCGCGTCGCGGGAGGCGTCGTCGAGCCAGTGGACGTCGTCGACGACCACGAGCGTGGCGGTGGTGGCCGAAGCTTCCGACAGCAGCGACAGCACGGCGAGGTAGACGACGAAGCGGTCGACCGGTCCTTCGTCGGCCTCGTCCGAGACCCCGAGGGCGGCGCCGAGCGCGGCCGCCTGGCGGCGCGGCAGCGCGCCGAGGTCCCGCAGCAGCGGGCGCAGGAGGCGGTGCAGCGCCGCGTACGCCAGCGGCGATTCTGACTCCACGCCGCGCACCCGCAGCACCCGCAGGTCACCCGCGGACGCCGCGGCGTCCGCCAGCAGGACCGACTTGCCCGCGCCGGGCTCCCCGCGCAGCACCAGGGCGGCCCCGTCGCCGCGGCGCGCGGCCTCGAGCACCGCACCGATCGCGGCGCGCTCCGCCGCCCGGCCCACCATCACGGCGCGGAGTCTAGACGGCGCCTCATCCGCCGGCCGAGACGTCGATCCCGGTGATTTCACCGGCGCGGCCCCGGCGGCCCGGGGACGAGTCTCGAAGCACCACACCACCTCGGACACCCAGGGAGCACGCCGTGATGTCGTCCACGCCGCGGGTCTTCGTCGGCACCGCCACCGTGCGGGTCGCCGACGCCCCCTGCGGCCACTGCCTCGACGCCGTGCAGGCGTCGGTCCGCCGGGTGCCGGGCGTGCGCTCGGTGGCCGTCGACCACGCCGCCGGGATCGTCACCGTCCTGGCCGACGACCCGGTCGACCTCACCGACGTCGACGCCGCGGTCGCCCGCACCGGCCACACCCCCGCTCCCGTCCGCTGACCGTGAAGGCAGGACCCGCCATGCTCGACACCTCCCCCACCAACGCTCCTCGCACGCCCCATGGCGCCGGCGCCACCAGCGGCACGGTAGCCGCACCGGCCGCGATCGCCCGCGGCGTGGTCAAGGTCTACGGCCGCGGCGCCACCGCCGTGCGCGCCCTGGACGGCGCCGACCTGGCCGTTCCCGCCGGCCGGCTCACCGCCGTCATGGGCCCGTCCGGGTCGGGCAAGTCGACCCTGCTGCACGCCCTGGCCGGGCTCGACCGCGTCGACGCCGGCTCGGTCACGCTCGGTGGGACCGAGCTCACGCGCCTGTCCGAGAGGGAGCGCACGCTGCTGCGCCGCGACCGCCTCGGCTTCGTCTTTCAGGCCTTCAACCTCGTGCCGTCGCTGACCGCCGCGGAGAACATCACCCTGCCGCTGCGGCTCGCCGGGCGCACGGCCGACCCGGCGTGGCTGGCCGAGCTGGTCGCGACCCTCGGCCTCGGTGACCGGCTGACGCACCGGCCCGGCGAGCTGTCCGGTGGCCAGCAGCAGCGCGTCGCGGTGGCCCGCGCGCTGGTCACGCGCCCGGAGATCGTGTTCGCCGACGAACCGACGGGCAACCTCGACTCGCGCCACGGGCAGCGGCTGCTGGCCTTCCTGCAGCGGGCCGTGCGCGACCTGGGCCAGACGGTCGTCATGGTCACCCACGACCCGACCGCCGCGTCCTTCGCCGACCGCGTCGTCGTCCTCGCCGACGGCCGCGTCGTCGGCGACCTGCCCGACCCCACCGTCCCGACCGTCCTGGCCCGGATGTCCGGGCTCGAGCAGCCCGCGACGCGGGCGGAGAGCTGATCCCGATGTGGCACCTGACCCTGCGCAGCGTCCTGGCCCACCGCGCCCGCCTCGCCCTCAGCCTGCTCGCCGTCGTGCTGGCGGTGACCTTCGTCTCCGGCAGCCTCGTGCTGACCGACACCTCGTCCCGGCTGCTCGACGACCGGTTCCGCACCGCGAGCGCCGGCGTGGACATCACCGTGCGGCCCGCGGCCGCCTTCGACTCCGCGATGGGCGTCGAGGTCGACCGCGACCCCCTCCCGGCGGCCGCCGTCGACCGGGTCCGTCGGGCGCCCGGCGTGGCCGGCGTCGTGCCGGTGGCCGACGGGCAGGGCCTGCTGGAGGTGGACGGTGAGGCGGTCGTCCCCACCGGCGGCTCCGTCCTGTCGTCCTACGCGCCCGAGCCGTACGGCGCCTTCACCGTGCGACAGGGCCGCGCCCCCGACGCGGACGGCGAGGTCGCCCTGGACCTGGCCACGGCGCGCGACGCCGGCGTCGAGGTCGGCGACACGGTGGCGGTCCAGGCCGGCGAGCGCACCCCGCTCGAGGTCGTGGGGCTGGTCGGCTTCGCCGACGCCGACGGCGTCCCCGGCACGACCGTCGCCCTGGTGGCCCTGCCCGAGGCGCAGCGCCTCCTCGGCCTGGGCGACCAGGTCACGGAGCTGCTGGTGACCACCGACCCCGACGCCCGCAGCGAGGACGTGCTCCGCGACCTGCGCACCGCCCTGGGCGATGGCTACGCGGTGGCCTCCGCCCAGGACACCGCCGCGGCCGGCGCCGCCGCCGCCAAGGACCAGCTCGGGTCGCTCGGCGCCGTGCTGACCGCCATGTCCGCCGCCGCGCTGCTGGTCGGTGCGCTGCTGATCGCCAACACCTTCGTCATCGTCACCAGTCAGCGCCGCCGCGAGATCGCCCTGCTGCGGGCCGCCGGCGCCACCGTGGGTCAGGTCGTGCGCGGGGTGCTGGGCGAGGCGGCGGTCGTCGGCCTGGTCGGCTCGGTGCTCGGCACCGGGCTCGGCGTGCTCGCCGCCGACGGGCTGCGCGCCGTCGCCGCGGCGTTCGGGGTCGAGCTGCCCGCGGGCCGGTCCGTCGTGTCCGGCTCCACCATCGCCGTGGCGGTCGGCGTCGGCCTGGTCGTGACCGTCCTCGCCGCGCTCGGGGCCGCGCGACGGGCGGCTCGCACCGAGCCGGTCGAGGCGCTGCAGGCCGCCGCCGACGTCGCCGTCGCTGTCGCTGTCGCCGCATCCGGCTCCCGCCGACGCCGCGCGGCCCGCGCCGTGCCGCTCGCGCTGGGTGTCGTCGGCATCGCGGCCGTCCTGGCCGGGGCGCCGGCGGTCGTCCTGGTTCCCGCCGCGCTCGCGCTCGTGGTCGGCGTCGTGCTGCAGGGGCCGGCCCTGACTCCCGCCCTGGCACGGGCCGTCGGCGCGCCGCTCGGGCGTGCCGGCATCCCGGGGCAGCTGGCGCGCGAGGCCGCCGCCCGGGCCCCGCGCCGCACGACCTCCACCGTGCTGGCCCTCGCCCTCGGCCTGGCCCTGATCGCCTTCGTGACGGTCGTCGCCACGTCACTCCAGCGAGGGATCGCCGGCACCTACCGCGAGACCGTGACCGCCGACGTCGTCGTGGAGAGCGCCCGTGGCGAGATGCTCGGCGGGCTGTCGCCCGACGTCGCCGAGCACGTCGCCGAGCTGCCGGAGGTCGCCACGGCGTCCCGCATCCGGTACGGGCACTGGCTCGACGCCGGGCAGACCAGCGCCCTGTCCGCCGTCGACCCGGCAACCCTGCGCGAGGTGGCCGACGTGCGGATGGTCGCGGGCTCGCTGGACGCTCTCGCCGGCGGCGGAGTCGTCGTCGCCGAGTCCGTCGCCGAGGAGCGTGGCCTGTCCGTCGGCGACACCGTCACGATGACGTTCTCCCGCACCGGTGACCGACCCCTCGAGGTGGTCGGGATCATCGACGCCGCGGACGCCCAGGCCCTGGCGACCAGCTGGTACGTCTCGCTGGACACCTACGCCCGGAGCTTCGCCGAGGACGTGGACGCCAGCGTCCTGGTCCGCGCCGCCGACGGCGTCGACCCCGATGCCGTCCGAGCGGCGGTCGAGCAGGTGCTGCTCGACCACCCCACCGCGGCGGTGCGCGACCTGGCCGAGGCCGCGGCGGCACGCGGCGACACGGTCCAGCAGGTCCTGGGCCTGGTCACGGTGCTGCTCGCGCTGACCGTGGTGATCGCGCTGCTGGGGATCACCAACACCCTCGCGCTGTCGGTCGTCGAACGCACCCGCGAGATCGGCCTGCTGCGCGCCGTGGGCGCCACCCGTCGGCAGGTCGGGTGGATGGTGCGCGCCGAGGCCGCGCTCGTGGCCGCCCTGGCCGCAGCGCTCGGCCTGGCCCTCGGCACCGGGCTGGGCGCCGCCACGGTCACCGCGCTCGGTCGCGACGCGCCGCTGGCCGTCGCCCTGCCCGTCGGGCGCCTGGCCACGGTCGTCCTCGTCGCCGTCGCCGCCGGCCTCGTCGCCGGCCTCGCGCCGGCACACCGAGCCGCCCGGATGGACCCGCTCACCGCCATCGCGACCCACTGACCGGTCGCACCACGGACGCCCCCACCGTGCCGCCGCGGCACGCGCATCCCGGTGATTTCACCGGCGCCGGCGCAGACCCCGCGGCGGCACGGTGGGTCTCACCGTCCCCCACTCCTGGAGGCCCCCATGAACCGGTCACCCGTCACCCACCCCGACTCCCCCGCACGCCCCGCAGCCGGGGCAGCGACCCTCCGGCGCGCGACCAGCACCGATGCCGCCGTCGTCCATCGGCTCGTCCTCGAGATCGCCGCCCACGAGGAGGACCTCGACCACGTGCACGTCACCCCCGAGCGGTGGGTCGAGCTCCTCCAGCGCGACGACGTGGTCGTCGTCCTGGCCGAGCGCGACGGTCAGGCCCTCGGCTACACCTCCGCCGTGCGCCGTCTGCACCTGTGGACCGGGGGCGACCTGCTGGCCGTCGACGACGTGTACGTGCGCCCCGGCGAACGCAGCGCGGGCCTCGGGCGGCGGCTGCTGACCGAGATGGCGCGGGTCGCCGCCGCCGACGACCTGACGGTCACCTGGGGCGTCGAGCCGGGCAACGTGCGGGCCCAGAAGTTCTACGCCGGGCTCGGCGCCACGCTGCGCGACAAGGTGGTCGCCGGCTGGGCGCCGGACGCCTACCGACAGCTGCTCGCCGCCGAGCCTGACGCCGGCGGGGTGACCGCGTGAGCGCCCCGGCCGGCCCGGCGACCGCTCCGGCGGCGGCGCCGACCGTGCACCACCGGGCCGCGCTCGCCCTGCTCGTCTCCGCCCAGTTCGTCGTCATGCTGGACACCTCGATCGTCAACGTGGCCCTGCCCTCGATCCAGGCGGACCTGGCGTTGAGCGCGACCGGCCTGACCTGGGTGGTCAACGCCTACGTGCTGGCCTTCGGCGGGCTGCTGCTCCTGGCCGGCCGCACGGCCGACCTGCTGGGCCGGCGCCGCGTCTTCGTCGCCGGGGCGGTCGTGTTCACGGTCGGCACCCTGGCCGCCGGCACCGCGGCCGGGTCGGCCGCACTGGTCCTCGGGCGCGTGGTGCAGGGCATCGGCGCCGCGGCCCTGAGCCCGGCCGCGATGTCGCTGCTGCTGGTGACGTTCCCGGGCGCTGCGCGGGCCCGCGCGATGAGCATGTGGGGCGCCGCCTCCACCGCCGGCGGCGCCACCGGCGTGGTGGCGGGCGGACTGCTCGCCGAGCACCTCGGCTGGTCCTCGGTGTTCTTCGTGACCGTGCCGATCACGGCCCTGGCAGCGGTCGCCGCGTCTCGCCTGCTCGACCCCGCGCCCGGGCGGTCCGGGCGCCGGTGGGACGGCCTGGGCGCGGCAGCGATCACCGGTGGGGTGGTGGCACTGGTGCATGCCGCGCTCGCCGTGCCGCAGCACGGCTGGCGCTCGCCCACCGCGGCCGTCGGGATGGGCGCCGCAGGAGCGCTGCTGGTGGTGTTCGTCGCCATCGAGCGGCGGGTGCGCGACCCGCTCGTGCCACTGGCCGTGTTCCGGTCGCGGCCGGTCTCGACGGGGGCCGTCCTCGCTGTCCTCGGCGGGGCGGCGAGGGCCTCGACGTTCGTGCTCGTCGCGCTGTACCTGCAGCAGGGCCTGCACCTCGCGCCTGGTGCAGCCGGGCTCGCCATGCTGCCGACGTCCCTGGCGGGCCTGGCCGTCTCGCTGAGCCTCCTGCCACGCGTCCTGCGCGCCCTGGGGCCCGAACGCAGCCTGGTGACGGGTCTCGTGGTGCTCGCCGCCGGCCACCTGTGGCTCGCCCGCACCCCCACCGCCGCGCTCTACGCCGTCGACGTCCTGCCCGGGCTGTTGCTCGTCGCGACCGGCGTGGCACTGAGCTTCACCCCGACCACGATGGTCCTCGCCGGCGGCCTGCCGAAGGAGCAGGCCGGGCTCGCCTCCGGGCTGTCGGGCGCCGGAACCCAGGTCGGGGCCGCCCTCGGCACCGCGGCGTTCACCGCCGTCGCCGCCGGCGCCACCTTCGCCGCCGGCGACGACGCGGCTCCGATCGGCATCGACGGCTTCGCCGCGGCATTCGCCAGCGCCGCGTGCGTCGCGCTCGTGACCGCGGCCGTGGGGCTGAGCCTGCTGGGCCGGCGCTCCCGAGCAAGCGACTGATCCTGCCGGTGAGCCGAGGGGGCCGCGATCCCGGTGATCTCGTCGGCGCGGCTCCTCCCGGGCCGGCGCGACGCTCGGAGACATGACGACACGGCCGGCGGCGACGCCGCCGGCTCCACCCCTGAAGGAGAAGGCGATGTCCACCCGTCTGCACCACCCACCGGCGACGCCCGGCACCGACCAGCACCACCACCGCGACGAAGCGCCCGTCCACGGCCACGGCGAGGCCCCCGACGACGTCCATGACGCCGATGCGCCGCGCCGGCCCTGGACCGTGCTGGCCCTGATGCTGGCGGCCCAGGTGATGGTGGTCCTCGACGTCAGCGTCGTGAACGTCGCCCTGCCGAGCATCGCGAACGAGCTGCACCTGAGCTCCGGCGACTACCAGTGGGCGGTCAGCGCCTACGTGCTGCTCAGCGGCGGCCTCCTGCTCCTCGGCGGCCGGATGGCGGACCTGTTCGACCGGCGCCGCATGTTCGTCATCGGCCTCGCGGTGTTCACCGTGGGGTCCCTGGCGTCCGGCCTCGCGGGGTCGGCAGCGGCTCTCATCCTGGCACGGGGCGCCCAGGGCGCCGGCGCCGCGCTCCTCACGCCGGCCGCGATGTCGATCGTGATGACCACCTACGCAGGCCGGCAGCGCGCCAAGGCGCTCGCCATGTGGGGCACGGTCGCGAGCATGGGCATCGCCGCCGGCGTGCTGTTCGGCGGCATCCTGACCACCGCGCTCGACTGGCGCGCCGTCTTCTTCGTCAACGTGCCCGTCGGCGCCGCCGTCCTGGCCGCCGTCATGCGCCGGGTGCCGCCCGTGCCTCGCGCGGGTGATGGCCCCCGCCGGCTCGACCTGTCCGGCGCCGCGATGCTGGTGAGCGGGCTGCTCGCGCTCGTCCTCGCGGTCGAGTCGACCTCCAGCCACGGCTGGACCGCGCCTCGGACGCTCATCGCCGCGTCGGCCGCACTCGTGCTGCTGGCCGGGTTCGTCGTCAACGAGCGCCGGGTCGCCGCCCCGATCGTCCCGCCCGCCACCTGGCGGATCCGGTCCCTCGTGTCGGCCTCCGTGATCATGGCCGGCATCACCGGCGCCGTGGTCGGCGCCATCTTCCTCAGCTCGCTGTACCTGCAGCACGTCCTGGGCTCCCCCGCCCTCGTCGCCGGCCTGCAGTTCCTGCCGCTGGCCGCGTTCATCACCGCGAGCGCCGCCATCGCTTCGAAGGCCCTGCCTCGTGCCGGCGCGAAGAGGCTCATCGGGATCGGGTTGGTCGTCGCCGCGGCCGGCGCGCTCGTGCTCGCCTCCGTCGGCTCCGACCCCAGCTACCTGGAGGACGTGCTGCCCGGCTTCGCGCTGCTCGGTCTGGGCGTCGGCCCGATGTTCGTCGCGATCTCGGTCGCCGCGATGAGCGACGTCCCGCGGGAGCACTCCGGAATGGCGTCAGGGTTGCTGATGACCGGTCACGAGATCGGCGCCGCCCTCGGCGTCGCCGCCCTGACCGCCGTCGCGGGCGACCTGACGACCTCTGCCGGGATCGTCGCCGGCAGCCAGGACGCCTTCATCACCGTCGCGATCGGCCTGGCTGCCCTGCTCCTGCCCGCGGCCGCCCTTCCCGCCCGCGACCCGGATGCGGTCCCGCAGGCGCACGCACATCCCCACGCGCACTGATCCGGCGGGCTCACCGCCCGGAAGGCGGGGCACCCGGCTCGCTCTCGCGGCCAGCCACGCCTGCACGTCCGACAGAGCGAACCTCAGGTGCCTCCCCACCCGCAGCGCCCGCGGGCCCTTGCCCTCGGTGCGCCAGCGGGAGATGGTCACCACCGGGACCCCGACGTACTCCGCCACCGTCTCGATGCTCAGCAGCGGCTCGAGGCCGGCGACGGTCGACTGCGGGTTCGGGGTACCGCTCGTGGGTGTGCTGCAGTCGTCCATGCCATCCAGGTGGACACGCCACGCCTGACTGACGCGCGACCTTGCGCGAGGCTGCGAACCGACACCTGCTGACCGCCGTATCGATCCCGGTCAGACCCGGTTCGAGGGGGGGGTCTTGGTTGGGTTTTCGTTGAGTGAGCCATCCCAGAAAGACCTCAGGCCTGGCGAGACACCGTCTCACCAGGCCTTCTGGTCGGGCTGACAGGATTTGAACCTGCGACCCCTTGGTGTCCTCAGGCACCCATCTGTCGCCTGCCGCCGACCGTGCATCGTCTGGCGGAATTGCGCTTCACCTGCGGATATGGAGTTCCCGGCGAGCCGGACGTTCAGCGTTGTCGAGTGCTGGTTCGCATCGATCGACGCTGGTTTTGGTGGCGTTTTGGTGGCATCCCGCTCCCCTGCCCGGACTCGCCACGGACAGCCGTTCACCTGCGCAACGGCTCCGTACCGACTCTAGACGGCGCGCGCGTGTCCCTCCAGCGCCGAGACTGACGACGCCGTCGGCGTCACTCCCTGGCCGGCACCGTCTCCCGCGACGTCTCGGGCGCGAGGACACGTGCCGCGGCGCTCGGCACCGCCACCCACACCTGCGCTCCCAGCCGCATCCCGGCCCGGACGTCGTGCAGCGGCACCTCCGCCAGCACGGGCGGGCGCCCACGCCCACGCGCGCGTGCGCTCGGAGGCCGTGGTCGGATGGTCGACCCTTGGGGCCACGCGCAGGTGAGCACCCGCCTCCGGCGTGGGCCCGAGCGCCGGCGTCCGGCTGGTAAGGAGTCCCAGACGAGCCGTCGGGCGAAGGACCGCATTCGCGGGACGTCGTGCGAGATGTCCCGGACGCGCGGGCGGGCAGACCCGCGCTGGTCCCCACGACGTCAAAGAGACGCTCTCCGACATGCCTCCGCTGGGCGAGCGTCTCGGGGAGATGGGCGCGCCACCGCACCTGGCGCGGACTTGGTTCGCTGAGCTTCTGCGCGACGGCTCTGCCTCGACCGTCGCCCGGCCAACGAGCCGTTCACACGGATCGGCGCCGACGCCCTACGGGCACTCATGCAGGGCGTCGCCCGGGCCGCGACGTCGAGGCGCGCGTTGGGCACGTCATGACGGACTCTCGGCGCTGGAGGTGCATCCCGACGTCGCCGACGGCTTCCGGGCCTTCGCCGCACCGGGCAGACACCCAGGGGCGCCTGGCCCCGACCGCGACGACTAGAAACCGGCGCGTTCAACGCTACCGACAGAGCCGGTACTCACGAGGGCGATGGTGAGGGCACGAGCCCTTCGTAGTGGTCGAGCGTGGCGTCCAGCACGGGGACGCGACGTGTCAGCTCTCCGTCGCGGTCGGAGACGATGCGCAGCTCGACCACCGCCCCCGGCGGCTCCGGCATGTCCGCCAGGCGGATCCGGTTGTCCTCGGGGCCGAGCAGCACGGTCTCGTCCTGAGCCACCTCGATCCGCTCCCCCGTCCTCCCCGGCAGCCCGATGGAGACCGTCGCGGGCCCCTGCCCGTGGTTGGCCACGGCACCCAGGACGGTGCCCGGCCGGCCTTCGCCGGCGGCCAGAACCATGAGGTTGGATAGCAGCAGACCGCCGAGCTCGGCGCGCAGCCCGTCGGACGACGCCTGCGTCGCGACCTCGTTCGCCCGACTGCACCCACCGACCAGCAACGCCGTCACCGCGACGAGGGCCGCGACGACCGCTCCGCCGGGGGCCGAGGGCGCACCGGCCCGTGGCCGGTACGTGCGCGACATGGAAGGCTCCTTACACCGGTCGTTCTGTGAGGTGGCCGGCCGGCGACGGCCGGCGTGGCCCTTCTACCCAAACGGCGCGCGCGTCTGGCCGCAACCGCGCCAGGACGCCGCTACGGATCGAGACGCACACTGACAGCGGCGGACCCTGCGCGTGGGCCCCGGAGGCGTCCCCGAGCGCGGTCAACCGCCTCTGGGGCGAGCCCGTCGCCCCAGCTCGGCTGCCGCCGAGTTGTCGCCAGCCGGGTGCGGCCGGGCGTCACCCCCGAGGGCCGAGCGCATGCTCGCCCACCTCGGGTCACGATGTGATGACCGAAGTTCGAAGATCTGGCGCGAAGCGCGCATGGCGTGTTGTGTGGACGAGAGGCCTCCGTCACAGCGTCGTGATGGAGGCTCACTTCCGCTCCCTGCGAGGGCGTCGCGCGCACCCGAGGACGTCGTACCACGCGACGTCCTCGCACCTGTCCGGCCGGAACGGCGGGCATCGACAGCGCCTCGCAGATCGACGAGAGTGGTGGGTATGGCCGATCGCGGCAGCGACCAGCGCCTCGTCGAGCAGGTCCTTCGCATCAGCGCGAGGGCACAGCACCCACTGGACCTGTTGCGGCAGGTCGCGGCTGTGATACGCCCGCGGATTCCCTACGACGCGGCGGGCTGGCTCTTGGTCGACCCGGACACGTTCTTGCTGACAGCAGTGCACGCCGAGAACGTCACTCGCGAACAGCAGCTCGCTCTGATCGAGTGCGAGCTCACCGAGGACGATGTCAACACGTTTGCAGATCTGGCTCGGCGTGGTGATCAGGCTGCTTCGCTGAGTTCGGCGACGGGCGGAGACCTGTACCGCAGCGCACGGTACCGCCGGGTGTACGCGCCACACGGCTTCGGTGACGAGCTGCGGGCCGTCTTCCGCTCGGCCGGGACGCCGTGGGGACACGCATGTCTCACCCGACGGGCGAGCGAGCCCTTCTTCACGCGCGGTGAGGTCGAGTTGTTCGCCCTGCTGTGCCCCTATGTCGGCGACGGGCTGCGGAGGTGCTTGGACCCCCTGCAAGACGGCGCGCCTGGCATGCATCGGGCGCAGGCGGCAAGCGCCCTGGTCGTGCTGGCTGACGACGGCTCGGTCGTGTCGATGAGCCCGCGGGCTGCGGAGGTCCTCGGTCTCGTGGACGGCGACCAGCCCGACACGGCGATCGTGCTCCACGAGGTCGCTCAGCAGGCCCGGTCGCTGGCGTCCGCCGATCGGAGCGGCCCGCTCGCGCACGCACGCACCCGGGCACGCGATGGCGGTTGGGTCGTGGTGCGCGGCGCACGGCTCGAAGGCGTGGCTGGCGGGCCTGGCCGCAACGCGGTGATGATCGAGCCCGCGCGACGTTCCGAGATCGCGCCGCTCCTGCTGCGGTTGCGCCGGCTGACGGCGCGTGAGCGCGAAGTGGCTCAGCTGCTGCTTGCGGGCCTGTCGACTAGAGAGATCTCCGCCAGATTGTGGATCGCTCCCGAGACGCTGCGCGGCCACATCAAGGTCATCTTCGCCAAGCTCGACGTCAGCAGCCGGCCAGAGCTTGCCGCCCTGCTTCTCGAGGATCTCCCCGCCGTCCAAGGCGGCGCGGCGCGCAGCCAGCGTTAGGCGGCATGCCGACGCCCCGGGCGGAGCGGGCTAGCCCGCAGAGCCGACCGTCAGAGCCGGCTGCCGTCCGGCGATATCGCGGGCGACGCGTTTGGCCATCTTCCCCACGAGCCCGGTGAGCCCCGGCCGATAGACGTATCCCACGAAGCGGAGGCCAGGACGAAGCTCGGCGCCCGCCCCGTCCCACGGCATGCCGTCGGCATCGAGCACCCCGAGCTGGCCGACGAGCCGGTCCAAACCCGGGGTGAAGCCCGTGGCGAGCAGCACCGCGTCGACGGGCAACCGGGTGCCGTCGCTCAGCACGGCTGCCCTCGACTGCAGGGCGGTCACGGCGGGCACCACCGAGATCGCCCCTTCTCGGATTGCGTCCAGCACTTCCCCGTCGACGATGGCCGTGCCCGCACCGCGCCGCTTGAGCCCGGCGATCACCCCCTCCGCCGGGGCAGGAAGGCCGTAGGGCGCGAGGTCGCCTATGACGACGCGCTGCAACCGCCGCAGTGCCGCGTCCACCAGAGCCGTAGGAAGGTGAAGAAACAGCGGCACGGGAAGGTCACCCGGCAGGCCGCCCATCACCCGCAGCAAGACGTTCGGCGGAGTCCGGACCGAGAGGTAGACGGCACCTGCGCCAGCCTGGGCCAGCTCCCAAGCCATCTCCATTCCGGTCGACCCGGCACCGACGACCACGACGTCTCTGCCCTCGAACGGCACGGCGTTCCGATACTCGACACTGTGCATGACGGGGATGCCACGGTCGGCGCCGCGGGCCCAGCTGGGAATGACCGGATCCCTGTAGATACCTGTCGCGACGACGACGTGGCGGGCGAGCCGTCGGCCTGTGACGGTGTCCACGACCCACCCGCCACCGTGCCCTGGTTCCAGGCCGACGACCTCGCACCCCAGCTCCACCTGGACCCCGCGGTCCTGCGCGTAAGCCTTCAGGTAGCCGACGTACTGATCACGCGAGGGAAACTGCCCGAACGATCGCGGGAACGGTGCGCCAGGCAGGGCCGAGTGCAGCCGGCTCGTGTTGAACCGCAATCCGTCGTGTCGGGTCGCCCACGCCGCCGCGATGGTCTCGCCCTTCTCGAGCACCACCACCGACACACCCAGCGCGCCAAGCTCCGCTGCACACGCGAGACCCGCCGGCCCGCTGCCGATGACCACCACGTCCTGCCCGGCCCAGTCGACCGGCTCGATGTACTCCATGACGGCTCCTCGGATCGGCCCCCTCACGGAAGCCTTCTCCGCGGGCAGGCCGAGCACCACCCCCCACCTGGGGTGTCCCGCAGCCCCACTCGATGCGGCCGAGCGGCGTCTGGGCGACGGTGAGAGCCGTCGCCCAGAGAAGGAGTCCTCCGTGCCCCGCACCACGCGCCCCCCGCACCGCCTGCAGACCCACCGGCCCGCGGCCTCCCGCACGGAGCGCACCGGACCATCGCTGTGGGTCTGGCCCGCGGTCGCCGGCCTGGCCGCCGTGGCCGCCGGGCTGCTGCTCACCGAGCTCGCTCCGGCCCGTGGCAGCGGCGCGGCCCGCACGCTGTGGCCCGGCGACGTCGCCGCCGCGGCCGCACTGCTGCAGACCGTCGCCACCGCCGCGATGGCGACCCTGACCATGGCCTTCTCCGTCACCGTCGTGGCCCTGCAGCTGGCTTCCCAGCAGTTCTCCCCCCGGCTGCTGCGCGACTTCCTGCGCGACCGCACGATCAAGTGCGTGCTGGCCGTACTGGTCGCGACCATCAGCCTCGCGTTCACCGTGCTGCGCCGCCTCGACGCGGACGCCGAACCGCCCGCGAGCGCGCTGTTCCTCGTGCTGCTCCTGGCCGCGGCCAGCGTCGCCGCGATCGTCGTCTTCATCGCCCACATCACCCGGCTGCTGCGGGTCGACACGATGATGACGATGGTGCACGACGAGGCGCAGCGGGCGATCGCCATCTTCTACCCCGACCGCGACGACCCGCGGCCCCAGGACCCCGACGGTCGCGTCCCGGCCGGCCCCGGCACGACGGTCCCGGCCACCCGGGGTGGCTTCGTGCGCTCGATCGACGTCGCCACGCTGGTCGCCACGACGCGCCAGGCCGACGTCCTGGTGCACGTCGAGGCGCGCCCGGGCGACCACCTCGCCTCCGGAACCCCGCTCCTGACGGTCTGGGGAGCCGACCGGGGCGACGCCGCCGGAGTCGACCCGGACCTGCTCGCGGCACTGGCCGGCACGGTCGACATCGGCCACGAGCGCACCATCGAGCAGGACGCGGGTTTCGGCTTCCGCCAGCTCGCGGACATCGCCGTCAAGGCGCTCTCCCCGGGCATCAACGACCCCGTCACCGCCGCCCACGCCGTCGGCCACATGGCCGAGCTCCTGGTCGCCCTGACCCACTGCCGCCTCGGGCCGACCCTGCACGTCGACGACGCAGGGACCGGGCGCGCCGTCGTGCCCGACCGCGACTTCCGGTACTACCTCGACATCGCGTGCGGACAGGTACGCCGCTACGGCCGCCGGGAGCCGACCGTGCTGATCGCCCTGCTGCAGCTGTGCCGGGACGTCGCGGTCGTCATGAC
The DNA here is from genome assembly GCF_046535855.1 of Puerhibacterium sp. TATVAM-FAB25. NCBI lineage: Bacteria > Bacillati > Actinomycetota > Actinomycetes > Micrococcales > Promicromonosporaceae > Puerhibacterium > Puerhibacterium sp. TATVAM-FAB25. The sequence goes on along the minus strand of NZ_JAXUAK010000001.1, from coordinate 61,153 downwards.
CGTGACGTTAGGCAACCAGCCTGCCCGCCAGGCGAGCGCTTCCTGGGAACTGGCAGGACGCCGCTCGGATCGCGAGTCGGCACGGAGTCGGCCGATGTAGCGGCCGGGCGGCGGCCCGAACCTTCCCTGGGATCAACCGGGGTAGGCGACCTCGACGTGGTGGTCGCCGTGCCCAACCGTCGACGCCGGGTGGCCCGGGATGTCGATCGTCGCGGAGGTCCCGACCGGGACCGTCACGTCAACAGTCAGCGTCTCGTCAGCCACGTGCCAGCTCACCGACGCCCGGCCGTAGGGCGTCACGTGACTGGCGGCGGCGGAGGTGATGCCCGGGCCGGGGCGCGGCGCGACCAGGAACTGCCGGTAGCCCGGCGCGGCCGGGGCGAGTCCGGCGACGGAACGGTGCAGCCAGTCCGCCACCGCGCCGAGCGCGTAGTGGTTGAAGGAGGTCATGTTGCCGGGGTTCACGGTGCCGTCCGGCAGGAGGGAGTCCCAGCGCTCCCAGGTCGTCGTGGCACCGGAGACCACCTGGTAGAGCCACGACGGGCACTCGGTCTGCAGCAGCAGGCGGTAGGCCTCGTCGACGTGCCCGCCGGACGTCAGCGCCGGCGCCACCGCGGGCGTGCCGGCGAACCCGGTCGCGATGCGTCCCTCCGCCTTGTCCACGAGCTGGGCGAGCCGGGAGGCCGCGACCGCGCGCTCGTCACCCTCGAGCAGCCCGAGCTCCAGCGCGAGCGCGTACGCCGTCTGGGCGTCGTCGGCCATCAGGCCGCCCTCGCGGACCCACCGACGGCGGAAGCCGGCGCGCAGCCGCTCCGCGGCCGCGGCGTACCGCGCGGCGTCGTCGTGGTGACCGAGCAGCGTGGCGACCTCGCCGGCGAGCCGGGCCGACTGCGCCGCGTACGCGGTCGCCACGAGGTAGCGGTCGGTGCGCGCCTGGCCGGGGTCCTCCGGGGGCGCGGCAGGATCCAGCCAGTCGCCGAGCTGCAGGCCGGTGTCCCACACGTCGTCCGGCCCGACGAGCCCGAGCACCTGGTCGACCCAGGTGCGGATCGAGCCGTACTGGCGCGCCAGGACGTCGACGTCGCCGGTGTGCTGGTAGAGCACCCACGGCACGATGACGGCGGCGTCGCCCCACAGGGCGATCGGGTGCGCGTCCGCCCAGAAGCCCAGCGGGACGTACGGGACGTAGTAGGGGACGGTGCCGACCCGCTCCTGCTCGAGCGCGAGGTCGGCGAGCCAACCGGTCAGCATCCCGGTGCAGTCGGCCAGGAAGGCCGCGGTGGGCGCGAACGCCGCGATGTCACCGGTCCAGCCGAGCCGCTCGTCCCGTTGCGGGCAGTCGGTGGGCAGGTCGACGAAGTTGGAGCGCATGCTCCAGACGACGTTCTCGTGCAGCTTGTTGACGAGCGGGTCGGAGCAGGTGAACCAACCGATCCGCTCCAGGTCGCTGTGGTAGACCCGGGCGACCACGTCGTCGGCCTCGAGCGGCCCGTCCCACCCGCTGACCTCCGCGTAGCGGAAACCGTGCAGCGTGAACCGCGGCTCCCACGTCTGGTCGCCGGCGGCACAGACGTAGGTGTCCTCCGAGGCGGCCTCCCGCAGCGGGCGGCGGCACAGCCGCCCGTCCTGTAGGACCTCCGCGTGCCGGACGGTGACCCGCGTCCCGGCGGCCGCGCCGCGCAGCGTGAGCCGCAGGCGTCCTGACGCGTTCTGCCCGAAGTCGAGAAGCCACGTCCCGTCGGGCAGGAGCTCGCGGGCGATCGGCGCGAGCTCCTCGGTGCAGCGCACCGGCGGGCCCTCGGGCGCGACGAGGACCGAGGCGTCGATCGGCTCGGCGGCCACGGCGGACCATGCGTCGTCGTCGAAGCCCGCGGCGGACCAGCCGGGTGGGACGAGCGTCGCGTCGAACGTCTCCCCCTCGTACAGGCCGCTCTCCAGGATCGGGCTCGGCGCGGCGGCCCACCGGTCGTCGGAGACGATGGTCGTGACGCGTCCGTCGTCGGTGACGACCTCGAGCTGGGCGATGAGACCGAGCTCGGTGCCGTAGACGTCGACCGCGCCGCCGTCGAATCCCACCTTGCCACGCCACCAGCCGTCACCGAGCCAGACGCCGATCGCGTTCGGGCCGGGCGCCACGTCGGCGGTCACGTCGTACGTGGCGTACCGCAGCCGCTTGGGGTACACGGTCCACCCCGGCGTGAGCGCGTCGTCGCCGACCCGGGACCCGTTCAGCTCCGCCTCCGCGAGGCCGTGCGCGGAGAGGTACAGGCGCGCCTGGATGACGGCGCCTTCGATCTCGAACGTCCGTCGGAGCAGCGGGGGCCGGCGCAGGCCGGAGGGCCGGGTCTCGAACGCCGGCGGGCGTGCGATCGATGCCGACCAGTCGTCGGGGTGCAGCAGGCCGGCCTCGACGACGAGCGGCTCGCTCCAGTCGCTGGCGCCCTGGTCGCCCACGACGCGGACCTGGACCTCCGCCCGTTCGCGGGAGCGGAGCGCAGGGAACGGCCACGGGACGAACAGCTGACCCTCGCCCTCGACGCGCGCCTGGGCGACGTGCGCCTCGGACGCCGGCAGGCGACGCGCGACCCGCACCTCGTAGGCGGTCTGCGTCCACCCGGGCGGGGCGTCGGGAACCACCCAGGACAGCCGCGGGGTGGGCGTGCCGACGCCGAGGGCGTCACCGACGGGGAGATGCTCCACCCGCAGCCGTTGCGGCGCGGCGACGGCAGGTACGTGGTTCATGGCGTGGTCCCTCTCGTGGACGGCATCGTCCGAAAGCGATGGGTGGCGAACTGGTCCTGCGGCCGCGGGGCCGTCGTCGGCGTGTGCACGGCGCGGCTGCCGCGCTACGGGGACGACGCCCGCACGGCGACCTGCAGATCGACGGGGAGCGACGGCAGCTCGACCGGTCTCCCGGAAGCGGCGGCCTCCACCGTGTCGGCCATCGCGTTCACGAAGGCCGAGAAGTCGGCGCCGACGGACGTCAGGGCCGGTACCGACCGCTCCGCCGCCGGTGTGTCGTCCGCGCCGATGACGGCGAGGTCCGTGGGGACGGAGAGCCCCGCGTCGCTCGCGCCCGCGAGCACCGCCAGCGCCACGTCGTCGTTGTAGGCGCAGACCAGGACGTCCGGACCGTGCGAATCGTGCAACCGCCGTGCCTGTTCCGCCCAGTCCGCGCGCCCGCGTCCGAGCACGACGGAGTCGGCGACGGCAATCCCGTGCCGCCGCGCCCAGGACCCCAGCGCGTCGTGGCGCAGCGCGGACATCGTCGCGAGCGCAGGCTCTGGCGGAGCAACGTAGACGACCCGCGAGTACCCACGCGAGCGGGCGTGGTGCGCCTGCGCGCGTGCCGCTGCCGCGATGTGCGCGTCGCGGCCGGGAAACGCGGGGAGCACCGGCACGCGGAAGGACGCGCGCCAGCCGGTGAAGTCGGGGTCGTCCGGCGTCGCCGAGGTCAGGACGACCGCCGGCGAGAGGTGGCTCGCCGGGCTGAGCCCTTCAGGATGACCGGTGAGCTGGACGAGACCGAGCTCCCGGGCTTCGAGCTCACGGGCGAGCCCCTCGACGATCAAGGAGCCCAGCACGCCGTGCGCGAAGCTCGGCGGCGCGACGACGAGCACGAAGCGGGCGCTCGCACCACGGAGCAGGCGCGCGGCCGCGGACGGCACGTACCCGAGCCGCTCCGCCGCCTCCTGCACCCGCCGAGCCGTCTCCGGCCGCACACGGCCGGCGACGTCGCCGTTGAGGACGTTGCTCACGGTCCCCCGCGAGACTCCGGCCAGCCTGGCGACGTCCGCGGAGGTCGGCCGGGGTCGCAGCGTCATGACCGGCTCCATTCCGCGCCGGCGGGCAGGCGGCGCCTCGCGCGCGGGGCGTGGGCGCCGGTTCCCGCCGTCGTGGTCCTCCGCGCTCGCGCGGCGTTCACCCCTTCACCGACCCCGCGGTGAGGCCGCGCATGATCCGCTGGTTCAGCACCATGTACAGCGCGAGCGTGCCGAACACGTTGATGCAGATCGCGGCGAAGGTGGGCCCGTAGTCGACCGCTCCGTACATGCCGGTGAAGTTGAGCAGGCCGACCTGGATCGTCTGCAGGCTCGAGCTGTTGGTGAACGTCAGCGCGATCAGCAGGTCGTTCCAGATGAAGAAGAACTGGACCAGCGCGACGGTGAAGATGGCGTTGCGCACCATCGGGAACCCGATCGACCAGAAGGACCGCAGGATCGAGGCCCCGTCGAGCGTGGACGCCTCGAAGATCTCCCGCGGGATGGCGCGGAAGAACGTGGCCATCATGAACACCGTCAGCGGCAGCCCGATGGCGGTGTACGTGATGATCAGCGGCAGGAGCGTGCCGGTCAGGTGCAGCCGGAAGTAGATGGTGAACAGCGGCAGCAGGATCATCTGGCCGGGGACCATGATCCCGGCCAGGAACAGCAGCAGCGTGGCCGCGCGACCGCGGAACACCATCACCTCGAGGGCGAAGCCCGCCGCCACGCCCAGGATGACGATCAGCCCGAGCGCGGGAAAGACCGCGACGATGCTGTTGCGGATGTATGTCCCCAGCCCGCCGGCCGTCCACGCGGCGGAGTAGTTGTCGAGGCTCCAGCTGGACGGCAGGGACCAGAACGGCTCGTTGAGGAACTCGTCCTGCGTCTTGAACGACCCCAGCGTGAGCCACACCAGCGGGTACATCACGATCACGAGCAGCAGCGCCACGACGACGTTGCTGACGAGGCCGCGCCCGGCCCGCCGGGTCCGGCGGGCGCGGGGGCGGTCGGCGAGGCCCGAAGGGGTCCCGGCCCGGGTGTCCGTCGCGAGGGAGGTCACGATCAGCTCACCTCACTTCGTCAGGTCTCGGCGGGAGGAACGGAAGATGAAGACGGTCACGACCAGGCACAGCAGGGTCAACATCGTCGCGATGGTGCTGCCGTACCCGTAGTCGCCGTACGTGAAGGACGTCTGGAACATGTACAGCGTCAGCGGCGTGGTCGAGCTGCCGGGGCCGCCGTTCGTCAGGGCGACCACCGAGTCGAACACCTTCAACGTGCCGTTGATGCTGAAGATCAGCGACGACAGCAGGACCGGCGCCGACAGCGGCAGGACGATGTGCCGCGTCAGGCGCCAGCCCTTGGCTCCGTCGACCCGGGCGCTCTCGATCACTTCCTCGGGGATGTCGACGACCCCCGCGAACAGCAGCACCGCGTAGAAGCCCATCGAGCGCCACACGTCCATGAGGATGATGACCCAGAACGAGGCGCTCGGGTCCCCGAACCAGTCGATGGGCGCCACTCCGAACCAGCCGAGCACGGAGTTGACCGGCCCGACGGTCGGCGCGGCCTCGAAGAGCTTGCGGAACAGCAGCGAGACGGCGACGGTCGGCAGGATGACCGGGAAGAAGGTCATCGTGCGCACGAAGGACGACGCGCGGCGCAGCCAGAAGACGTACATCAGCGCGAGCAGGTAGCCGAGCGCGACCTGCAGCACCGTCAGGACGATCGCGTAGCGCACCGTGTACGACACGGCCTGCCAGGCGGCGGGGTCCTGGAAGAAGGTCCGGAAGTTGTCCAGGCCGACGTAGGCAAAGCCCGTGACGACGCTGCCGTCGTACACCGTGTAGATGAGCGACCACACGATCGGCACGAGCATGACGAGCGAATAGACGGTCAGCGCCGGGCCGAGCAGGATCGCGATCGCTCGGCGGTCCCCCAGAACGCTTCTCATTGCGGTACTCCCCCTCGGGCGAGGACGTGCCCGGGGGGCGCGACGGGTGTCGCCGCACCCCCCGGTGCCGCCGGTTCTCAGCTGGCGTTGGCGGACTGCACGAGCTCCATGAACTGCTTGCCGTCGATCTGACCGCTGATCAGCGGGATGGCGTTGTTCTGGCTGACCGTGGTGCCCTTGGCGGTGAACAGCGCCTCGAACCACAGCACGCTGGTCTCCGCGTCGGCCATCGTCTCCTGGACGCTCTGCGTCAGGGCTGGGAGATCGGCCGGCGGGTTGTCGATCGTGAAGCCGGAGACCACGCCCTCGTTCTCCAGGACGGTGCCGCCGTAGTTCTTCGCGATGCAGGCGACCCAGTCGGCGTTCGTCGTGCCGAAGTCCTTGGCGCCGAACGCGATCGGGACACCGACGTTCGCGGGAACCTGGTCGATGCTGCCCGCGCCGCCGGTGACGTTCGGGAAGGGCATGAAGCCGATGTTGTCGGCGCCGATCTTGTTCTGCGCCGGGTCGTTGAAGTTGCCCAGCGCCCAGCTGCCCATGTAGAGCATGGCGGCCTCACCGGTGAGGAACTGGTTCATCGCGCCGTTGTAGTCGATGGAGCTCGGCGCCGGGCCGTAGGCCTGGAGCTCGCCCAGCTCGGCGACGGCGTCGGCCGCCTTGACGTACTCCGGGTCCGTGAGCTCCGCCTGACCGTCGGCCACCTTCTGCAGGGCGTCGGGGCCCAGGTCGCGGAAGATGTAGCCGCCGATGAGGCGCGTGATGTTCCACCCGTTGTCCTTGCCCGGGGTGGTGAGCGGCTGGACGCCGGCGGCGTCCAGCCGCTTCACGGCGTCGATGAAGCCGTCCCAGGTGTCCGGGACCTCGATGCCGTTGTCGGCGAAGATCTGCTTGTTGTACCAGATGCCCTCGATGTTGAACTCGGTGGGCAGGGCGTAGAAACCGCCGTAGAGGGCCTCGACCGTCGACCTCGCCGCAGGCAGAACACTTTCCGCGGCGCCGGCCTCCTCGAGGACCGGACCGAGGTCCTCCAGCTGGCCGGCCTCGATGAACTGCTTGTTCAGGGCGGGGGTCCCGGCCGCCATCAGCACCTGGGGCAGGGCGTCCTGGCCGGCCAGAAGCTGGAGCTTCTGGTCGAAGCTCGCTCCCGGAGCGGTCTGGTGGCTGTACGGGGCGGCGTCGTTCTCGGCGCTGCAGGCACCGGTGGAGAGCGCCGTGAGCGTCGCGTCGATGGTCGTGTTCTCGGTCTGGCCGAGGAACTCGAACTTCGACGAGCCCGGCGCGCTCCCGCCCCCGGTCGAGCCACCCGAGGCGGTGTCGCCGGACGACGAGCTGCTGGAGCAGGCGCTCAGCGTGAGGCTGGCCGCGGCGGCGACAGCGATCACCGACAGCGCGTAACGGCTGTGACGAGTTGTCCTGTCCACACTTCCTCCTTGAAGTGGCCGTTCCTATTGGAACGTTTCATCCGGATGCTAGATAGCCCTCGTCGCTGCGTCAATCGGTTGGTGCGGCCGTCTTGATAACGGTCGGGACACGGTTATGAGGACCTGCTAGTTCACCCAGAGCACGCGGTTGCGGTGCCTGTGTCGAGAGGCTTCCACCAACGATTGACACGTGTCAAGAACATCTGTCAATCTCCGTTCACCACCACGGAGAGGACGGGACGATGGCGACCCAGCCCCAAGACCGCATCACGCCGGGACAGCCCTGGCTCGACACGAAGGGGGACCGGATCCATGCCCACGGCGGCTCGGTCATCGCCGTCGACGGCAGGTTCTACTGGTACGGCGAGAACAAGGAGAGGTCGACGCCTGGCAGCGGCATCTGGCACTGGGGTGTGCGCTGCTACTCCTCGACCGACCTGTACAACTGGACCGACGAGGGCCTGATCATCCCGCCGGAGCTCGATGACGTCGCCTCACCGCTCCACCCGTCGCGCGGCATGGATCGGCCGCACATCATCCGCAACCCGCGCACAGGCCAGTTCGTCTGCTGGATTAAGGTCATGGGCGCCGGCACCACGCAGCTCTCGACCGTGCTGGTGGCCGACTCGATCCTCGGCCCGTACCGCACGGTGCACGCCGACTTCCGCCCCCTGGGGATGAACGCCGGCGACTTCGACCTCGCCGTCGAGCCGACCGACGGCAAGGCGTACTACGTCTTCGAGCGGGTCCACTCCGAGCTCGTCGTCGCGGACCTCACCGACGACTACACCGACGTCACCGGCTACTACTCGACGCACTTCCCCCAGCCGCACCCGCCGTTCGTCCGCGAGGCCCCGGCGTACTTCCGCCGCGGCGGCCTGCACTACCTGATCACCTCCGGGACCACGGGCTACTACCCGAACCCGTCCCAGGTGGCGGTCGCACGGTCGTACCACGGGCCGTGGAGCGTGCTGGGCGACCCCCACCCGGCGGACGAGTCACGGACGTCGTTCCACTGCCAGATCAGCTCGGTCTTCCAGCACCCGGCGAAGAAGGACCTGTACATCGCCATCGGCGACCGGTGGCTCCCCCACTTCACCGAGGACAGCGCGCGGGCACTCGCGCTCTTCGAGCACCACTTCTCCCCCGCAGGCCCCGGGCCCGAGGCGGTCATGGAGGAGCTGGCACCCGTCGACACGTCCCTGGCCGACTACGTGTGGCTTCCGATCCGGTTCGACGGCGAGATGGCGTACATCGACTGGCACGACGAGTGGCGCATCGAGGACTTCGGCTGACCGCCGACTCACGGTCGGGCGAGCGCCTCCACGGCGCTCTCCCCCACCCGGTGCAGGTCCGCCGCGCGGGCGCCGAGGCGTTCCCCCGCGCCCCTCACCGGCCGCTACGCTCACCTGAACGGTCGGAGCAAAGGAGCTGTGCGTCGTGACGAACGATCCGTCGAGCCGAGTCTCGGCCAAGCCGCGCCCGAGCGTCGGCGACGTCGCGACGCTCGCCGGCGTCTCGCTCGGCACGGTGTCCAACGTGCTCAACCACCCGGACAAGGTGGCGGCCGCGACGCGCACGCGCGTCGAGCGGGCGATGGCGATGCTCGGCTACGTGCCGAACACGATGGCACGCTCGCTCCGGTCGGGCACGACCCGCACGATCGGCCTGATCGTCTCGGATCTGAGCAACTCGTTCTTCGTCGACATCGCACGCGGCGCCGAGACTGGCGCGGAGCACGGCGGGCTGACGCTGATGCTCGCCAACTCCGACGCCCGGGTCGAGCGCGAGTCGAACTACCTCATGATGTTCGCCCAGGCCCGAGTCACGGGCGTGCTCATGACACTGAACGACGCGGCGCACTTCGCCGCAGTCGATCGGACGGCACCGGCGGGGATGCCGCTCGTCTTCCTCAACTTCGGCGCGCCCGCCTCGCAGTACTGCAGCGTCGACGTGGACAACGTGCTCGGCGGCCACCTCGCGACGAAGCACCTCATCGAGTCCGGTCGCCGGCGCCTCGTGTTCGTCGGCGGGCCGGCAGAGCTCCAGCCCATCGTCGACCGACACAAGGGTTTCCACGAGGCCGTCAGCGAACACCCCGATGTGACGGCAGAGGTTGTGACCCCTGAGTGGATCAACCGCGCCGACGGCTGGACCGTCGGCGGTCACCTCGCTGGACGTATCGCCGCCGGCGCGATCGACGGCATCTTTGCTTCCACCGATCTGCTCGCCGCAGGGATCGTCCAGGCCCTCTCGGCGTCCTCCGACATTCGTGTCCCCGAGGATGTCGCCATCATCGGGTACGACAACAACCAGGCCGCCTGGGACAGCTCGATCCCGATCTCGACGATCGCCCAACCGGGCGAGGAGGTTGGGCGCCTCGGCGCGATGCTGCTCCAGGAGGAGGCCGCACACGACGCCACGCACAGGCACAACGCAATCGTTCTGCCGCCACGACTCGTCACGCGTCAGAGCTCGGTCGCCCGACCGGCTTGATCAAGGCTGCCCGCGACTAGACCTACGCCCAGACCGGGCCGAGCCGGTGCCGACTCGAGGAACCGAACACTGGCTTGGCAATCAGCCCGTGAGGCGTCGCCATCGGCCCGCCGGCGCCTGGCGCGGGAGCCGATATTGCCGCGCCGTCCGCACGTGGCGTGCGTCGGTGGCGTCGGGCGGGAACGCAACAGCGCACCCGCCCGACACCACGACGCGTCAGCGTCCGAACAGGCGGGCCAGGAAGCCACCCGCGCGCGGGGCGTCGGCGTGTCCGGCACACCACTGGGTTGCGGGGACGCTGCGGCGGACGTCGGCGACGTGCTGGCCGCACCCGGACCAGGTCGTCTTGCCGCACTGCTTGCAGGTGACGGCGTAGCACATGGGGCGTTCCTCCAGGGTGGTTCGATCGATGCTTCAGGGGTCAGGCGAGGGTGAGGAAGAGCTTCTCGAGCTCTTCGGTCGTCAGACCGTCCTCGGTGCGCGCGGTGGTCTCCGGGTCGGCGAGGCAGTCCTTCATGGCGGTCGCGATCACGGCGAAGCCGGCCCGGTCCAGGGCGCTGGACACCGCGGCAAGCTGTGTCACGACGTCGCGGCAGGAACCGCCGTTCTCGACCGCATCGATGACGGCGTTGAGCTGTCCGCGCGCCCGGCGCAGACGGTTGAGGATGCGCCGCTGGGCGTCGGCGTCGCTGGTGACCATGGGGATTCTCCTGTCAGTGCGGGTCATGGGATGTCGGCGGACGAGGCGTGCAGACCGCGGCACCGGGCAGGCACGCACCGGTGACCGCGCCGGTCGCGGCCGCGAGGGCGAAGAGGCCCGCCAGGACCGCGACGGCCGATTGGTCCAGCGCGGACGCCGCGAACACGCCCGCGACGACTGCGACGACGGCCGCGGTCACGCGGTATGCCAGCCCTCCGGCACAGGCGCCGCGGGCCTGCCTCTCAGGCATCCGTCGCCCCCGCCGTGGTCAGGGCCGCGTCGGCCCCGTCGCCCAGCGTCGCGCGCAGGGTCAGCATGCCGCCGGAGAGCGACGCCGAGTCGAACCCGGCCTGCGCCAGGACGCGGTGCGCGATCGCGGAGCGCACGCCGGATGCGCACAGCACCCGCACGGGACGCCCGGCGGCCGCCTCGCGCACCTCGTCCAGACGCTCGCGCAGCTCGGTGTGCGGGACGTTGAGGGCGCCGGGACGGTGGTCGGCGGTGAACTCCTCGCGGGTCCGGGCGTCCAGGACCAGCACGGAGTCACCGAGCTTTTCGAGGTCCTGGGCGTACCAGAGCCGCAGGGTCCCGTCGAGCACGTTGGCGCCGACCATGCCGGCGAGGTTGACTGGGTCCTTGGCCTGGCCGTAGGGCGGGGAGTAGGCCAGGTCCAGGTCGATGAGGTCGGTGACCGCCATCCTGGCGCGCATCGCCGTGGCCAGCACGTCGATGCGCTTGTCGACACCGTCGGCGCCCACGGCCTGAGCCCCGAGCAGGAGCCCGTCTTCGGCACCGACGTGCAGGACGAGGTGGACCTGGCTGGCCCCGGGGAAGTAGCCGGCGTGCTGGTTCGGGTGCAGGTGCAACGTGCGGTAGGCGACGCCGGCGGCATCCAGCGCGGCGCGGTTGGCGCCCGTCATCGCGGCGGTGACGTCACCGACGCGCACGATCGCGGTGCCGACGGGGGCGGGGATCGGCCGCGCGAGCTCCGGCCGCAGGATGTCGTCGGCGACCAGTCGCCCGGCGCGGTTGGCCGGGCCGGCCAGGGGCACGGGCCGGCGCACGCCGGTGACGGCGTCGGCCTGGGTGACCGCGTCTCCGACCGCCCACACCCCGGGCGCCGAGGTGCGGCCGTGCTCGTCGACCACGATGGCGCCACGCTCGCAGGCGATGCCGGCGGCCTCGAACACCTCGGTGTCCGGCCGGACGCCGGCCGAGAGCACCACTACGTCGGCGGCGAGGCGGGTGCCGTCGGCCAGGACGACGACATCGTGATCCGCCTCGTGCTCGATGGCCTCGGCGGCGGTCCCGGCGCGCACCGCGACCCCCAGCCGGCGCAGCTCCTGGGTAGCCAGATGCGCGAGCTCGGCCTCCAGCGGCGGCAGCACGTGCGGTCCGAGCTCGACGAGAGTGACGTCCATCCCCGCGAGGGCGAGGGCCTCGGCGGCCTCCACGCCGATGAACCCGGCGCCCAGCACGACCGCGCGGCGCCACCCGGCCTCGACGCCCGCGCGCAGGGCGACGGCGTCGGTGACCGTGCGCAGCGTGCGCACCCGCGGCGAGTCCAGCCCTGGCACAGGCGGGCGGACGGCACGGGCGCCCGGTGACAGCACGAGCGCGTCGTACCCCACCTCGGACTCCCCCGCCTCGGTGCGAACGGTCAGCACCCGGCGGTCGACATCCACCGCCGTCACCTCGTGACCGGTGCGCACGTCCAGGGCGAGGGACGCGCGCAGGGACCTGGGTGTCTGCACCAGCAGCCTGTCGGCCTCGGCGATCTCGCCACCCACGTGGTACGGCAGGCCGCAGTTGGCGAACGACACGTGCTCGCCCCGCTCCAGCACCACGATCTCCGCCGCCTCGTCCAGCCGCCGGGCGCGCGCGGCGGCGCTCATCCCGCCGGCCACGCCACCCACCACGACGATCCTCATCGGGACACCTCCGACTGCTGCGCCTCGATCCGGGCGTGCACGTCTGCCATGTCGAGCCCCTGCACGGCTGAGACCACCTGCTCGAGCTGCGATGCACTCAACGCTCCGGGCCGGGAGTAGACGACCACGCCCTCACGGAACGCCACGAGGGTGGGGATCGACGTGATGCGGAACGCGACCGCCAGGTCCTGCTGCGCCTCGGTGTCCACCTTGCCGAAGGCGATCTCCGGGTGATCCACGGCGGCCTGCTCGAAGACCGGCGCGAACGCGCGGCACGGGCCGCACCACGCGGCCCAGAAGTCGAGCAGGACGATGTCGTTCGCGGCGACGGTCTCCTGCAGGGTCTCGAGGGTCATCTCTGAGGTAGCCATGCCTTCACCATATACCCCGGGGGGTATGGCGGTGACGTGAGGTGGGCCACGTTCAACAGGAGCGATGGCCACAGCCGCGGCTGCCCGACTCGTCGAATGCACGTGCCGGCGTCGCGACGATCAGCGACCGAACCGGCTCGCCGCCAGCGCCGCGCGCAGCGGTGGATAGCGCCATCGTCGCGCCGCGCGCCGGGCTGACGGCGAACTGGACGACTCGCGCGAAGCGTTGGCCCGAAGCCCCATGCGGGGTTCACCTGCGGACGCGCCGGCACCTCACCCTTGCACCGAGCCCCGACCGGGCGCCGGCTGCGCACGGTGCTCGCGCCCTCGGCCTCGCCGCGGGACGTGGGACGTGCCGGCCGGCTCAGGCGGTCGCGCTGCGGGCGTCGAAGCGGCGGCGGTACTCCGAGGGCGAGGTACCGAAGGCGGCGGCGAAGTTCTGCCGCAGCGTGACGGCGTTGCCGAAACCGCAGGCGGCTGCGACCTGCTCGATCGGCAGGTCGGTGGACTCGAGCAGGCGGCGGGCCTTGTCCAGCCGGCGAGAGCGCACCCAGGCCGCCGGTGTGGCTCCCGTCGAGGCCTGGAAGGTCCGGATGAAGGTGCGCCGGCTCATGTGTGCCACGGCGGCCAGCTGATCGACGGTCAGGGCCTCGTCCAGGTGCAACAGGGCCCACTCCAGCACCCGGGAGATCGGGTCGTCAGCCGGACGCGGCGGCAGCGGACGGTCGACGTACTGCGCCTGCCCGCCCTCGCGGTGCGGGGCGACGACCAGGTGCCTGGCGACCTGGTTGGCGGCGGCGGCGCCGAGGCGGCCACGGACCAGGTGCAGGCACGCGTCGATCGCCGAGGCCGTGCCGGCGGAGGTGAGCACATCGCCGTGGTCGATGTACAGGACCGAGGGATCGATGGCGACGTCGGGATGCCGGGTGGCGAGCGCGGCGGCGGCCGCCCAGTGCGTCACGGCCGCACGCCCCGACAACAGCCCGGCGTCCACGACCGCGACGGCTCCCAGGCAGAGACCGGCGACGGTCGCGCCGCGGGTGTGCGCGCGGTGCAGCGCGCGCCGGAGCACCGGTCCGACAGGACGGTTGTCCGGGTGCCAGGAGGGCACCACCACGACGTCGGCGTCCTCGGCGGCACGTGGTCCACGCACGCCCGACATCCGGTAGCCCTCGGCCGTGCGGATGGACCCTGCCCGGTCGGAGAAGAGAACGGATTCCCAGGTGCCGAGCCCCTGACGAGTGACCTCGTCGAACACGAGCTGCGGGACGGCGAGGTGGAACATCGTCACGCCGTCGAAGGCGTATACGGCGATACGGAGCCGCTCGGTGGAGGTTGGCACGTATCCATCGTAAGCACGCACACGTGCCAATGGTCCAGCGGTCCATCGCCGCCGAGGATCGGTGGGGCGCCCGGCCCGTGGCGCCGATCCCCCAACGAGGAGTACCCACTCATGACCACCCCGCGCCGCGCCCTCGTCCTGGTCGACGTGCAGCAGGAGTACTTCGGCGGCCCGCTGGAGATCCAGTACCCGCCGCACACCGAGTCGCTGCCACAGATCGCCCGCGCGATCGACGCCGCCACCGCCGCGGGCCTCCCTGTCGTCGCGGTTCAGCACACGATGGGCGAGGGTGCGCCGGTCTTCGACCCGACCAAGGCCGGTTTCGAGCTGCACCCGGAGATCGAGGCCCGACGGACCGACGCCTGGAAGTCGATCGTCAAGCAGTACGGCACCGTGTTCGCCGGCACCGACCTGCTTGCCTGGCTGCGCGAGCGCCAGATCGACACCATCACCCTGGTCGGCTACATGACGAACAACTGCATCATCGCCTCGGCCGCCGAGGCCGAGACGCACGGCCTGGCCGCCGAGGTGCTCTCCGATGCCACCGGGGCGATCAACCTCGCCAACGACGCCGGCTTCGCCGACGCCAAGACCGTGCACACCACCCTGCTGACGCTGCTCAACTCCAACTTCGCCGCCGTCGCCGACACCCTCGCCTGGACCGACGCCGTCGCCGCCGGCCAGCCGCTGCCCAAGAGCGACCTCGGCACCTCCGCGGTCATCGGCGCCCAGCGCGCCCAGGGCTGAACCCGCAGGCACCGCGTCCGCCGGCCGATGCTGCGGCCGGCGGACGCGGTGCCGTGAGGGTCGCATCGCGCGACAGCCACCCGTCGAGAGAAGTCAGTGAGGCCGCATGGGAACGCGAGGTGGCACAGAGCGCGCCCGCTGCGCTGTCAGCCGGGCAAACACTCCCGAAGCCGCCACCGCTCGGGGACGGGCGACGGTCGCCACGATCCTCGACGAGGCCATCCGCGCCTTCGGTGAGCTGGGATATCACGGGGCGTCAGTGCGTGGCATCGCTGCACGAGCGGGGGTGTCGCACCCTTCGCTCCTTCGTTACTTCCCGAGCAAGGCGGCCTTGCTCAGGTCCGCACTTGAACACCGCGACGCGCTCGACGACGCAGCGTTCGCCGTCGACCTGGCGCGCGGCGTCGAGTTCGTCGAGGCCTTGGTGGCCGTCATGCAGCGCAACGAGGCCCGCCGCCCATTGGTGGAGGCTCTCGCCGGGTCGGCCGCTCAGGGCGCCGCCCCCGGTCATCCTGCCCATGAGCACATGCGGCGACGCTATGCGCGCCTGGTCGCCCGCATGCACGAGGCACTCCAAGAGCTGGAGCGCGACGACCGGCTCGCTGCTGGAGTAGATCCCAAGGCCGCGGCCCGGGTGATCGTGGCCCTGATGGACGGCTTGCAGGTGCAGTGGCTCTACTCGCTCGACGCCTCAGGGCCGCGACCACTGGACATGGCTGCGCACCTGGGGACCTACCTGCGTCTCGTCACCGAATAGAGATCCCGCCAGGCCCAGTCGGCGCTCAGCCGGCCAGGTCGGTGAGCTCGTAGCCTGCGTTGGCAACCGCGCCGGCCAGATCCCCCGCGGACAGGGGGCCACGCGAGGTGAGGGTCACAGTAGAGACGCCCCCGGCGACCAGTGCCACGTCGACGGCGCGAACGCCCTCGAGTCGAGAGAGCTCGCCCGTGACTGCGCCGACGCAGTGCCCGCATGTCATCCCGCGGACCCCGAGGGTCCTGGTCACGTCGGCCGCGCCGGCAGCCGTCTCCGTGGGCGCGGCAGGCGCTGGGTTCGTGGAGCAGCAGGCACAGCCTCCGCCGGTGGCGTTCACGTCGGTCAGCTGGAGGTTTCGCATGGTCGGGCCTTTCGGATTGGCGGCGCTGCGGCCCGGGACAAACGCCGGCGAGCCGCACGGGGTGGCATGGATACCACCCAGGGGTATACCCTACCGAATCGATACCCCCTAGGGGTACTAATGCCGGGTGTGCCTCACGGGCTCCGGTGCCGTCGAGCCGGGACGACCTCCCGGGTGTCGTGAGGAGTGGGTGTGACCGCAAGGACTGGTCAGCGCGGTGCAGGAGTGCCGCTGCTGGTGATCGCGACCGCGCAGCTGATGCTGGTGCTGGACGACTCGATCGTGAACATCGCGCTGCCGAGCATCCAGCGCGACCTCGACGTGACCGCGGTGCACCTGCCGTGGGTCGTCAACGCCTACATCCTGGCGTTCGGGGCGCTGCTGCTCCTCGGCGGCCGCATCGGCGACCTGTGGGGCCGGCGCGGCGCGCTGCAAGCCGGCATCGCGATCTTCGTCGCCGCCTCATTCGCCGGTGGGCTCGCGCAGACGACCGGCCTGCTCGTCGCGGCCCGCGCGGTCCAGGGCCTCGGCGCGGCGCTGGCCGCACCGAACGCCCTGGCGCTGATCGCCACCACGTTCGCCGACCGCGCCACGCGGGACAAGGCGCTGGCCCTCTACGGGGCCATGTCCGGGCTCGGCATCGTCGTCGGCCTGCTGCTCGGCGGCGTGCTGACCGACACCCTCGGCTGGCGATGGGTGTTCTTCATCAACGTCCCCATCGGCCTGCTCGTCCTGCTCGGCAGCCGCACCCTGGTCGCCGCCGACCGCCACCGCGGCCGCCTCGGCGCACTCGGCGCGGCGCTCGGCACCGGCGGCATGGTCGCCCTCGTCTACGCCATCACCCGGCTCGGCGAGGACGGCTTCACCGACCCGGTCGCCCTGGTCCTGCTCGCCGCGGCGGCCGTGCTGCTGGCCGCCTTCGTGCTGACCCAGGCGCGCAGCGCCAGCCCGCTGCTGCCGCTGGGCCTGTTCCGCGACCGCAACCGGTCCGGCGCCTACGCCACCATGCTGCTGCTGGCCGTCGGCCCGATGGGCACCTTCTACGTCATCACCCTGTACCTCCAGCAGGTCCAGCAGCTCAGCCCCCTGCAGGCCGGCCTCGCGTGGCTGCCGTTCGCGCTCGGCCTCGTGATCGGCGCCGGCGCCGCGCCCAAGCTCCTGGTGCGCCTCGCCCCGCGCCACGTCGCGACCGCCGGGGCGCTGCTCAGCGCCGCCGCCGCGTTCTGGTTCTCCACCATCGGCGTCGAGACCGGTTACTGGACGCACCTGGCCCCGGCCATGCTCGTCCTCGGGCTCGGGTTCGGCCTCGGGGTCATGGCCCTGACCCAGGCGGCCGTCTACCGCGTCGAGCCCGACAAGGCCGGCATCGCCTCCGCCCTGCTGAACACCGCCCAGCAGATCGGCGTCGCCCTCGGCCTGGCCGTGCTCGCAGCCGTCGCGGCCACCATCACGGCAGCACCGGCCAACGCCGCCCTCGGCGCCGAAGCCGGACTGGTGGCCGGGTACAGCACCGCGCTCGTCGTCGCCTCGGCGCTGCTGGTCCTCGCCGGCCTCGTGGCCCTCACCACCCTCAGCGGGCGCGCCACGACCGAGCCCGCCGCGACCGATCCCGCGGCGCCCGTCGGCTGACGTCGCACCCGCCCGCCAGGCACACGCACCAATCCCGGGGTCCGCAGGCCCCACCGGCACCCGAGCCCGCCCAGCAGCGGCACTAGCCGCAGCATGGCAAGCGTCGCGAGCGCCGGCGGTCACCGGCCCCCCACCGTGAACCACGCCGGGACCGGCGCGTCGAGCAGCACGGAGGCGTCACACACGGCCGTGATCGCGGCCACGGACGATGCCGACGAACAACAGGGCTGCGCGCGACTGCGCGGACGTACTCCTTGCGAGCTCTCCGATCGATACACCGGCGCGGGGAGGGTCAGGGTCGCGCACGTCGACCAGCCGACCGACGACCCGAGCCGGGAGCATCAGGGCAACCTGGGATCTCCACCCGGGTCCTGCCCGCCATCGCGTGGCGCGTTACGGGACGACGCGACACGGAACAAGCTCGCCGGTTCGCAACGGGCCCGTGCGGCGCGCGGACCACGCCAGGACCGGTCGCTGATGCAGAAGACGAGGGGTCCGTACGGGTTGCGGGCCTCACGCCGTCAACGTCCCGCACGCCCGGCGTCGCGCCCGGCTCCTCAGCGCCGGGCTCAGCGAGTCGCCAGCCACCAGGCCAGCGCGATCAGCGCGGCGCTGCCGAACGGTGCGGTGAGGGCTGCGACGAGCGTGGCGCCGCGCCTACGGGGCGCCTCCTCGGGCACGGCGAACGGTGACGTCACCGTGTCGCCGGCCAGCGCTGCCGGGCGGAGGTTCCATGCGTTCGCCACCAGGACGCCGAGCACCCCGGCGACCAGCACCGGCAGCGCGGGCAGCGTGAGCGCCTGGTGGCCACCCAGCACGAGCTGGGGCGAGACGACGACGGCGATACCCGCCATCGCGATGCACCATGCGCGCACGGGGTGCGCCACGACGACGCGCAGGACCGGGCCGCTGTGTCGGACGGTCAAGAGCACCGCGACGACGCCGAGCACGAGCGCGAGCAGCGTGCCCCAGCTCAGCGTGAGCACCTGGCCGCCGGTGACGGCAGGCGTCGCGGTGACCGCGGCCATGATGCCGCCGAGCGAGACAACGCCAGGGACGAAGGCCCTCACCATCGATCGCAGGCTCAGCTCTTCGACCTGCTCCAGCTCGAGGCTACGGGCGTAGGCGACCGGATCACCGAAGACCGCCGCGGCTCGTTCGCCGCTGTCCGCACAGTGCGACTCGACCTCCGCGAGCGCGGGGCCGATGTCGGCGCCACCGACACCCTGGATCCGCAGCTCGAGAAGGAACGACTCCGCCCGTTCGGGCTCGACGTGCGGCGCGATGCTCTGCTCCAGCTCGTACCGGCGCTCCTGTGCCTGCTGCCGCAGTCGCGTGATCAGCGGTGTCCTCCCCTGTCGTGAGCGTCGGTGGCCGCCGGGTCTTCGTTCGCTGTGGTGGGCGCGGCACCGGCGGGCCGGGCGGCATGCGCCACGAACCTGCTCGTGACGCGCGCGAACGCCAGCCACTGCGCGGAGCGCTCGTGCAGAGCCGCGCGGCCGGTGTCCGTGAGCTCGTAGTACTTGCGCCCGGGGCCGCCCTCGCCCGCACGCCAGGCCGTGCTCACCCAGCCGGAGCCCTCGAACCGCTTGAGCAGCGGGTAGAGCGTTCCGCCCTTGACCGTCCCGAGCTCACCGTCGGCCAGCGCAGCCGTGATGGCGTAGCCGTACGTCGGCCCGTCGGCCAGCACCCGCAGCACGCAGACCTCGAGGACGCCGCGCAACCAGTCGCTCGGCCACGGGGGCGTCTCGTCCACGGTTTAGTCTGTTACACCTACTAGATAGAAAGCCAAGGCTCTTGGCGGCCCCTAGGACTGATGGCTATGGCGGCGCACCAGGACTGTTGGTCGGTAACCTTCGGGCACCCGGGCAGCGCCGATGCCTCTGACCGGCGGTTCTTCGTCGACGACCGTGGCCTCGCGAGGGTCGGTGGCCAGGGATGCCGGGCACCACGTCTGAAGCCGGTCCGCCTCGCTGGTCAACACCTCGGCGAGGCCCCCTCCGTCGGCCGCCAGCGCTCGTCTGCCACGCGGCAGGTCCCGCGCCTCGCGGCCGACCACCCGTGGGCGCGCACCGTGTCCCAGCGGGCGGCGGGCGGACCGCCGATGTAGCGGATCGACGTGTGGCCGAGCTCGATCAGGTGCTGGGTCGCGGCGTAGGCGCCCGCCCAGTGTGCCCGCCGCTGAACCTGGCGCCGTGACCGACGACGTCGGCGCCGCCGCGGAGTGGTTCGTTACGTACACCGTGGCGGCGCATCGAGGAGCTGATGGTCAAGGGCCGCGCGCACCCCTACCGCGGCGGCGAGCGGGTGTGGGTCAAGGTAAAGCATCGCCGCACCCTGGACGTGGTGTGCGCCGCGGTGATCGGCACCCGGACCGGGCCTACGTGGGCACGCCTCGGCGGCGCCAGCGTGTCTACCGCCCCTTGCCGGTGAGGCCTGCAGCGACAAGGGCCGCGATCGCTACACATAGCGGCCCGTAATACCGGCGGTCCAAGTCGACGAATCTGTCCGAAGGCGCCCACGGCACCAGGCTGCGAGTAGAGCCACTGAGCCCGGCCACTCCCCTGACCGCGAACGCCCCAGCGATGCAGGCCCGCCCGGCTCGCCCGCGCAGTCCGCCGGCTCTCGTCGCGACGACTGCCGCGGCCCCAGCGAGCACGGCCGCGACCGTGAAGCATGCACCCGAGCCAGGGAACTCCGAGGTGCCGGCCACGAGGTCAGCGAGTTCGCGACGGTCCCGCGCCGGCCATGACGATCCAGTGCCCCAAAGGACGTGCAGCGCGGACGCCCCAGCGATTAAGGCGGCCCCCGCTGAAGGCAGAGCTTGCCGTCCGTCGGCCCGAGCCTGCGTTCGCTGATCCATGGCGGCTCCTTCGTGTCGTTAAGGCTTGGTGTTGCACTCGGTCGCGCGCAGCTGTCCTGCGCCATGGTCAGTCCTACCGCTCGTGCAGGGGATGGCTCCCTCGGTCGCCGCAGGCGGTGACCCTGCCGCTGGAGACGTTGGCGACCTGTATCACGTCCAGCTCGGCGGCGTCGATCGGCATCGGGGCTTGGGGTGGCCGCTTGAGCCGCTTGACCCCTACGACCGGGTTGCGGTCGATCGCCTCCAGCCGCAGGGCCAGCCCCATGACCAGGCTGACGATCTTCCAGGAGTGGACCGCGCGGGCGTAGCTGAACTGCCGCTGACGCTTCAGGTAGCGGTCGACCCGTCCCACGGTGATCTCGCGCAGGCGCAGGTGCTCGAATGCCGGAAGCACCAGGTGCCTGACCTCCCATTCGTAGCGCTGGCGCGAGCTGGGGGCGAGCTCGCCCTCGGCGTCGAGGTCGGCCAGCCAGTAGGCGACCATCTCGAGGAACGTGGTGTCGCCGGTGATCTCGCCCGTGGCCGACATCCGCCGGTCGACGGCCGTGATCCTCTCCTTCAGCCGGCGCGTGGCCTCGGCGGTGCTCGATCCGGCGGCACGCAGCTGGCGACGACGGCCGTCCTCGTCGCGGAGCCACACCTTGGCCACGGTGCGGCCTCGGCCGGCGGGCTCGGTCCAGATGTCGCCGAACGTGCCGACCGGCACCCGAGGCCTAGGCACGCGGGCTCACCGCCCGGCCGGTGGCGTGCCCGGCTCGCTCTCGCGAATCGTGGCCAGCCATTCCTGCACGTCCGACAGGGCGAACTTCAGGTGCCGTCCCACCCGGAGCGCACGCGGGCCTTTGCCTTCGGTGCGCCAGCGGTCGATGGTCACCACCGGGACGCCGACGTAGTCCGCCAGCGTCTCGATGCTCAGTAGCGGCTCGAGGCCGGCGACGGTCGGCTGCGGGTTCGGGGTACCGCTCGTGGGCGTGCTGTGACTGTCCATGCCATCCAGGTGGACATGCCACGCCTGACTGACGCGCGACCTTGCGCGAGGCTGCGAGCCGACACCCGCTGACCGCCGTATCGATCCCGGTCAGACCCGGTTTTGAGGGGGGGTCTTGGTTGGGTTTTGGTTGAGTTGGCCATCCCAGATAGACCTCAGGCCTGGCGAGACACCGTCTCACCAGGCCTTGTGGTCGGGCTGACAGGATTTGAACCTGCGACCCCTTGACCCCCAGTCAAGTGCGCTACCAAGCTGCGCCACAGCCCGATCGGCCGCCGTGACCGGCGAGCCGTCGTGGCCCCGCAGGGCCGACAGGAATACTACCCCACGTCACAGGCCCGCCGAGACCACGCCCCGGCGCGCGCCGTGCTCCGCGGCGAGCATCGCGTAGACCACCTCGGTGGACCAGACGCCGTCGGCGGGCCGCACGTCGTTCTCCACCAGGCGCGCCTCCAGCCGCATGCCGAGGCGCTGCGCGAGCCGCACGGAGGCGGTGTTCTGCTCGTCGATGCGGGCGAAGGCCCGGTGGAACCCGTAGCGTCCGAACGCCAGGTCGAGCAGCGCCCGCGCCGCCTCCGTGGCGTAGCCGTGCCCGGTCACGTCGGGGTGGAAGGCGTAGCCGACCTCGACCTGGCCGGCGCCGTCGGCCCACTTGAGCAGCAGCTCGCCCACCGCGGGCCCGCCGTCGTCGGCCACCACGGCGAGCACGAGCACGTCCCCCGGCCCCGCGAACGGACCGGCGGCCCAGCGCGCCAGCCGCTCCCGCGCGACCTCCGGCGTCCACGGGTCCTGGTACATGTAGCGCACGACGAGCGGCTGCGAGCGCCAGGCCAGGAACGCGTCGGCGTCGTCGGGCCCGGCGGGCCGCAGGACGAGCCGGGGCGTGCGCACGGGCCAGGTGGCCTCGACGGCGGGCGCGGTGGTCACGTGCCCAGCCTCCCGGTCGTCCCCGGCGCCGTCAACGGTCCTGCCGCGGGACGCCGTCGGCGTCCTGCCGCGGGACGCCGTCGGCGTCCTGGGCCGCCGGGACCGCCGAGCCGTCCGGCGCCTCCGCCTGCTCGCGCGCCCGCTGCGCGCCGTCGCGCAGCACGACCTCGAGCAGCCCGAAGGCCACGAGGTCGACGACGAGGCCGGCCACCGCGGCCCACTCCAGGGCGCGGAACACGAACGGCTGCGAGACGAGCAGGCTGACCAGCACGGCGCGGCGCATCCACACGGCCCCCTGCACCGAGGCGGTGCGGCCGGCCACGATCGCGAGCACGGCGCACACCACGGTCCCGGCGACGCCGGCGAGCACGACCACGCCCACCCAGGGCACGACGTCGATGGTCCGGCCCAGCACGCCGATCCCGACCGCCACGGCCTGGGCGGCCACGAGCACGACGGCGGCGCTCACGACGTACCGGGCCCAGGGCCGGGCGACGGCGGCGCGCAGCGTCGCGTCGAGGCGCAGCACGAGCGCGTGCACCGGGTCCGGCACGGCGACGTCGTCGTGCGGCACGGCCGCCAGCACCCGCCGCAGCTCGGTCGCGCCCGGCTCGCCGTCGCTGCGCTGCAGCAGGTCCTCGACCTCGGCACGGCCGGCGTCGGTGAGGCCGCCGGCGACGCCGGCCGCCAGCCGGTCGGCGGCGACGGCCAGGTACTCGGCCGGCTGGTGCGCGCGCCGGCCGTGCACCAGCTCCATGACGAGCACGAGCGCCACGACGACGACGTAGATCATCGCGGCGGTCGGGGCGAAGAAGTAGTCGTTGTCGGCGGTGACGAACTTGCCGATCTCGTCGACGAACAGCCCGAAGCCCACGCCGCCCAGCACGGAGGCCAGCGGCCGCAGGGTGGGCCCGACGTAGCTGAGCAGCAGCACGACCGCCAGGGCCATGAGCAGCCCGCCCCACAGCACGTGGGCCACGTGCAGCCCGCCCCCGCCGAGCTGCGGGAACCCGGCCAGCGCGAGGAACGCGCGGGTGAGCAGCACGGTGGCCACGGTCGCGACCAGGAACGCCACGACGTGGCGCACGGCGGCGGTGTCGCGGACCACCCCCGCGCGCAGCAGCCGGTCGCGCGCCACGAGCGCCGCGTGGTGGACGCTCGGGTGGTGGTGGGCACGGTGGTCGGCGCCGCCGTGACCGCCGGGGCGTCCGGCGGCGTGGGCCCCGGAGGGCGCACCGGGCCGGGCGGGACCGGCGGCCGGGGCGGCTGTCCGCTCCCCCGGCCGCTCGGCGGCCCGCCTGCCCGGCGTGCTCACCGGCGGCGCTTCTCCCGCACGCGCACGCTGATCTCGATCGGCGTGCCCTCGAAGCCGAACGTCTCGCGCAGGCGCCGCTCGATGAACCGGCGGTACTGCGCCTCGATGAAGCCCGTGGCGAAGACGACGAACCGCGGCGGGCGGGTCGAGGCCTGGGTGGCGAACAGGATGCGCGGCTGCTTGCCGCCGCGCAGCGGGTGCGGGTGGGCGGCCACGAGCTCGCCGAGGAACGCGTTGAGGCGCCCGGTGGGGATGCGGGTGTCCCACGAGTCGAGCGCGGTCTCCAGCGCGCGCACGAGGCGGTCGGTGTGCCAGCCGGTGCGGGCCGAGACGTTGATGCGCGGCGCCCACTGGAGCTGGACGAGCTCCTTCTCGAACTCCCGCTCGAGGTAGGGCCGGCGGTCATCGTCCATGAGGTCCCACTTGTTGTAGGCGATGACCAGGGCGCGCCCGGCGTCGACCACCTGCTGCAGCACGCGGGTGTCCTGCTCGGTGAGCGGCTCCGACGCGTCGAGCAGCACGACGGCGACCTCGGCCTTCTCGATCGCCGCCTGGGTGCGCAGCGAGGCGTAGAAGTCGGCGCCGGACGTCTGGTGCACGCGACGGCGGATGCCGGCGGTGTCGACGAACCAGT
This sequence comes from Puerhibacterium sp. TATVAM-FAB25, assembly GCF_046535855.1. Lineage (NCBI taxonomy): Bacteria > Bacillati > Actinomycetota > Actinomycetes > Micrococcales > Promicromonosporaceae > Puerhibacterium > Puerhibacterium sp. TATVAM-FAB25. The sequence goes on along the minus strand of NZ_JAXUAK010000001.1, from coordinate 36,956 downwards.
ACGGCACGCCCTTGATCGCGACCAGCTCGTCGACCGGGTCGCGGGTGGTGCCGGCCAGCTCGTCGACGACGACGCGCTCGGCGCCGGCGAGCTTGTTCAGCAGCGAGGACTTGCCGACGTTCGGGCGGCCGACCAGCGCGACGCGGCGCGGGCCGGTCGGGCGGAGCTCGCCGTGCGCGGAGGTCTCCGGCAGCACGGCCATGGCGGCGTCCAGCAGGTCGCCCACGCCGCGCCCGTGCAGCGCCGAGATCGGGAACGGCTCGCCCAGGCCCAGGCTCCACAGGTAGGCGGCGTCCGCCTCGCCCGAGGGTCCGTCGACCTTGTTCGCGGCGAGCACCACCGGCTTGCCGGCGCGGCGCAGCAGCGCCACCACCCGCTCGTCGGTCGCGGTGGCGCCCACCGTGGCGTCGACCACGAAGACGACGGCGTCGGCGAGCGCGACGGCCACCTCGGCCTGCACCGCGACCTTGGACTCGATGCCCGCGACGTCGACCTCCCAGCCGCCGGTGTCCACGAGCGTGAAGTCGCGCCCGGCCCACTCGGCCGGGTAGCTCACGCGGTCGCGGGTGACGCCGGGCTTGTCCTCCACCACGGCCTCGCGGCGGCCGAGCACGCGGTTGACCAGCGTGGACTTGCCGACGTTGGGGCGGCCGATGATCGCCAGGACGGGCAGCGGCGCCTCGCCGGGCGCCTCCTCGCCGGCGTCCCAGTCGCCGTCGAGCAGCGCGCGGTCGGCCTCGTCGAGCTCGAACTCCTCGAGGCCGGCGCGCAGCGCGCGCTCGCGCGCCTCGTCGTCGCCGTCCGCCAGGGGCGCGTCGGTCACGACGGGCTCGCCGACGGCGAGGTCCTCGTCGGCGGCGGTGTGGTCGTCGGGGGTTGCCATGCGGACCATTCTCCCAGGCTCCGGGACCCGCGGCGCACCAGGTCGCGCCCGTGCGCGCCGGTCAGCGCGCGCGGGTGCCGGTGACCTGCGCGACGACGTCGAGGAGCGCGTCGACCGTCTGGTCGAAGTCGAGGTCGGAGGAGTCGACGGTGACGACGCCGTCGGCGGCCACCGAGAACTGGCTCACGGTGGAGTCGTCCCGGTCGCGGCGGACCACCTGGTCGCGGGTGGCGGCCACGGCCGCGGCGTCGGCGGCGCCGTGCACCTCGAGCGACCGGCGGCGCAGCCGCGCCTCCTCGCTGGCGGTGAGCAGCACGCGCACGTCGGCGTCCGGGGCGACGACCGTGGTGATGTCGCGGCCCTCGGCCACGACGCCGGCGCCGCCGGCCCAGCCCGCGTCGGTCGTCTCGAGCTCGATGATCTCGCGCTGCAGGCGGCGCAGCTCGGCGCGCACGTCGAGGTTGGTGGCCACCTTGGACACCTCGGTGGAGACCTCGGTGGTGCGGATGTCCGCGCCGACGTCCTGGCCGTCGAGGTGCACGGTCGGCCCCTGCGGGTCCAGGCCCATGACCAGCGGCATCACGCGCACGGCGCGGGCGACGGCGGTGGTGTCGGCGAGGTCGACCCCGCGCCGGGTGCACCACAGGGTCGCGGCCCGGTACATCGCCCCGGTGTCGAGGAACGCCAGGCCGAGGCGCCGGGCGACGGCCTTGGACACGCTGGACTTGCCGGAGCCGGACGGCCCGTCGACGGCGATGACGACCACTGGAGCTACTCCTCGGGGTACGGGTGGGGTGCGGGTGGGGTGCGGGTGGGGTGCGGGTACGGCTGCTGGTGCGGGGGCTGCGGGGGGCGGCTGGTGCGGGGGCTGCGAGGGGGCGGCGCTCAGGCGCGCGGCGCGGCGGGGCGGGCGGCCGTCACAGGTCGACGGCGGACATGAGGCTGCCGAGCTCGGTGCGGCCCAGCACCCGGGTGGTGCCGGGGCGCAGGTTGCCGAGCCGGACGGGCCCGATCTGCGTGCGGACCAGGCGCAGCACGGGGTGCCCGACGGCGTCCAGCATGCGGCGCACGATGCGGTTGCGCCCCTCGTGCAGCACGACCTCGATCATGGTGCGGTCGCCGAGCGCCTGGACGATCTTGACCTTGTCCATCACGGCCGGGCCGTCCTCGAGCTCCACGCCGCGCAGCAGCTCCTTGACCACGCGCGGGTAGACCTCTCCGCCGCCGACGGTCACCAGGTAGGTCTTGGCGATCTCGTAGCGCGGGTGGGCGAGCCGGTTGGCGAGCTCGCCGTCGTTGGTCAGCAGCAGCAGGCCCTCGCTGTCGGTGTCGAGGCGCCCGACGTGGAAGAGGCGCTCCGAGCGGTCGGCGACGAGGTCGGCCACGGTGGGCCGACCCTGCGGGTCGCTCATCGTGGAGACCACGCCGTGCGGCTTGTTCAGCGCCAGCGTGATCTTGTCGGTGTCGGTCTGCACCCGCATGCCGTCGACGTGCACGACGCTGCGCGCGGGGTCCACCCGCAGGCCGAGCTCCATGACGATCTGCCCGTCGACGGTCACGCGCCCGTCGGCGATGAGCTCCTCGGCCTTGCGGCGCGAGCCGAACCCGGCGGTGGCGAGCACCTTCTGCAGGCGCACGCCGTCGGGCACGTGCACGTCCTTCGGCTCGGGGGGCGTCGGCCGCGACCGGCGGGCGGGCTGCTTGGGGGGCTGGTTGGCGGGCACGGGTCGATTCTCTCAGGCTCGCGGGCCCTCGCGTGCCGGGGACGGCCGGGCCCGAGCTCAGCGCTCGGCGCCGAGGTCCTCCAGCGCGTCCAGGCCGGGCAGGTGGGGCGCCAGCGGCGGGAGCTCGTCGAGGGAGGTCCAGCCCATGCGGTCCAGGAACTCGCCGGTCGTGCCGAACAGGGCCGCGCCGGTCAGCGGGTCCTGCCCGGTCTCGGCCACCAGACCCCGCGCCAGCAGCGTGCGGACCACGCCGTCGACGTTGACGCCGCGCACCGCCGAGACCTGCCCGCGGGTGACGGGCTGGCGGTAGGCGATCACGGCGAGCGTCTCGAGCGCCGCCTGGCTCAGCCGCGCCGTCTGCCCGTCCCGCACCAGGCGGGCGACGACGTCCTGCTGCGCCCGGGCGGAGTAGACCCGCCAGCCCGTGGCACCCTCGCGCAGCTCGAACCCGCGCGGCCGGCCGCCGGTCTCGCCGCGGTACTCCGCCGCGAGGCCGGCCAGCAGCGCGCGCACCTCGTGCGCGGGCAGCCCGACGACGGCGGCGAGCCGCTCGGCGGGCACGGGGCCCTCGGCGACCATGAGCAGCGCCTCCAGCGCCGCCTCGGCCCCGCCCGGCAGGTCGGCGACGTCGACCTCCGGCGCGCCCTCCGGGACACCGGCCTCGGGGGTGCCCGTGCCCGCCACGCCGTCGGCGATACGGTCCTCGCTCATGCCTCACCCTCCTGCAGGGCGGCGGCCGGCACGGCCGCGGGCGCCCCGTCGAACTCCTCGAACCGTCCGAGCCCGTCGAGCCCGGCGAGTCCCGTGCCGGCGGCGTCCCCAGGCTCCTCGTCGGTGCCGGTCCAGCGCACCGTCAGCTCGCCGAGCGCCGCCGCCTGCTCGAACGCCACCTGCCCGGAGCGGAACAGCTCCAGCAGGGCCAGGAACCGGGCGACGACCACGAGCCGCTCCTCGCCCGCCGCGAGCGCCCGGAACGTCAGCGCGTGCTCCCGCCGCAGCCGCCCGACGACGATCGCGGCCTGCTCGCGCACGCTCACGGCGGGGGCGTGCAGGTGGTCGAGCGCGACGACGGGCGGCGCCTGGGGCGTCAGGGCGCGCGCGGCCAGCCGCGCGAGCCTGTCGCCGTCGAGCGTCCACACCAGCTCGGGCAGCAGGGCCGCGAGCTCGGGCTCGAGCGGCACCGACCGGGGCGTGCGCCGGCCCTCCGTGGCGAGCCGCCGGGCGAGCACCGCGGCGACCTCCTTGTAGGCGCGGTACTGCAGCAGCCGGGCGAAGAGGAGGTCGCGCGCCTCGAGCAGCTCGAGGTCCTCGGCGTCCTCCTCCACCGCCCCGGGCAGCAGCCGCGCGGCCTTGAGGTCCAGCAGGGTGGCGGCGACCACGAGGAACTCGCTGGCCGTGCCGAGGTCCCACGAGGGGTGCTCCTCGCCGCGGGAGCGGGCGGCGCGCGCCGCGTCCTCCGCCGCGCGGATGTGGGCCACGAAGTCGTCGGTGACGGCGGCCAGCGCCACCTCGGTGACGTCGAGCTCGCGCTTGGTGATCAGGCTCAGCAGCAGGTCGAACGGCCCGCTGAAGTTCTCGAGGCGGACCTCGAACGGCCCGCCGGGCCTCGCCTCAGGCGGCGTCGCCACGCGCCACGAGCTCCCGGGCCAGCTGCCGGTAGGCCGCAGCGCCCGGGTGGTTCGGGGCGTAGGCGGTGATCGGCTCCGCGGCCACGGACGCGTCGGGGAACTTCACGGTGCGCCCGATGACGGTGTGCAGCAGCGTGTCGCCGAACGCCTCGTGCACGCGGGCCACGACCTCGCGCGAGTGCAGGGTGCGCGAGTCGTACATGGTCGGCAGGATGCCGTCGATCTCCAGCGTCGGGTTGAGCCGGTCGCGCACCTTCTCGATGGTCTCGATGAGCAGCGCGACGCCGCGCAGCGCGAAGAACTCGCACTCCAGCGGGATCATCACGCCGTGCGCGGCGGTCAGCGCGTTGACGGTCAGCAGGCCGAGGGACGGCTGGCAGTCGACGAGGATCACGTCGTACTCGTCGAGCGCCGGGCGCAGGGCGCGGGCGAGCACCGACTCGCGCGCCACCTCGCCGACGAGCTGCACCTCGGCCGCCGAGAGGTCGATGTTGGCGGGCACCACGTCGAGGTTGGCCACGTTCGTCGGCACGACGACGTCCTGCAGCTGCACGCTGCGGTCCATGAGCAGGTTGTAGACCGTCAGGTCGAGCTCGTGCGGGTTGACCCCGACGCCGACCGAGGCGGCGCCCTGGGGGTCGAAGTCCACCAGCAGCACGCGGCGGCCGTACTCGGCCAGCGCGGCCCCGAGGTTGATGGTCGTGGTCGTCTTGCCGACCCCGCCCTTCTGGTTGCACATCGCGATGATGCGCGCGGGGCCGTGCCCGGCCAGCGGTGCCGGCACCGGGAACTCGGGCAGCGGGCGTCCCACCACGTCGGTGGCCACCTCGTCGGCCCCGGCCGTCGCGAACAGCGTGTCGTTCCCCAGTCCCTCGGTCACGACGGTCACGGTACCTCAGCGGCGAGCCGTCCCGACGGGGCACGACCGGCGCGCCGCGGCGTGGACGCACCGCCGGCGACCGCGCCCGCCCGTCACCGGCGCGCGGGCCTGTGCACCGACCTGCGCACCGACCTGCGCACCGACCTGCGCACCGACCTGCGCGCGGACCTCAGAGGGCGCGCGGGTGCGCCGCGGCGTAGACCTCGCGCAGCGTGTCCGGCGTGACCATCGTGTAGATCTGCGTCGTCGTGACCGACGCGTGCCCGAGCAGCTCCTGGACCACGCGGACGTCGGCCCCACCCTGCAGCAGGTGGGTGGCGAACGAGTGCCGCAGCGTGTGCGGCGAGACGTGGTCGCGCAGCCCGGCGCGCTGCGCCGCCGCCTGCAGCACCGCCCAGGCCGACTGCCGCGACAGGCGCCGCCCCCGGGTGTTGAGGAACAGCGCCGGCGTCCCCGTGCCGGCCGTGGCCAGCGGACCGCGCGCCCGGACCAGGTAGGCGTCGAGCGCCGCCCGCGCGTACGACCCCACGGGGACGACGCGCTCCTTGTCGCCCTTGCCACGCAGCCGCACCGCCTCGGCGGCGGAGTCGCCCGGCGCGGCGCCGAGCCACGCCAGCGCGTCGACGTCGAGCCCGACCACCTCGCTGATGCGCCCGCCGGTCGAGTAGAGCAGCTCGAGCAGCGCGCGGTCGCGCAGCGGCACGGGCCCCTCCCCCTGCCCGGCGGCCTCGAGCAGGCGCCCGACGGCGTCGACGCTCAGCGCGTGCGGCAGGCGGCGCAGCTGGGTGGGGGCGCGCACGTCGGCGGCGGGGTCGTCGGCGGTCAGGCCCTCGGCGTGCGCGAAGCGGTGCCAGCCGCGCACGGCGGCCAGCGCGCGGGCGGCCGACGCCGCCGACAGGGGCGCACCGCCGTCGCTCCCCTCGCGCACGGCGGTGAGGAACGCGGCGACGTCGTCCTCGCGGACGGTGCCCAGGGAGGCGCGCCCGGCGACCTCGAGGTGGCGCACGTAGCGGCCCAGGTCGCGCCGGTAGGCGGCGGTGGTGTTGGCGGACAGGCCCCGCTCGACGCGCAGGTGCGCCAGGTAGTCGTCGAGCGCCGCCTCGAGGGGGCCGCTGGTGACGACGGCTGCGGAGCTCACCGGGCCATGATGCCCGGCCGCGGTCCGCGGGCCGCGGCGCCTCGCCGGGGAGAGACGCAACCGCCGGCGGCCCCGAGCGGGACCGCCGGCGGCGCGTCGGCGACGGGAGCCCGGAGGGGGCTCAGAAGGGCAGGAACACGTCGACCGCCACGGCGACGAACAGGATCGTCAGGTAGGTGATCGAGTCGTGGAAGACGCTCATGCCCATCTTGCCCGCCTTGGGCCGGCCGGCCCGGGCGTGCTGCAGCATGCGCACGGCCTTCCAGCCGAACCAGAGGTTCACGCCCACGGCGACGACGGTGTAGACCCACGTCATGCCGGCGAGCGGGACCAGCGCCAGGGAGCACGCCGCCATCGCGACGGTGTAGACGACCATCTCGACCGCCACGCGCCGGTCGCTGGCCACCACGGGCAGCATGGGCACGCCGGCCTTGGCGTAGTCCGCCTTGAACTTCACCGACAGCGGCCAGTAGTGCGGCGGGGTCCAGAAGAAGATGACGCCGAACAGCGCGAGCGCCGGCCAGTCCAGCCCGCCGGTGACCGCGGCCCAGCCGATGAACACCGGCATGCAGCCGGCGATGCCGCCCCACACGATGTTCTGCGGCGTGCGCCGCTTGAGGATCATCGTGTAGCCGACGACGTAGATCGCGATGGCCGCGAAGGCCAGCCACGCCGAGGCGAGGTTGACCAGCAGCGCGAACCACAGCAGGGCGACGAGGCCGAGCACCGTGGCGAAGACCAGCGCCGCCCGCGGGGTGACCTCGCCGGTGACGAGCGGACGCCGCTTGGTGCGGTTCATCTGCGCGTCGATGTCCCGGTCCAGGTACATGTTGAACGCGTTGGCGCTGCCGGCCGCGATGGCGCCGCCCACCAAGGTCTGCAGCACCAGCACGATCGGCGGCAGGCCGTCCGCGGCGAGGAACATCGTGGGGATCGTCGTCACCAGCAGCAGCTCGATGATCCGCGGCTTGGTCAGGGCGACGTACGCCCCGACGCGGTCCCGCAGGCGGCCCGCGCCCGGGGTCGAGCGCGGCGCGGGGTCCGGCTCCGCGCCGTGCGTGCCGCGCGCCTCTCGGGTCGCCGCCGTCAGGGGACGGGCGGTCCCCTCGGTCGTCGTCTGGCTCGTGCTCACGCGCGTCGGTGTTCCGTTCTCCGCAGGGCTGTGGCCGCCGCCGGCGACCCGTGACGGCCCGCTCGGGCCAGGACGCGACCGGCGGTCTCGTCGTGCGCCCGGCGCCGCAGGACGCACGGGGCTCCGCCCCATCGTACGTCCGCCACGCCCGGCGGTCAGTCCGCGTGGCGGCCGTCCACGGTGTGAGAAATGTCCGGGATCCGGCCCTCTCCCCCGGACGTTGACCTGGGACGGCGCCCTGTGCGCGGGTGCCCCGCCGGTCCCGGCGGGGCACGGCCGGACGCCACGCCGGCCCCACCTGGTGGGACGACCGAGGCGTCCACGAGGCCGTGGATATACGCTGGACGTGCAACCGCCTGCACCGACGGCGCGAGCCACCTGCGACATCACGCGGGCATGCCGCCGTCCGGACCTGCGCGTTGGCACTCGGATCTGGCTAGCAGCACACGACCCCGGGGCCAGTTCCCCCGGGCAGGAATGAGGCATATTCGTGAGCACGTTCGACCCCGCCCTGACGCCGCTCGAGTGGAGCGAGCTCGACGACCGCGCGGTGAAGTCCATCAAGGCCCTCGCCGCCGACGCCGTCGAGAAGGTCGGCAACGGCCACCCGGGCACGGCGATCTCCCTGGCTCCGGCCGCGTACCTGCTCTTCCAGAAGACCATGCGCCACGACCCGGCCGACGAGCACTGGGTCGGGCGCGACCGCTTCGTGCTGTCGGCCGGCCACTCGTCGCTGACGATCTACCTCCAGCTGTTCCTGGCCGGCTACGGCCTGGAGATGGAGGACATCGCGGCGCTGCGCACCTGGGGCTCCAAGACCCCGGGCCACCCGGAGTACAAGCACACCGCGGGCGTCGAGATCACCACCGGCCCGCTCGGCCAGGGCCTCGCCTCGGCCGTCGGCATGGCGTTCGCCGCCCGCCGCGAGCGCGGCCTGCTCGACCCGGAGACCCCGGCCGGCGAGTCGCCGTTCGACCACCACGTCTACGTGATCGCCTCCGACGGCGACCTCGAGGAGGGCGTGACCTCCGAGGCGTCCTCGCTCGCCGGCCACCAGCAGCTGGGCAACCTCGTCGTCATCTGGGACGACAACAAGATCTCGATCGAGGACGACACCGACATCGCGTTCAGCGAGGACGTCCTCAAGCGCTACGAGGCCTACGGCTGGCACACCCAGCGCGTCGACTGGACCGAGGGCGGCACCGGCTACGGCGAGGACGTGGACGCGCTCGCGGCCGCCCTCGACGCCGCCAAGGCGGAGACGGGCAAGCCGTCGATCATCGCCCTGCGCACCATCATCGGCTGGCCGTCGCCGACCAAGCAGAACACCGGCGGCATCCACGGCTCCGCCATGGGCGCCGACGAGATCAAGGGTCTCAAGGAGATCCTCGGCCTCGACCCCGAGAAGTCGTTCCACATCGACGACGAGGTGCTCGCCTACACCCGCGACGTCGCCGGTCGCCAGTCCGCCCAGCGCGAGGCCTGGGAGCAGGCCTTCTCCGCGTGGTCGTCGGCCAACCCCGAGCGCGCCGCCCTGCTCGAGCGCCTCAGCAAGCGCCAGCTCCCCGAGGGCTGGGAGGCCGAGCTGCCCGTCTTCGAGGCCAGCGAGAAGGGCACCGCGACCCGCGCCGCCTCCGGCAAGGTCCTCACCGCCCTCAAGGACGTGCTGCCCGAGCTGTGGGGCGGCTCCGCCGACCTGGCCGGCTCGAACAACACCACGATGGACGGCGAGCCGTCGTTCGTCCCGGCCGAGCACGCCACCAAGAAGTTCCCGGGCCACGAGTTCGGCCGCACGCTGCACTTCGGCATCCGTGAGCACGCCATGGGCTCGATCCTCAACGGCATCGTGCTGCACGGCCTGACCCGCCCGTACGGCGGCACGTTCCTGCAGTTCTCCGACTACATGCGCGCCGCCGTGCGTCTCGCCGCGCTCATGGAGATCCCGTCGACGTTCGTCTGGACGCACGACTCGATCGGCCTCGGCGAGGACGGCCCGACCCACCAGCCGGTCGAGCACCTGGCCGCGCTGCGCGCCATCCCCGGCCTCGACATCGTCCGCCCGGCCGACGCCAACGAGACCGCCTGGGCCTGGCGCGGGATCCTGGAGAACACGGACAACCCGGCCGGCCTGATCCTCACCCGCCAGAACGTGCCGACGTTCCCGCGCGGCACCGACGGCTTCGCCGGCGCCGAGGGCACCCTCAAGGGCGCCTACACGCTGCTCGACACCGAGGGCACGCCCGACGTGATCCTCATCGGCACCGGCTCCGAGGTGCAGCTCGCCGTCGAGGCGCGCGAGGCCCTGGCCGCCGAGGGCGTGGCCGCCCGCGTCGTCTCGATGCCCAGCCGCGAGTGGTTCGACAAGCAGGACGACGAGTACCGCGAGTCGGTGCTCCCGGCGGCCGTCAAGGCCCGCGTGTCGGTCGAGGCGGGCGTCCGCCAGGGCTGGCGCGAGATCGTCGGCGACGCCGGCCGCAGCGTCTCCCTCGAGCACTACGGCGCCTCCGCCGACTACAAGAAGCTGTACCAGGAGTTCGGCATCACCGCCGAGGCCGTGGCCGCCGCCGCGCGCGAGTCCATCGCCGCGGCCGGGTCGGCCGCCCCGGGCGCGGCGCCCGCGCCGCAGACCGGCGGCACCGGCGACCAGCTCTGAGGCACGCGGGCGGGCCGCCGGGACGCACCCCGGCGGCCCGCCCGTCGCCCCGGCGGCACCGCCGCACTCCCCGAGCCCGCCACGAAGGAGGTCTGGTCCCATGACCGACACCACCCCCACCACCGACGACACCACGCGCCCGACGCGCCGCCTCTCCGAGGCCGGCGTGTCCATCTGGCTCGACGACCTGTCCCGCGAGCGCCTCGACACGGGCAACCTCGCGCAGCTCGTCGCCGAGAAGGACGTGGTCGGCGTCACCACCAACCCGACGATCTTCGCCTCGGCCCTCGCCAAGGGGAACGCCTACGACGCCACGCTGTCCGCGCTGGCCGGCACCGACGTCGAGGCCGCCGTCGAGAAGATCACGACCGACGACGTGCGCGACGCCGCCGACGTGCTGCGGCCCGTCTACGACGCCACCGGCACCGTCGACGGCCGCGTGTCGATCGAGGTCGACCCGCGCCTGGCGCGCGACGCCGACGCCACGATCGCCACGGCCAAGCGCCTGTGGGCCACGATCGACCGGCCCAACGTCATGATCAAGATCCCCGCGACGGAGCAGGCCCTGCCCGCCATCACCGCCGTGCTCGGCGCGGGCATCAGCGTCAACGTCACGCTGATCTTCTCGATCGAGCGCTACCGCGCCGTGATGGACGCGTTCCTCGCGGGCCTGGAGCAGGCGCGGGCGAACGGCCACGACCTGGCCCCCATCGGCTCGGTCGCGTCCTTCTTCGTCTCGCGCGTGGACGCCTCGGTCGACGCCGCCCTCACGAAGATCGGCACCGACGAGGCGCTGGAGCTGCGCGGCAAGGCGGCCATCGCCAACGCCCGCCTGGCGTACGCCGCCTACCAGGAGGTCTTCTCCTCCGAGCGCTGGCAGGCCCTGGCCGCGGCCGGCGCCCAGCCGCAGCGCCCCCTGTGGGCCTCGACGGGCGTGAAGAACCCCGAGTACCGCGACACCCTGTACGTCGACGAGCTCGTCGTGGCCGGCGTGGTCAACACCATGCCGCAGGCCACGCTCGACGCGTTCGCCGACCACGGCATCGTGATCGGCGACACGGTCTCCGGCACGGCCGAGGAGGCCGCCGCCACCGTCGCCGCGATCGAGAAGCTCGGCATCTCGATCCACGACGTCACCCGCACCCTCGAGGAGGAGGGCGTGCAGAAGTTCGAGGTGAGCTGGGACGAGCTGCTCACCACGACCAAGACGGGCCTCGACGCCGCCGGCGCCTGACCCCTCCCGTGCGGGCCCCGCTCCCCGGCGGGGCCCGCACGCCTTCCACCCCTCCATGACATCCACGAGGAGAGACGGGGACCTTGAGACCGGCAAAGATCACGGCGGAGCACAACCCGCTGCGTGACCCCCTCGACCTGCGCCTGCCGCGCATCGCCGGGCCCAGCGGCCTGGTGATCTTCGGCGTGACGGGCGACCTGTCGCGCAAGAAGCTCATGCCCGCGGTGTACGACCTGGCCAACCGCGGCCTGCTGCCGCCCGGCTTCGCGCTGACGGGCTTCGCCCGGCGCGACTGGGCGGACCAGGACTTCGCCGAGATCGTGCACGACGCCGTCAAGCAGCACGCCCGCACCCCGTTCCGGGAGTCCACCTGGCGCCAGCTCGCCGAGGGCATCCGGTTCGTGCAGGGCTCGTTCGACGACGACGACGCGTTCGACCGGCTGCGCCAGACCGTCGAGAAGCTCGACGAGGAGCGCGGCACGAACGGCAACCACGCCTTCTACCTGTCCGTGCCGCCGAGCGCCTTCCCGGTCGTGTGCCGCCAGCTCCAGGAGCACGGGCTGTCCACGCCGCAGGAGGGCGCCTGGCGCCGCGTCGTCATCGAGAAGCCGTTCGGCCACGACCTGGAGTCGGCGCGCGAGCTCGACGCCGTCGTCTCGGAGGTCTTCCCCGAGGACTCGGTGTTCCGCATCGACCACTACCTGGGCAAGGAGACCGTCCAGAACCTGCTGGCGCTGCGGTTCGCCAACCAGATGTTCGAGCCCATCTGGAACGCCAACTACGTCGACCACGTCCAGATCACCATGGCCGAGGACATCGGCATCGGCGGCCGGGCGAGCTACTACGACGGCATCGGCGCGGCGCGCGACGTCATCCAGAACCACCTGCTGCAGCTCCTCGCCCTCGTGGCGATGGAGGAGCCGGTGAACTTCGACGCCCAGGCGCTGCGCGCGGAGAAGATCAAGGCGCTGTCGTCCGTGCGCCTGCCGCGCGACCTCGGCAAGCACACCGCCCGCGGCCAGTACACGGCGGCATGGCAGGGCGGCGAGAAGGTCGTCGGCTTCCTGGAGGAGGAGGGCTTCAACCCGAACTCCACCACCGAGACCTACGCCGCGGTGCGCCTGGACGTCGACAACCGCCGCTGGGCGGGCGTCCCGTTCTACCTGCGCACGGGCAAGCGCCTCGGCCGCCGCGTGACCGAGGTCGCCGTCGTGTTCAAGAAGGCGCCGCACCTGCCATTCGAGAGCTCGCTCACCTCCGACCTCGGCAACAACGCCCTGGTCATCCGCGTGCAGCCCGACGAGGGCGTCACCATGCGGTTCGGCGCCAAGGTGCCGGGCACCGCCATGGAGGTGCGCGACGTGACCATGGACTTCGGCTACGGCCACGCCTTCACCGAGTCCTCCCCCGAGGCGTACGAGCGACTCATCCTCGACGTGCTGCTCGGCGACCCGCCGCTGTTCCCGACGCGCGAGGAGGTCGAGCTCTCCTGGAAGATCCTCGACCCGATCACCGCGTACTGGGCGCAGCACGGCAAGCCCGAGCCGTACCCCGCCGGTACCTGGGGGCCGGCGTCCGCGAACGAGATGATGGCCCGCGACGGGCGTGCCTGGAGGCGACCGTGATCATCGACATGCCCGAGACCACCACGACGGCGGTCGACAAGCGCCTCGTCCGGCTGCGGGACGAGGGCGGCGCCGTGGCCCTGGGCCGCGTGCTCACGCTCGTCGTGGTCGCGGACGCCGAGGACGTCGAGATGGCCGTGGACGCGGCCAACGACGCCAGCCGCGAGCACCCCTGCCGCGTCATCGTCCTCGCCGCCGCCGGCGGCCCGGACGACGAGCCGCGGCTCGACGCGCAGATCCGCGTCGGCGGCGACGCCGGCGCCTCCGAGGTGGTCGTCCTGCGCACCTCCGGCCCGCTGCAGGACGAGCCGGACTCCGTGGTCATGCCGCTGCTGCTGCCCGACGCCCCGATCGTCGTGTGGTGGCCGCGCGAGGCGCCCGAGGTGCCCTCGGCCGACCGCGTGGGCCGCATGGCCCAGCGCCGCGTGACCGACTCGATCATGTCCGCCGACCCGGAAGCGATGATCCGCCGCCTGGCGCAGAACTATGCCGAGGGCGACACGGACCTGGCGTGGGCGCGCGTGACGCTGTGGCGCGGCCTGCTCGCGGCGGCGCTGGAGCAGCCGCCGTACGAGCCGGTCACCGAGGTCGTCGTGGAGGGCGAGAAGGGCCACACCTCGCTCGACCTGCTGGCCGCGTGGCTCGGCAGCCGCCTGCACTGCCCGGCGCGCATCGTGCACCACGAGGGCGCCAAGGCGATCACCAAGGTGACGCTGCAGCGCAAGGCGGGCACCGTCGTGCTCGACCGCCCGGACGGGCGCGTCGTGACGATCCGCCAGACCGGCACGCCCGACCGGCGCATCGCGCTGCCGATCCGCAAGCTCGACGAGGCCCTCATCGAGGAGCTGCGGCGCCTCGACCCGGACGAGATCTTCGAGGAGGTCCTCACCAAGGGCCTCCCGCTGCTCGACGCCGGGGAGCAGGCCGAGACGGTGCCGGCATGACCGGCGCCGCCGTGGCCCCGGGGACGACGACGGCGGGCCGCCGGCTCGTCGTCGTCCACCCGGACGCCGAGGTCCTCGCCCAGGCGGCCGCCGCCCGGCTGCTGACGCGCGTCCTCGACGTGCAGTCGGTGCGCCGGCCGGTGCACGTGGTCCTCACCGGCGGCACGGTCGGCATCCGCACGCTCGCGGCGGCGGCGGCGAGCCCGCTCGTCGCCGCGGTCGACTGGTCCGGCGTCCACCTGTGGTGGGGCGACGAGCGGTTCGTGCCGGCCGGGCACGCCGACCGCAACGAGACGCAGGCGCGCGAGGCGCTGCTGGACGCCCTCGTCGCGGAGCACGGCCTGCCCGAGGCCAACGTGCACGCGATGGCCGGGCCCGACCGCGCCGACTCCCCCGAGGAGTCCGCGGCCGCCTACGCCGCCGAGCTCGCGGCCGTGGCCGACCCGGCTACGGGCGACCTGCAGGTGCCCGCCTTCGACGTGCTCCTGCTCGGCATGGGCCCCGACGGCCACGTCGCGTCGCTCTTCCCGGGGCACGCCGCCCTGGCGGCGGGCGGTGCGACGGTGGGCGTGCACGGCTCCCCCAAGCCGCCGCCGGAGCGGGTCTCGCTCACGTTCGACGCCATCCGGGCCGCCCGGGAGGTGTGGGTCGTGGCCGCCGGCGCCGAGAAGGCCGAGCGGGCCGCCGCCGCGCTGGCGGACCAGCCCGTCGACGAGGTCCCGGCCGCGGGCGTGCACGGCACCGAGCGCACGCTGTGGTTGCTCGACACCGCGGCGGCGGACGCCCCGTGACGGACGCCTGACCGGCGACTGGCCGGCGACTGGCCGGCGACTGGCCGGCGACTGGTCGGTACCCGTCCAGGGCCCGGCCGACGCACGAAGGCCCTGGACCGCTGCTGCGGTCCAGGGCCTTCGTCGTGCGGGACGTGCCGGCGCAGGTCCCCGCGCGTCAGGCGCCGTCGCCGCGGCGGCGGCGCAGGGTGGCGAGCGCCTCCTCGAGCAGCGCGGCGCCGTCCTCCTCGGAGCGGCGCTCCTTCACGTAGGCCAGGTGCGTCTTGTAGACCTCGGTGCGCACCGGCGCCGGCGGCGCCGTCGGGTCGAGCCCGGCCGGGTAGCCGCAGCGGGGGCAGTCCCAGCTCACCGGCAGCTCGACGTCGTGCCCGACGGCGAAGCTCGGGCGCGTCTCGTGCCCGTTCGCGCACCAGTAGGACACCTGGGCGCGGGGCGCGACGTCGCCGCGCTCGGCCTCTCCCAGGGGACCCGCGCCCACGCGCGAGCCTCGGATCGCCTGTCCGGCAGATGCCACGTTGCGTCGACCTCACCTTCGCGCCCGCGGCTCACCGCGCGGACGGTCGCTCCTGATCGGGTGGCGGCGCCCCGTCGCGCCGCCGCGGGGTCCGGCGGGGCAGGGCCCCGCCGGGCGGTCCGGGCCGGCGTCGTCGCGGCCCCGACCGGGTGGTCTCAGGCGACCTTCTGGATCAGACCCAGCAGGACGATGACCAGCGCCCAGACCACGGCGAAGCTGATCGTGATGCGGTTGAGGTTGCGCTCGGCGACGCCCGAGCTGCCCGCGCTGGCCGTGACGCCGCCGCCGAACATGTCGGACAGACCGCCGCCCTTGCCCTTGTGCAGCAGGATCAGCAGGGTCAGGAACCCGCTGGTGATCACCAGCAGGACCTGGAGGATGATGCGCAGCGCGTCCATGGGTCCTCGGTCTCGTCGTCGACGGGCCCCGGTGGTGCCGGGTCCCGCGGCCGGTCGCCCGGCCGGGTCAAGAGTATGTGACGCGCGCCCCGGGGGGCGAACCCCGTGCCGCGGGGCACGGGGTTCGCTCCCCGGGGCGTGCGTCGGGGGGCGCGGCGCCTCAGGCGGCGTGCGCCTGGAAGCGCACGATCTTGGCGAACTCCTCGGGGTCGAGGCTGGCGCCGCCCACGAGCGCGCCGTCGATGTCCGGCTGCGCCATGATCTGCGCGACGTTGCCCGACTTCACCGAGCCGCCGTACAGCACGCGGACCGTCTGGGCCACGTCCTCGTCGTAGAGGTCGGCCAGCCTGCGGCGGATCGCGCCGCACACCTCCTGCGCGTCGTCGGGCGTGGCGACCTCGCCGGTGCCGATGGCCCAGACGGGCTCGTACGCGACGACGACCTTGCTGACCTGCTCCTTGTCGAGCCCGGCGAGGCCGGCCTCGAGCTGGCGCAGGGTGTACGGCACGTGCTCGCCGGCCTTGCGGACGTCGAGCCCCTCCCCCACGCACAGGATCGCGGCGATGCCGTGCGCGTCGAGGGCGCGGATCTTGGCGTTGACCAGCTCGTCGGACTCGCCGTGGTACTCGCGGCGCTCGGAGTGGCCCACGGTGCAGTAGCGCACGCCGAGCCTGGCGAGCATCTGCGCCGAGACCTCGCCGGTGTACGCGCCGCTCGCGTGCTGCGAGACGTCCTGCGCCCCGTAGCCGACGTCGAGCTTGTCGCCGTCGACCAGGGTCTGCACCGAGCGCAGGTCGGTGAACGGCGGCAGCACGACGGCCTCGACGGCCGCCGGGTCGTGCTTGGCGTCCTTGAGCGTCCACGCCAGCTTCTGGACCGTGGCGATGGCCTCCTGGTGGTCCAGGTTCATCTTCCAGTTGCCCGCCATGAGCGGGGTGCGGTTCGTCATCGCGCTCAGTCCTCCAGGACCTGGATGCCGGGCAGGGTCTTGCCCTCGAGCAGCTCGAGGGAGGCGCCGCCACCGGTGGAGATGTGGCTGAAGCCGGCCTCGTCGAAGCCGAGCCGGCGCACGGCGGCGGCGGAGTCGCCGCCGCCGACGATGGAGAAGGCGCCGTTCGCGGTCGCGTCGACGATGCCCTGGGCGACCGTGCGGGTGCCGCCGGCGAACGCGTCGAACTCGAACACGCCCATGGGGCCGTTCCACGCGATCGTCCTGGCGTCGGCGAGCTTCGCGGCGAAGGCGGCGCCGGAGGCCGGGCCGATGTCGAGGCCCATGCGGCCCTCGGAAATGCCCTCGGCGGGCACGACGTCGTGCGGCGAGTCGGCGGCGAAGCGGTCGGCCACGACGACGTCCGTCGGCAGCACGATCTCGACGCCGTTCTCCTCGGCCGTGGCCAGGTAGCCCTTGACCGTCTCGACCTGGTCCTCCTCGAGCAGGGAGGCACCGACGCCGTACCCCTTCGCGGCGAGGAAGGTGAACACCATGCCGCCGCCCACGAGCAGGCGGTCGGCCTTGGTCAGCAGGTTGGCGATGACGCCGAGCTTGTCCGAGACCTTCGAGCCGCCGAGCACGACCGCGTACGGGCGCGCCGGGTCGGTGGTGGCCTTCGACAGCGACTCCACCTCGCGCAGCACCAGGTCGCCGGCTGCGGACGGCAAGAGCTTGGCGACGTCGTAGACCGAGGCCTGCTTGCGGTGCACCACGCCGAAGCCGTCGGAGACGAACGCGTCGGCGAGCTCGGCCAGCTCGCCGGCGAGCTCCTCGCGCTCGGCGTCGGTCTTCGAGGTCTCGCGGGCGTCGAAGCGGACGTTCTCCAGCAGCGCGACGTCGCCGTCGGCCAGGGCCTCGACGGTGGCGCGGGCGGACGGGCCGGTGACGTCCTCGGCGAGCCGCACGTCGGCGCCCAGGAGCTCGCCCAGGCGGGCCGCGACGGGCGCGAGCGAGTACTTCGCGTCGGGCTCGCCCTTGGGGCGTCCCAGGTGCGCGGTGACGACGACGCGGGCGCCGGCGTCGCGCAGGCGCGTCAGCGTCGGCAGGGCGGCGCGGATGCGGCCGTCGTCGGTGATCGTCGTGCCGTCCAGCGGCACGTTGAAGTCGGAGCGGACGAGGACGCGCTTGCCGCGCAGGTCCCCCAGGGAGTCGATGGTCTTCATGGGCACTCCACCTGTTGCCGGGTCTCGGGGAGGGTCAGGGACGGCGTCCGGCCCGCACGGGCCGGACACGACGACGTCCGCGTGCGCGGCGCCCGCCGGGGACTGAGCCACACGGTCGGGCGGCGCGCACGCGGACGTGTCGGTTCACGCTCTGCGCGCAGGCGTCAGAGACGCTCGCCCACGTAGGTGGTGAGCGCGACGAGCGAGTTGGAGTAGCCCCACTCGTTGTCGTACCAGGAGACGACCTTGACCTGGTTGCCGATCACCTTGGTCAGCTTGGCGTCGAAGATCGACTGGTGCGGGTTGGTGACGATGTCCGACGAGACGATCTCGTCCTCCACGTACTCGAGGTGGCCCTTGAGGGCGCCCTCGGCGGCGGCCTTGACCGCGGCGTTGACCTCGTCGACCGTGACCTCGCGCGAGGCCTCGAAGGTGAGGTCCGTGGCCGAGCCGGTGATGACCGGCACGCGCAGGGCGAAGCCGTCGAGCTTGCCCTTGAGCTCCGGCAGCACCAGGCCGATGGCCTTGGCGGCACCCGTCGAGGTCGGCACGATGTTCTGCGCGGCGGCGCGGGCGCGACGCAGGTCGCGGTGCGGGCCGTCCTGCAGGTTCTGGTCGCCCGTGTAGGCGTGGATCGTCGTCATGAGGCCGCGCTCGATGCCGATCGAGTCGTTGAGGGCCTTGGCGAGCGGCGCGAGGCAGTTCGTCGTGCACGACGCGTTCGAGATGATGTTGTGCGCGGCAGCGTCGTACTGCTCGTGGTTGACGCCCATCACGAAGGTGGCGTCCTCGTTCTTCGCGGGCGCCGAGATGATGACCTTCTTGGCGCCGGCGTCGATGTGCGCCTTGGCCTTGGTGGCGTCCGTGAAGAAGCCGGTGGACTCGATGACGATGTCGGCACCGAGCTCGGCCCAGGGCAGGTTGGCGGGGTCGCGCTCCGCGAGCGCGCGGATCTTCTTGCCGTCGACGATGATGTTGTCGTCGTCGTAGTCGACCGACGAGCCCAGGCGGCCCAGCACCGTGTCGTACTTGAGCAGGTGGGCCAGGGTCTTGTTGTCGGTCAGGTCGTTGACGCCGACGACCTCGATGTCCGCACCCGACTCGACCAGAGCCCGGTAGAAGTTCCGTCCGATGCGGCCGAAGCCGTTGATCCCGACGCGGATGGTCACAGTGCCCTCCTCAGGGGCGCGCCGGGGCCTCCCGACGCACACGTTGTTGCCTGACAGCGCGCGGTGGCGCGCGTCCGTGACGGCGCGGACCTTCGGTCGAGGGACCTCAGGCGCACGGCCTGCTGGACCTCTCGAGAAGGTCACGTCGTCGTCACCTGACGCCCTCGAGCCTATACCCCACCGCGCCCGGGTGTGTGACGGGGCCCGCATTCCGGCGTGCGAGGTCTGACCACGTGCTCAGAGGTCGAGCAGGTCCGGGCTGAGCCCCGCCTCGGTGTCCGGGATGCCGAGCTCGAGGGCGCGCTTGTCGGCCGTCGACAGCAGCCGGCGGATGCGACCGGCGACGGCGTCCTTGGACAGCGGCGGGTCGGCGAGCTGGCCGAGCTCCTCGAGCGACGCCTCCTTGTGCTTGAGGCGCAGCTCGCCCGCCTCGCGCAGGTGCTCGGGCACCTCGTCGGCGAGGATCTCGAAGGCGCGCTGCACGCGGGCGCCGGCGGCGACGGCGGCCCGCGCCGAGCGGCGCAGGTTCGCGTCGTCGAAGTTCGCCAGCCGGTTCGCGGTGCCGCGCACCTCCCGGCGCGCGCGGCGCTCCTCCCACACCGCGAGGGAGGCCGAGGCGCCCATGCGCCGCAGCATCTCGCCGATCGCGTCGCCGTCGCGGATCACCACCCGGTCGACGCCCCGCACCTCGCGCGACTTGGCCTGCACCCCCAGCCGGCGGGCGGCGCCCACGAGCGCCAGCGCGGACTCCGGGCCCGGGCAGGTCACCTCGAGCGCCATCGACCGGCCCGGCTCGGTGAGCGAGCCGTGCGCCAGGAACGCGCCGCGCCACACGGCCTCGGCCTCGGGCACGCCCGCGGAGACCACCTCCGGCGCCAGGCCCCGCACGGGCCGCCCGCGCTGGTCGAGCAGGCCGGTCTGCCGCGCGAGCGACTCCCCCTCGCGCACGACCCGCACCACGTACCGGTTGTTCTTCCGCAGGCCGCCGGCCTGGACGACGATGAGGTCGCTCGCGTGGCCGTACAGGTCGGCGATCGCGGTGCGCAGCCGGGCCGCGACGGACTCCGTGTCGAGCTCGGCCTCGATGACCACGCGCCCGGAGATGATGTGCAGCCCTCCGGAGAAGCGCAGGGTCGACGAGACCTCCGCCTTGCGGCACGACGTGCGGGTGACCCGCAGCCGCGCCAGCTCGTCCTTCACCTCTGCCGTGAGCGCCATGGCGGTCATCCTGCCACGGCGTGTCGCGCCCGGGCGTGTCGCGCCGCGCGCGGCGGGCGTGACGACGGTCTCAGGCCCGCGGTCCGGCGCCCGGCTCGGGGGCCCGGACGTCGCCCAGCACGCCGTCGAAGACGTCGCGGTAGGCGGCGGCGAGCCGCAGGGCGTCGTGGCGCGCGCTGCCGTCGCCGAGCGCCACCTGCCGCATGAGCAGCCGGGCGCCCATGGCCGCGGCCGCCTCCTCGGCCGCCGCCACGTCCTCGACGGCGGTGGGGTCCGCCAGCACGACGTCGACCCGCAGGCCGGGGGCGTGCTTGTGCAGCGCCTCGAGGTGGTCGACGGCGGTGAGGCCGGACGTCTCGCCGTCGGGCGAGAGGTTGAGCGTGACGCACCGGCGCGCGGACGTCTCGTGCAGCGCGGCGGCCAGCTCCGGCACGAGCAGGTGGACCAGCACGGACGAGTACCAGGAGCCGGGCCCGAGCACGACCCAGTCGGCCGCGCGGACCGCCTCGACGGCCTCCTCGTGCGCCGGCGGGTCGGAGGGCACGAGCCGCAGCTGCTCGATGCGCCCGGGCGCCGTGGCCACGCGGCTCTGGCCCGCCACCGTCTCCAGGTGCCCGCCGGCGCCGTCGTCCACCCGCACGTCCGCCTCCACGGCGAGCGGCACGGCCGACATGGGCAGCACGCGCCCGCGCGCGCCGAGCAGCCGCCCGACCCAGTCGAGGCCGGCGACCTCGTCGCCGAGCAGCTCCCACAGGGCGACGATGAGCAGGTTGCCGGTCGCGTGCCGGTCCAGCGGGCCGGCGGAGTCGAAGCGGTGCTGGAGCACGGCGCTCCACGTGCGGCCCCACTCGGAGTCGTCGCACAGCGCCGCGAGCGCCATGCGCAGGTCGCCCGGCGGCAGCACGCCGAGCTCGGAGCGCAGGCGGCCGGAGGAGCCGCCGTCGTCGGCGACGGTCACGACGGCGGTGAGGCGGTCGCTGACGTGCCGCAGCGCCGCGAGGCTGGCCGACAGGCCGTGCCCGCCGCCCAGGGCGGTCACGGCGGGCCGGGTCGAGCTGAACGCCACCTCACTCCTTCCCGAGGTCGCGCGCCGTCACGGTGACCCGCTGCCCCGTGGCCCGCAGCCGCTGGGCGATCGCCTCGGCGATCGCCACGGAGCGGTGCTTGCCGCCGGTGCAGCCGACCGCGATGGTCACGTACCGCTTCTCCTCGTGCAGGTAGCCGGCCAGCACGGGCTCGAGCGCGGCGACGTAGCGCTCGACGAACTCCTGGGCGCCCGGGCGGCCGAGGACGTAGTCGCGCACCGGGGCGTCCCGGCCGGTGAGGTGGCGCAGCTCGGTCACCCAGTACGGGTTGGACAGGAAGCGCACGTCGACGACGTGGTCGGCGTCCAGCGGCAGGCCGTACTTGAAGCCGAAGGCCACGACGTTGACGCGCAGGGTCTCCGGGCCGCCGCCGGCGACGGCGGCGCGGACCTCGCGCGCGAGGTCGTGCACCGACAGCTCGGAGGTGTCGATCACGGTGTCGGCGCGCTCGGCGATCGAGGCGAGCGCCCGGCGCTCGTCGGCGATGCCGTCAAGGATGCGGCCGTCGCCCTGCAGCGGGTGGGGGCGCCGCACGCTCTCGAAGCGGCGCACGAGCGTCTCGTCCGTGGCGTCGAGGAACAGGATCCGGTAGTCCACGCCGCGCTGGCGCATGTGCCCGAGCGCGCCGCGCAGGTCGTTGAAGTACTCGCGGCCGCGCACGTCGGCGACCACCGCGAGGCGCTCGACCGAGGACCCGCTGCGCGTCATGAGGTCCACGAGCGGGACGATCATGGCGGGCGGCAGGTTGTCGACGACGAACCAGTCGAGGTCCTCCAGGACGCCCGCCGCGCGGCTGCGCCCGGCGCCCGACATGCCCGTGATGATCAGGACCTCGGGGCTGCTGTGCTGGGGCCCGCGCGTGGCGGCCTCGATGGCCGGGATGCCGGTGGGCAGGGTCAGGGGCTCGGGCTCCTGGACGGCCGCCTCCGCGGCACGGGAGGCGGCGTCGGCCGACGTGTCGCTCATGCCCTCAGCATGCCAGCCTCGGCGGCTCCCGAGCCCCCCGCGCCGGCCGTGTCCCCGCCGGTCGCGGCGTCGCCCACGGGGGCGTCGGCAGGGGCGTCGGCAGGGGCGTCGGCGGGGGCGTCGGGCGCCGCACCGGCAGGGGCGTCGTCCGCGGACGCCGCGGAGTCGGCCGTGGCCGCGGAGTCGGCCGTGGCCGCGGACCCCGCCGCGCCGAGGGCGGTGAGCACCGCCTTGGCCGTCGCCGGCCCCATGCCGCGGACCGCGGCGATCTCCTCGACGCTCGCGGCCTTGAGCCGCTTGACCGAGCCGAAGTGGGTCAGCAGCGCCTTGGTGCGCGCCGGGCCCAGGCCCGGCACCTCGTCGAGCGCCGACGCCGTCATGCCCTTGCTGCGCCGGCGGCGGTGCTGGGTGATGGCGAACCGGTGGGCCTCGTCGCGGACGCGCTGCAGCAGGTACAGGCCCTCGGAGGAGCGCTGCAGGATCACCGGGTAGTCCTCCCCCGGCAGCCACACCTCCTCCAGGCGCTTGGCCAGGCCGCACAGCGCGACGTCGGTGACGCCGAGCTCGTCGAGCGCCCGGCGCGCGGCCTCCACCTGCGGCGGGCCGCCGTCGACCACCACGAGGTTGGGCGGGTAGGCGAACCGCGAGGGGCGGTCTGCGGGCGCGTCGGCGGTCACCTCGCCGGAGCGCTGCGCGCCGCCCGGCCCGGTGGGGGCCGGCGCGTCCTCGTCCTCGACGTCGATCTCCACCTCGCCGGCGCGCGACCGGTCGGCCAGATACCGGCGGAACCGCCGGGTGATGACCTCGTGCATCGCCTCCGTGTCGTCCCGCGCGCCGGTGCCGTCCGCGCCGCGGACGCTGAACGACCGGTACTCGCTCTTGCGGGCCAGGCCGTCCTCGAACACGACCATCGAGGCCGACTGGTAGGTCCCCTGGGTGTGCGACACGTCGTAGCACTCGATGCGCAGGGGTGCGGAGTCGAGGCCGAGCGCCTCCTGGATCTCGCGCAGGGCCTGGCTGCGGGTGGTGAGGTCGCCCGCGCGGCGGGTGCGGTGCAGGGCGAGGGCGTGCTCGGCGTTCTTGCGCACCGTCTCGGCCAGCTCGCGCTTCTCGCCGCGCTGCGGCACGCGCACGTCGACCCGCGCGCCGCGCAGCCCCGTGAGCCAGGCCGTGACCTGCTCGAGGTCGGGCGGCAGCACCGGCACGAGCACCTCGCGCGGCACCGCGTCGCGCGCGGCCGCGCGCGTCGCCTCGTCGGCGCCGGACTCGAGCCCCTCGTCGGCCGAGCCGTACACCTGCTGCAGCAGGTGCTCGACGAGCTCGCCGTCCGTGACGTCCTCGACCTTCTCCACGACCCAGCCGCGCTGGCCGCGGATCCGCCCGCCGCGCACGTGGAACACCTGCACGGCCGCCTCGAGCTCGTCACCGACGAGCGCGAAGACGTCGGCGTCCGTGGCGTCGCCGAGCACCACCGCGTTCTTCTCGAGCGCCCGCTGCAGGGCCTGGACGTCGTCGCGCAGCCGGGCCGCGCGCTCGTACTCCATGTCGGCCGCGGCCTCCTGCATCTGCTTCTCGAGCCGGCGCACGAACCGCTGGGTGTCGCCCGCCATGAAGTCGCAGAAGTCCTGTGCGAGCTGCTTGTGGTCCTCCTGCGAGATGCGCTCCACGCAGGGCGCCGAGCACTTGTCGATGTAGCCGAGCAGGCAGGGGCGCCCGCTGGCCTGGGCACGCTTGTAGACGCCCGCGGAGCACGTGCGGATCGGGAAGACGCGCAGCAGCAGGTCGAGCGTCTCGCGGATCGCCCAGGCGTGGCCGTACGGGCCGAAGTAGCGGGTGCCGGGACGCTTGGCGCCGCGCATCACCTGGGCGCGGGGCACCGCCTCGGACATCGTGACGGCGAGGTACGGGTACGACTTGTCGTCGCGGTACTTGACGTTGAACCGCGGGTCGTACTGCTTGATCCAGGTGTACTCGAGCGCGAGCGCCTCGACCTCGGTGCCCACGACGGTCCACTCGACCGAGGCGGCGGTGGTCACCATCGTCTGGGTGCGGTGGTGCAGGTTGGCGATGTCCTGGAAGTAGCTGGACAGCCGGGAGCGCAGGTTCTTGGCCTTGCCGACGTAGATCACGCGGCCGTGGGCGTCCCGGAAGCGGTACACGCCCGGCGACGTGGGGATCTCCCCGGGCGCAGGACGATAGGTGGCGGGGTCGGCCATGCCGTCCACCCTAAGCCGCCCCGCCGACACCGTCGGACCCGCCCGCGGTCAGCGCGGGCGGGTCGGCCGGCCGGCCGGCGTGCCGGCGACGGGCGGTCAGCGCGCGGGCCGCAGGTGCAGCCAGCGCTCCGTCACCACGTAGCCGAGGGCCCCGTTCGCCCGGCGGGACGCCGCGTTGACGCCCGCCCCGCCGGTGCCGAACAGCTCGTGGCCCTGGGCCGCCAGGTCGAGCACCGCCGCGGCCTTCACGCCCGTCGCCAGCCCCCGGCCGCGGACCGCGGCCCGGGTCACGGTGAAGTCGGTCTCGATCATGGGCGCCTCCCGGCCGAGCGACGGGTAGAGCACGGTGACGGCGTCCAGCCGGCCGTCCGCGGCGGTGGCACCGTAGGCCCAGCGGGCGCCGGAGCGCAGGTCGTCGGCCAGCGCGGCGGCGTCCGGCACGTCGTGCCGGGTCGCCACGGTGTCCGGGTAGTCGGCCGCGCAGGCCGCGTCGAGGGCCACGACGGCCTCGGCGTCCTGCGGGCCGAGGACGAGCACCTCCCAGCCGGCATCGGTGGCCGCGGCGACGGCCGCGGCGCACCGGCCCAGCACGGTCGGCGTCACGCGCAGCCGGGCGCCCCACGACTCGGCGACGGGCGCCCAGCCGTCGGCGGCCAGCGCCGCGGCGGCCGGGTCGTCGTCGCGGACGACGCGCACGGCCGCCTCCTGCGGCGCGCTCACGCCTTCGCGGTCGTGCGCCGGGCGCCCGACGTCGCGGCCGCGACCTTCTTCTTGCCGGCCTTGGCGGCGGGCGCCGCCCCTGCCGCGGTGGCCGCCTTGCGCGCGCGGCGCGGGCGCGCCGGCTGCTCCACCGGCGGGTGGGCGGCGAGCACCTCGGCGAGGAACCGGCCGGTGTGGCTCGCCTCGACCGCGGCGACCTCCTCGGGCGTGCCCTGGGCCACGACCGTGCCACCGCCGGAGCCGCCCTCGGGGCCCATGTCGATGATCCAGTCGGCGCTCTTGATGACGTCGAGGTTGTGCTCGATGACGATCACCGAGTTGCCCTTCTCGACGAGGTTCTGCAGCACGCCGAGGAGCTTGCGGATGTCCTCGAAGTGCAGGCCGGTCGTCGGCTCGTCGAGCACGTAGACCGTGCGGCCGGTGGAGCGGCGCTGCAGCTCGCTGGCGAGCTTGACGCGCTGCGCCTCGCCGCCCGACAGCGTCGGCGCGGGCTGCCCGAGTCGCACGTAGCCCAGGCCGACGTCGACGAGGGTCTGCAGGTACCGGGAGATCGCCGGGAACGCCGCGAAGAACTCGGCCGCCTCGGAGATCGGCATGTCGAGGACGTCGGCGACGGTCTTGCCCTTGAAGTGCACCTCGAGCGTCTCGCGGTTGTACCGCGCGCCGTGGCAGACCTCGCACGGGACGTAGACGTCCGGCAGGAAGTTCATCTCGATCTTCAGGGTGCCGTCGCCGGAGCACGCCTCGCAGCGCCCGCCCTTGACGTTGAACGAGAACCGCCCGGGCCCGTAGCCGCGCACCTTGGCCTCCTCCGTCTCCGCGAAGATCTTGCGGATCCGGTCCCAGACGCCGGTGTAGGTGGCCGGGTTGGAGCGCGGGGTGCGGCCGATGGGGCCCTGGTCCACGTGCACGACCTTGTCGAGCTGGTCGAGGCCCGTGACGCGCGTGTGGCGGCCCGCCACCTGGCGCGCGCCGTTCAGCTCGTTGGCCATCACCGTGTAGAGGATCGAGTTCACGAGCGTGGACTTGCCCGAGCCGGAGACGCCGGTGACGGCGGTCAGCACGCCCAGCGGGAAGCTGACGTCGACGTTCTTGAGGTTGTGCTCGCGCGCGCCGACGACGGTGACCTCGCGGTCCGGGTCGACCGGGCGGCGCGCGGCAGGCGCCGGGATGCGCCGGCGGCCCGACAGGTACGCGCCGGTCAGCGACTCGGGCGCCTCGAGCAGGCCGGCGTAGTCGCCGGAGTGCACCACCCGGCCGCCGTGCTCGCCGGCGCCGGGGCCGATGTCGACGATCCAGTCCGCCGTGCGGATGGTGTCCTCGTCGTGCTCCACGACGATGAGCGTGTTGCCCAGGTCGCGCAGACGCGTGAGCGTGTCGATCAGGCGCCGGTTGTCGCGCTGGTGCAGGCCGATGCTCGGCTCGTCGAGCACGTACAGCACGCCGACCAGGCCCGAGCCGATCTGCGTGGCGAGCCGGATGCGCTGGGCCTCGCCGCCGGACAGCGTGGCGGCCGGGCGCTCCAGCGACAGGTAGTCCAGGCCGACGTCGAGCAGGAACCCGAGGCGGGCGTGGATCTCCTTGAGCACCTCGGCGGCGATCTGCCGCTCCCGCTCCCCCAGCTCGAGCGTCTTGAGGAAGGCGGCGGCGTCCTCGATGGACATGCGGCACACGTCCCAGATCGACCGGCCGCCGACCTTGACGGCGAGCACCTCGGGCTTGAGGCGGGCGCCCTTGCAGACCGGGCACGGGACCTCGCGCATGAAGCCCTCGTACCGCTCCTTGGACCAGTCCGACTCCGTCTCGGCGTGCCGGCGCTCGACGAACGTCACGGCGCCCTCGAAGCCGGTGGAGTACTGCCGCTCGCGGCCCCAGCGGTTGCGGTACTTGACGTGCACCTCGTGGTTGCGGCCATGCAGGATCGCCTGCCGGGCACGCTCGGGCAGCGCCCGCCACGGCACGTCCATGGAGAAGCTCATCTCCTCCGCGAGCGCGGTGAGCACCCGCGCGAAGTACTCGCTGGAGGTCTGCGCCCACGGCGCGACGGCGCCCTCGGCGAGCGACTTCTCCGGGTCGGGCACCACGAGCTCGGGGTCCACCTCGAGACGGAACCCGATGCCGGTGCACTCCGGGCACGCGCCGTACGGGGCGTTGAACGAGAACGTGCGCGGCTCGATCTCGTCGAGCACGAGCGGGTGGTCGTTGGGGCAGGCGCGCTTCTCGGAGAACTTCCGGATGCGGTCGGGGTCGTCGGTGTCGGCGTCGACGAGCTCGATCATCATCAGCCCGCCCGCGAGCGACAGCGCCGTCTCGACGGAGTCGGTGAGCCGGCGCTGCACCCCCTCGCGCGACACGAGGCGGTCGACCACGACCTCGATGTCGTGCTTGAGCTTCTTCTCCAGCTGCGGCGGGCTGGACAGCTGCACGACCTCCCCGTCGACGCGGGCGCGGGCGAAGCCCTTGGTCTGCAGCTCCTTGAACAGGTCGGCGTACTCGCCCTTGCGGCCGCGCACCACGGGCGCCAGCACCTGGTAGCGGGTGCCCTCGGGCAGCTCCAGCAGCTTGTCGACGATCTGCTGCGGCGTCTGCGACTGCACCACCTCGCCGCACACGGGGCAGTGCTGCGTCCCGGCCCGCGAGTACAGCAGGCGCAGGTAGTCGTACACCTCGGTGATGGTGCCGACCGTCGAGCGCGGGTTGCGGTTGGTCGACTTCTGGTCGATGGAGACCGCAGGGCTCAGGCCCTCGATGAAGTCGACGTCGGGCTTGTCCATCTGCCCGAGGAACTGCCGGGCGTACGCCGAGAGCGACTCGACGTAGCGGCGCTGCCCCTCGGCGAAGATGGTGTCGAAGGCGAGCGACGACTTGCCGGAGCCCGACAGCCCGGTGAAGACGATGAGCCGGTCCCTCGGGAGGTCGAGGTCGACGTTGCGAAGGTTGTGCTCGCGGGCGCCGGAGATGACGAGACGGTTGCTCACCCCGGCATCGTAGTTCCGTCCCCTGACAGTCGCACAGACGTTCGAGGGAGTTCGCACGCCGGTGCGACGGATCTCACGCGCCGCGTGCTTGGATGTGCCCCATGGCCGTGTTCGTCGTCACCTACGTCTACGCCCCCGACAGCGCCGCGCGCCGCGACGTCGTCCGCCCCGAGCACCGCGAGTTCCTCCGCGGCCTGCACGCGGAGGGCCGCCTGCGGCTGTCGGGCCCGCTGCCCGCGACGGGCGACCAGCCCGACGGCGCGCTCATCGTCGTCGAGGCGGACGACGCGGACGGCGCGCTGGCCCTGCTGGACGCCGACCCCTTCCGCCGCGAGGGCCTCGTGGGCACCCGCACGGCCCGGGAGCTGGTCCCCGTGATCGGCGGCTTCGCGGGCTGACCCCGCCCGGACCTACGAGGACCGACGCGGCCCCGTCCGTCTCCTGACGGCCGCAGGCCCGGACCCCGCGCGGGGTCCGGGCCTGCGGCGTCCGAGAGGTGGACGCGGCCGGTCGTCGACGGTCAGGCGTCGGCGCCGGCGTTGACGGCCGCGTCGCGCCGCGTCTTGGCCAGGCTCGCCACCGTGGCGATCGTGAGCGACGCCAGGATGACGACCAGCGAGAGCCAGATCGGCACCTCGGGCACGCCGTGCAGCCCCTCGCCGCCGTTGATGAACGGCAGCGTGTTCTGGTGCAGCGCCTCGAGGATGAGCTTGACGCCGATGAAGCCGAGGATGACCGCCAGCGCGATCGGCAGGTAGACCAGCCGCTCCAGCAGGCCGCCCAGCAGGAAGTAGAGCTGGCGCAGCCCCATGAGCGCGAACACGTTCGCGGTGAAGACGATGAACGGGTCCTGGGTGAGGCCGAAGATCGCCGGGATCGAGTCGAACGCGAAGAGCAGGTCCGTGGACCCGATCGCGAGGAAGACGACGATCATCGGCGTCCACAGGCGCTTGCCGTCGACGGTCGTGCGCAGCCGGCCCTCGTCGTAGTGCGCCGAGAGCGGCAGCGCGCGGCGCAGCGAGCGGATGACGGCGTTCTCCTTGAACTCCTCGTCCTCCTCGCCGCCGGTGACCAGCTTGATCGCCGTGTAGATGAGGAACGCGCCGAACAGGTAGAACACCCAGACGAACTGCTCGATGACCGCGGCGCCGACCAGGATGAAGACCGCCCGCAGCACGAGCGCGGTGATGATGCCGACCATCAGCACCTTCTGCTGGTACTGCCGGGGCACCGCGAACTTCGTCATGATGATGACGAAGACGAAGAGGTTGTCGACGCTGAGGGAGTACTCCGTCAGCCAGCCGGCGAAGAACTCGCCGGCCGGCACGGCCCCGCCGACGAGCCACACCACGACCCCGAAGACGATCGCCAGCGCCACGTAGAAGGCGACCCACAGGCCGGACTCCTTCATCGTGGGCACGTGGGGCCTGCGGCCGACGATGAGGAGGTCGGCGGCCAGCAGGACGACCACGGCGACGAGGGCTACCGCCTCGAAGACGTAGGGCAGCTCGTGGATCATTCAGCGTCCTTCATGGGGTTCGTGGGAGTGGTCATCTCCGCGGCGGCGGCCCTGCGGTCCGCGCGGTCGCGGCGCAGGGAGGCGACCGTGGTGATCGTGAGCACCACGAGGATGAACCCGAGCGAGGCCGGGGTGGAGATCTCCGGGATCGCCTCGACGTGCTCGCCGCCGTTGATGAACGACAGCTCGTTGGTGTGCAGCGCGTGGATGAGCAGCTTGACGCCGATCATGCCGAGGATCGCCGCCAGACCGTAGTTGAGGTACACGAGGCGGTCGAGCAGGCCGTCGATGAGGAAGTAGAGCTGGCGCAGGCCCAGGAGCGAGAAGGCGTTCGCGGTGAAGACCAGGTAGGTCTCCTGGGTCAGGCCGAAGATCGCCGGGATGGAGTCGACCGCGAACAGCAGGTCGGCCGACCCGATCGCGATCATGACGATGAGCATCGGGGTGACGAACCGCTTGCCGTCCACCTTGGCGGTCATCTTGTCGCCGACGTAGGAGTCCGTGGTCGGCAGCACCCGCCGGGTCAGCCGCAGGACCGCGTTCTCCTTGAACTCCTCGCCCTCGTCCTTGTGCCGCGCCTGCGCGATCGCGGTCCAGATCAGGAACGCGCCGAAGAGGTAGAACACCCACGAGAAGTTGGCGATGAGCGCCGCGCCGGCGGCGATGAAGCCCGCGCGCATCACGAGCGCGATGGTGATGCCGATCAGCAGGACCTTCTGCTGGTACTCCCGGGGCACCCGGAAGCTGGTCATGATCAGCACGAACACGAAGAGGTTGTCGACGCTGAGCGACTTCTCGGTGATGTAGCCGGCGAAGTACTCGCCGCCGTACCGGCCGCCCCACACGGCCCAGACGATCAGGCCGAAGACGACGGCGATCGCCACGTAGACGATCGACCAGCGGGTGGCCTCGCGCAGCGAGGGCGCGTGGGGCGTGCGGACGTGTCCGACGTAGTCGACCGCGAGCATCGCCAGGATGGCGACGACGGTGACTGCCCAGACCCAGACGGGCACGTTCATAGGAGGACCTCCGGTGGGTAGCACGATGTCACCGGACGTCTTCTCCGCCTGCCTCGCGACCGTGCCGCGACGCCGGCGGGTGAGGCCGAACCGGCACCGACGCCGGTCGTGCTGACGACCTCACCGCTCAGGGAGTACTCCCGCCCAACGGGGACTCAGCATACGGCACGCGGCCCTCCCCCACCGCCGGACGCGACGTCGCCGCGGCGTGTCGGCCGGCCGCGGCGCCGCCCGCCGCGCCAGGCGCGTCAGGCCGTGGCCGCCTGCATCTGCCGCAGCTCCTTCTTCAGCCCGGAGATCTCGTCGCGCAGGCGCGCCGCGACCTCGAACTGCAGCTCGGAGGCGGCGGTGTGCATCTGGTCGGTGAGCTCCTGGATGAGCCCGGCGAGGTCGCTCGCCGCGGCGCCGGCGAGCCGGTTGCCCGTCGTCGCGCCCTCCTTGGGCGCCCCCGGGACGGGCGCGCCGCCCTTCGCGCGGCGGCCCCCGTCGGCCGGCTTGCGGTAGCCGCCGGCCAGCAGCTCCTGGGTGTCCAGGTCCTCGCGGGCGAGCATGTCGGTCACGTCGGCGATCCGCTTGCGCAGCGGGGTCGGGTCGATGCCGTGCTCGGCGTTGTAGGCGAGCTGCTTCTCGCGCCGGCGGTTCGTCTCGTCCAGGGCGTACCGCATGGCGGGCGTCGTCTTGTCCGCGTACATGTGCACCTGGCCGGACACGTTGCGGGCGGCGCGGCCGATCGTCTGGATCAGCGACCGCTCGGAGCGCAGGAAGCCCTCCTTGTCCGCGTCGAGGATCGCCACCAGGGACACCTCGGGCAGGTCGAGGCCCTCGCGCAGCAGGTTGATGCCGACCAGCACGTCGTACTCGCCCAGCCGCAGCTCGCGCAGCAGCTCGACGCGCCGCAGCGTGTCGACCTCGGAGTGCAGGTACCGCACCCGCACGTCCTTCTCGAGGAAGTAGTCCGTGAGGTCCTCGGCCATCTTCTTGGTCAGCGTGGTGACCAGGACGCGCTCGTCGCGCTCGACCCGCTGGCGGATCTCGTGCAGCAGGTCGTCGATCTGCCCCTTGGTCGGCTTGACGACGACCTCCGGGTCGACCAGGCCGGTCGGGCGGATGACCTGCTCCACGACGCCGTCGGACAGCGACAGCTCGTAGTCGCCGGGCGTGGCGGACAGGTAGACCGTCTGGCCGATGCGCTCGACGAACTCCTCCCAGCGCAGCGGCCGGTTGTCCATGGCCGAGGGCAGGCGGAAGCCGTGCTCGACGAGCGAGCGCTTGCGCGACATGTCGCCCTCGAACATGGCGCCGATCTGCGGCACCGTCTGGTGCGACTCGTCGATGACGAGCAGGAAGTCCTCGGGGAAGTAGTCGAGCAGCGTGTTCGGCGGCGTGCCGGCCGCCCGGCCGTCGATGTGCCGCGAGTAGTTCTCGATGCCGTTGCAGCTGCCGATCTGGCGCATCATCTCGATGTCGTAGGTGGTGCGCATGCGCAGCCGCTGGGCCTCGAGCAGCTTGTTCTGCCGCTCCAGGTCGGCCAGGCGCTCGGCCAGCTCGGCCTCGATCGTGCCGATGGCCCGCTCCATGCGCTCCGGGCCCGCGACGTAGTGGGTGGCCGGGAAGAGGTAGATGCTCTCCTCGTTGCGGACCACGTCCCCGGTGAGCGGGTGCAGCGTCTGGATCGCCTCGATCTCGTCGCCGAAGAACTCGATCCGCACGGCGAGCTCCTCGTAGACCGGGATGATCTCGACGGTGTCGCCGCGCACCCGGAAGGTGCCCCGCGTGAACGCCATGTCGTTGCGGGAGTACTGCATCTGCACGAACCGGCGCAGCATCTCGTCGCGGTCGACGACGTCCCCGACGTCGAGCCGCACCATCCGGTCGACGTACTCCTGCGGCGTGCCGAGGCCGTAGATGCAGGACACCGAGGCGACCACGACGACGTCGCGCCGCGTCAGCAGCGAGCTCGTGGCGGAGTGGCGCAGCCGCTCGACCTCGTCGTTGATCGACGAGTCCTTCTCGATGTAGGTGTCCGTCTGCGCGATGTACGCCTCGGGCTGGTAGTAGTCGTAGTACGAGACGAAGTACTCGACGGCGTTGTTGGGCAGCAGCTCGCGGAACTCCGACGCGAGCTGCGCCGCGAGCGTCTTGTTGGGTGCCATGACCAGCGTGGGCCGCTGCAGCTTCTCGATGAGCCACGCGGTCGTCGCGCTCTTGCCGGTGCCCGTGGCGCCCAGCAGCACGACGTCCTTCTCCCCCGCCTGGACGCGCCGGGTGAGCTCGGCGATGGCCGCGGGCTGGTCGCCCGACGGCTCGTACTCGCTGATGACCTCGAACGGGGCCACCGCACGCTGCAGGTCGGTCACGGGTCGCATGCCTCTACGGTAGGCCGACCCGCCGACACCCGGGCAGCCGGGCAGCTGGGCGGCCCGCCAGCCGGGCGGCCCGCCCGCCCGAGGGGTCAGCCCTCCTCGGCCCCCGCCTCGGCCGCGGCCTCCGCGGCGACCCGCTCCCACAGGGCGTCGACCTGCGCCCGCAGCGCGTCCTGCGTGCCCGTGCCGTCGAGCACCACGTCCGCGACGGCCAGCCGCTCGTCGTCCGTCGCCTGCGCCGCGACGCGGGCGCGCGCCGCGTCGGGGTCCAGCCCGCGCGTCCCGGTGAGCCGCTCCGCGCGCAGCGCCGCCGGCGCGTGCACGACGACCACCAGCCCGAACCGGTCCGCCTGGCCCGTCTCGACCAGCAGGGGGATGTCGTGCACGACGACGGCGCGCGGGTCGGCCGCGACGGCGGCGGCCTCGCGCTCGGCGGACAGCCGCCGCACCTCGGGGTGCACGATGCTCTCGAGCCGCTCCCGCGCGGCGGCGTCGCCGAAGACCACGGCCCCCAGCGCCGGGCGGTCGAGCGACCCGTCCGCGAGCAGCACCCCGTCCCCGAACGCCTCGACGACGCGCTCCAGCCCCACGGAGCCGGGCGCGACCGCCTCGCGGGCGAGCACGTCGTGGTCGACGACGACGGCGCCGAGCTCGGCCAGGCGCCGCGCCGCCACGGACTTGCCGGCGGCGATGCCGCCCGTCAGGCCGATGCGGAGCATGGGCCCCATCCTGCCCCAGCCGGCCTCAGCGGGCCGTGCCGTCCGGGCCGTCGGCGCCCGCCGGGCCGTCGAGGTCGTCGGGATCGTCGGCGCCGACCACCCGCAGCATGCGCAGCAGCTCCGCGCGCTCGTCGGGCGTGAGGCGCGCGAGGCGCGCCGCCGCGCCCTGGCGCCGCTCGGCCCACACGCGCGCCAGCGCCGCGCGCCCGGCGTCCGTGAGCTCGACCAGCCGGGCCCGCCGGTCGTGCGGGTCGGGCAGCCGGCGCACGTACCCGTCGGCCTCGGCCTGGTCCACCTTGGTGGTCACCGAGCGGGGCGCGACGTCGAGGCGGGCGGCGAGGTCGACGGCGCGCAGCGGCCCGTCGGCGTGGGCCAGCGAGCGCAGGAGCCGGGCCTGGCCGGGCGTGAGCGGGTCGCCCAGCGTGGCGGCGTCGCGCCGCAGGCCCCGGACCGCCGCGTGCAGCAGCTCGACGAGCGTCGCGGCGTCGTCGTGCACGTGCCGCTCGGCCAGCGGGGTCGCCTCCGTCGCTCCGGTCACGGCGCCAGCGTAACCGATCTGGTGAGCCGAACACATAGTGAGGTATGCTCAGCATCTGCTCGTGTCCCCGAACCCCTGGAGGCGACCGTGAGCATGCCCCACCCCGGCCACGGGATGCGGTCCTTCACCCAGGACTCCTCCGTGACGACCCACCGCCTCGCCCGCCGCACCCTGCGGCGCGTGCTGTCCTTCGCGCGGCCCTACCGCGGCCGCCTGGCCGTCTTCCTGCTGCTGCTGGCGCTCGACGCCGCCGCTGGCGCGGCCACCCCGCTGCTGTTCCGCCACCTCATCGACGACGGCATCGCCGCCGGCGACCGCGGCCTGATCGTGCTGCTCGCCTCCGGCGCCGCCGTCCTGGCCCTCGTCTCCGCCGGCCTCGCGGTCGCCGAGCGCTGGGTCTCCTCCCACGTCGGCGAGGGCCTCATCCTCGACCTGCGCACCGCCGTGTTCGACCACGTGCAGCGCATGCCCCTGGCCTTCTTCTCCCGCACCCGCACCGGCGCCCTCGTCCAGCGGCTCAACGGCGACGTGCTGGGCGCGCAGCAGGCCTTCACCTCCACCCTGCAGACCGTCGTGTCCAACGGCCTGACGATCGTGTTCACGCTCGCCGCGATGCTGGCGATGTCGTGGGAGCTGACGCTGCTGGCGCTCGTGCTCGTGCCGTTCTTCGTGCTGCCGGCGCGCTGGTTCGGCCGCCGTCTGGCCGCCATGACCCGCGAGGGCTACGAGCTCAACGCCGAGGCCGGCCAGCTCATGAACGAGCGGTTCAACGTCGCGGGCGCGCACCTGGCCAAGGTGTTCGGCGACCCCGAGCGGGAGAACGCCCGCTACGGCGCGCAGGTGCGCCGGCTGCGGGACCTCGGGATGCGCCGCGCCCTGGTGAGCACCTGGTTCCGGGTCGGTCTCACCACCCTCGCCTCGGTCGCCATCGCCGCCGTGTACGGGCTGGGCGGCCTGCAGGCCGTCGCCGGCGAGCTCACCGTCGGCGTCGTCGTCGCTCTCACCGCCTACCTCGGCCGCCTCTACGGCCCCCTGACGGCGATGAGCAACGTCCAGGTCGACGTCATGACCGCGCTCGTGAGCTTCGAGCGGGTGCTCGAGGTGCTCGACCTCGAGCCGAGCGTCGCGGACCGGCCCGACGCCGCCGACCTGCGCACGGCCGTCGCCGTCCGCGGGGCGGGCGTGGAGCTCGACGGCGTGACGTTCCGCTACCCGAGCGCGGACGAGGTCTCGCTCGCCTCCCTCGAGTCGGTCGCCGCCCTGCGCAACGACCCCACCGGGGACACGCTGCACGACGTGACGTTCTCCGTGCCGGCCGGCGCGATGGTCGCCCTGGTGGGCCCCTCGGGCGCCGGCAAGACGACGGTCTCCCAGCTCGTGTCGCGCATGTACGACCCCACGCACGGCACCGTCCGCATCGCGGGCACGGACCTGCGCGACGTCACGCTGGCGTCGCTGCGGGACACCGTCGGGGTGGTCTCCCAGGAGGCGCACCTCTTCCACGACACGATCGCGGAGAACCTGCGGTACGCCCGGCCCGACGCCACGGACGCCGACCTCGAGGCCGCGCTGCGCGCCGCCCGGATCTGGGACCTGGTCGAGCGCCTGCCCCACGGCGTCGAGACCGTCGTCGGCGACCGCGGCTACCGCCTGTCCGGCGGCGAGCGGCAGCGCCTGGCCATCGCCCGCCTGCTGCTCAAGGCGCCCGAGGTCGTGGTCCTCGACGAGGCGACGGCGCACCTGGACTCCGAGTCGGAGGCGGCGGTGCAGGCGGCGCTCGACGCGGCGCTGGCCGGGCGCACCTCGCTCGTCATCGCCCACCGGCTGTCGACCGTGCGCGAGGCCGACCTCATCGTCGTGCTCGACGACGGCCGCGTCGTCGAGCAGGGGACGCACCCCGAGCTGCTCGCGGCCGGCGGCCTGTACGCCGAGCTCTACCGCACGCAGTTCGCCCCGGCGGCAGCCTCGGCCGCCTGAGGCCCGCCACCCGCCGCCGCCGCCCGAGGTCGCCCGCGAGGCGACCGCGGCGCCGCGGCGCCTCAGGCGAAGCGGCCGAGGCGCGCGCCGGCGAACGCCAGCGCGGCCACGGTCTCGCCGTCGCGGATCTCGCCGGCGGCGGCCATCGCCACCGCGTCGCCGAACGGCACCCAGCGCGTGGCGCCGATGCCCTCCTCCCGCTGGGTGCGGGCGAGCTCGCCCGCACCCGCGACCGCGCGCAGGCCGCGGGCGAGGAACACGTGCTCCGGCGCGACGCAGATGCCGTTGAGGGCGTCCATCCGCCCCACCTCGGACCAGTCGTCGGCCTCCAGGCCGGCCTCCTCGCGCAGCTCCCGGCGCGCGGCCGCCAGCGGGTCCTCCCCGTCGGAGCCGCCGGCCACGACCTCCCACGAGCGCCCCACCGTGTACCGGTCGACCTCGACCAGCAGCACGCGGCCGGCGTCGTCGAGGGCCACCACGAACACCGCCGGGTGGCGCACCTCCACCACGCCGTAGACCCCGTCCGCCCCGTCGGGCATCACCACCGCGTCCTCGCGGACGCGGATCCAGCGGTTGGCGTACACGGTGCTCGAGGTGCGGGTCTGCCAGGCCATGCGGCCACCCTACGAGCCCGCCCGCCCTCGCCCAGAGAGACCCCCGGCGCAGGTTCGGGGACGACGGAGGCCCGCCACCCCCCCGGGGGGGGGGGGGGGGGCGGGGGGGGGCGGGGCGGGGGGGGGGGGGCGGGGGGGGGGGGGGGGCGGCCCCCGC